>NZGF01000067.1 GCA_002690915.1 Crocinitomicaceae bacterium
GCCGCTTCATTTCATCCTTTTCCCGGATGCGGTTTTGCATCTGAGTTTGTTCGTCAACCTTTCCTCCCTTCGGCGGCTCTCCCGCTGGTGGTAATCCGATTTGGCCCGTGGCCATGGAGGGCCCGAAAATTAAGCTAACGCCGAAGGCGAAAAAGGCCAAACGAATTAAAGCAGTGGGTTTCATGAAAGGAGCAATTATGGAATACAATAGGAAGTTAAAGGTAAGTTGGAGAACCACGTTGGCCATCAGCTGGCGGGAGAATTCGTCCATACCAAGCCTCCTACCGCCAAGCACAGAAAGACGTTAACAAATACATTGGTCACCGACCACGCTAGCCCATGCGAAGCATGCAAGGAGAGGGTGTCGGCAGCAAAAGTTGAAAAGGTAGAAAAGGCGCCACAGAACCCCACAGTCAAAAGCAGGAACAGCGGCTGGGATTTGGACGGCCAACTGGTTCCACCCATCGTGGCTTGCAACATAAGCGTGAGCAGGAGGGCTGTCGCCAAAACGTTAGAGGCCAAAGTGCCCCAAGGGGACAACCACCCCATCTTGTTTATCCCGAGTCCCAGGGTATAACGTGCGAGGCTTCCGAGCCCGCCACCTACGAAAACAGCGATGAAGTTCATTGGGTGTTGATGGGCGAGCTTGCCAATTTGTTCTGCAGGCGCCACGTGATGTAGCCAATAAAAGCACCGAGTACCATGCCACCTGCAATGTCCAGCGGAAAGTGGACTCCGAGGTACATGCGGCTGTACCCGATGACTACCGCCCATCCAAGAAGCACCCACAGCCAGGTGCCTCCGCCCAGCAAGAGACCGAAATACAGGGCGATGCCGGTGTAATTCGCAGCATGAGAGCTGACGAAGCCGAAGCGGCCTCCGCGGTATGGTTTGTTCGCTCCCGGAGGTGTCACGAGATGGATATCATCACGCAGTTCGATAGAGTGCGACGGCCTAAACCGCTGAACTCCGGGCTTGATGATCCGCGCGGAAATCACATCTGTGCCGGTGATGCACAGGGCAAGGAAGAAGACCCTTATCAAGGACCGATCCAAAGCACGGTCCGAAGCTTTCCATAGCTCCCACAGAAGCAGCAAGTAGAGCGGTGTCCACCACCACAGTCCAGAAACAGCCCACATAATCTGGTCTCCACCGGGCCAGGGGGTGTTGAACAGCTTAAACAGTGCGAAGTCTAGGTTAATCAGCGTCTCTGACATTCGGATTTGGAGCGGTTAAACGTAAAGCTGGTCAATTTCGCCTTGGTAGTGCTCCTTGATGGGCTTTCGCTTGAGTTTTAGCGTTGGTGTCAGCTCGCCATTTTCGATAGCGAACATGGTTGGTAAAACACGGATGGCCTTTACCTTTTCCCATTGCGCAAATGGCTCCATCAGGCGATTCACGTCTTCTTGGATGCGGGCAGTGATGCGCGCGTCGTCGCGGATGCCCTCCATGCCGGGAAATGGATGGTCCTTGCGTTTGCACCATTCTGCGACTGCGTCAACATTTGGGACCACGAGAGCTCCTGGGAATTTCTGGCCATCGCCAACGACCATTACCTGCTCGATGAACAAGGAAGCTTTTAATGCATTTTCAAGGAGCTGTGGTGCTACATACTTGCCGCCAGAGGTCTTAAACATCTCCTTCTTGCGATCGGTGATTTTCAAGAAGCCGTCATCCATTCTGCCTATGTCGCCGGTGTGAAACCAATCGTCGGTCATGACTTCGGCGGTTTTCGCATCATCCTTGAAATAGCCCATCATAACGTTGAAACCGCGAACGAGGATTTCATCATCTGAACCGAACTTTACCTCGACACCGTCGATTAGCTTACCGACGTAACCGATGCGCATCAGGCCGGGCTCGACGTCGGAGTTTACGGTGACGACGGGGCTTGTTTCTGTCAAACCATAGCCTTCGTAAATCGGGATGCCGGCTGCGCAGAAGAAGCGTGCGAGGCGAGGGGCCAATGCCGCTGAACCACAGGCCACGGCGCGGATGTTGTCTAGGCCGAGGGCCGTCTTGACTTTGCTAAAGACCAACTTTCGGGCAATGCCTAGTTTCCACTCGTAGAAACCGCCGTTCTGGCCGTCGGGCTCCCATTGCAGGGCCAGGTCCACGGCCCAATTAAAGATGGCCGCTTTGGCGCCACCTGCCGCTCGGCCTTTCTGTACAATACCGTCGTAGAACTTTTCCAGCAAACGCGGCACAGCAGTGAAGACTGTAGGCTGGCTGTAGGCCAAATCTTCTTTGATGGTCTCCAAGCTTTCGGCGAAGTAGATGTTAGCGCCAATGTACATATACAAGTAGTGCAGCATGCGCTCAAAAATGTGGCAGACCGGTAGAAAGCTCAACACCCGGTAGTCCGAATCGGTGAGAACCTCCGGGATACGGGGAATGCTCTTCATCACCGTTTGTGTGATGTTATTGTGGCTGAGCATGACTCCTTTGGGCGTTCCGGTGGTGCCAGATGTGTAGATGATGGTCGCCAAATCCTCCGGCTTGACTGCTGCCATGCGTTCGTTGAGTTCGGTCTGCTGCTCTTCGCTGCCAGCTTCAGCAATAGCTGACCAGTGGTTGCCATTGCCGTGCTCGAACATGAAGACGTGTTCGAGCGCAGGGATTTTATCCTTAATGGACATCACCTTATCGTACAGTTCTTGGTTGCTGACAAGGCAGTAACGGCTTTCGCTGTGGTTTAGAATGTATTCGTAATCCGCTTCCGTCATGGTGGGGTAAAGCGGGCAGTTGATGGACCCTACCGACATGATAGCGTGGTCCATGATGTTCCACTCGCAGCGGTTATTGTGCGAAACCAAGGCCACTTTATCTCCTGCCTGGAGGCCCATGGCAATTAATCCGCGTGCAGTGCGGTCGACGGCTTCGACGAATTGTTCAGTTGAGTAAGAGACGCGGTTGCCATTATTCGGCATGGTCATCATGCGGTCCAATGGGCGATTGGCCAATTGGTACCGGGGAAAGTCAAATAAGCGAGTGGGTTGGCTCATGGTCGTGAATTTTTGTGCTGTCCGCGGGAAAAATACACGATGGACAGTTTTGGCAATTTAATACACAGGCCAAAGAATGCAAGGGAATTTACAAGGCGTTTCCGCAGTACTTGCAATGATCCGCATCGGGGTCATGGCCGTCTCGCCCGCACGCCGGACAGGCCTGCGTGGACACGTTTGCTGACACTGCGCCCTTGCGGATCATTTCGACCCCAATCATACCCGTAGGTACGGCGATGATGGCGTAGCCGATAATCATCATGCATGAAGCGATGAGTTGGCCGACAATGGTCTGGGGTGCGATGTCGCCATAGCCGACCGTGGTCACGGTGACAATTGCCCAGTAAATGCTTTTCGGGATGCTCGAGAAGCCGGATTGTCCGTCTTCCACCAGGTACATCAATGTGCCTAAAATCGTAACCAACGCGAGGACGACGCTGAGGAAAACGATAATCCGCCGTCGGCTCGCGCGCAGAGCAGTTTGAAGGCCTCGGGCCTCTTCGATAAAGCCAACCAATTTCAATACCCGAAAGGCCCGGAGCAACCGGAGGATACGAATGATCCTCAAACTGCCCGAACCGGGAACGAGTAGCCCGACAAAGGTGGGAAGGATGGCGAGCAAATCAACCACGCCAAAAAAGCTCATGGCATAACGCAGCGGTTGCTTGACCACCAGAAGACGGACCAAGTACTCGATTGTAAACAGCCCGGTAAACAACCATTCGAGCACCACAAAGATGCCGAAGTAGCGATTGTGCCAGTCTGGAACGGTCTCGGCCATCACCGCAATAACACTGGCGACGATGAGCCAAAGCAAAAGCACGTCGAACCGCTTACCGGCCGGAGTATCTGCTTCGAAAATGATTTCGTGCAGGCGTTCGCGGGAACCTTTCATGTCCCGAATATCGGGGAATTAGTGGAAGTTGGGTGCTACCACCAGGTCTTTGCTGCCAGGCGTGTGCACGTAGAACCCTTGGCCGCTTTTGACACCGAGATGTCCAGCCTTGACCATGTTGACCAGCAGTGGGCACGGTGCGTACTTGGGGTTGCCCAATCCAACGTGCAAGACGCGCAGGATGCTCAGGCAGACGTCCAAACCGATGAAGTCCGCTAATTGCAATGGACCCATGGGGTGCGCCATTCCAAGTTTCATCACCGTATCAATGGCCTCCACATCCGCAACGCCTTCGTGCAACGTGATGATGGCTTCGTTGATCATGGGCATTAAGATGCGGTTGGCCACGAAGCCCGGGTAATCGTTCACCTCCACAGGTGCCTTGCCGAGTGATTGGGACAATTCCATGACGGCAGCACACGTCGCATCGCTCGTGGCGTAACCGCGGATGACCTCCACCAATTTCATCACGGGTACGGGATTCATAAAGTGCATGCCGATGACCTGCTCGGGGCGGTTGGTCGCCGCGGCAATTTGCGTAATGGAGATGGAAGAGGTGTTGGTGGCGAGGATGCAGTCGGCGGGGGCCGCAGCGTCCATCGCTTTGAAAATACTCAGTTTGAGGTCGGTACGCTCCGTGGCCGCTTCAACAATGAGGTTGGCGTTCGATACACCTTCGTCCAATACGGCGCTGGTGCGTATGCGGCTGAGTGTGGCCGTTTTATCGTCCGCTGTGATTTTTTCCTTTTTTATCAGGCGGTCGAGGTTACGCCCAATGGTTTCCAATGCGCGTTCTAGCGCGGCTTCTTGAACATCGATAAGGGTAACATGGAATCCCGATTGAGCAAATACGTGGGCAATGCCGTTGCCCATAGTGCCCGCGCCGATGACTGCGATTTCCTTCATGCGTTTATTTCTTGGTAGCCGCCTTTTTAGTAGCCGCCTTCTTGGGAGCCGCCTTCTTGGGAGCCGCCTTCTTGGGAGCCGCCTTGTTCGTGGCTGATTTTTTGGCGGTTGATTTTTTGGTGGCTTTCTTTTTTTCCTCCGCCTTCGGCGCATCATCTGCCGGTATCTCTGTCTCGGATGTTTGCTCTTCCTCGGCCGATTCTTGCTCTAAGGGGAAGGCATTATTATCCTTCAAAATGGTGAACCACTGGACCAACTTCTTCAAGTCTGAGTTGTACACCCGCTCGTTATCAAGTTCAGGGATGACTTCATCCACAAAATCCCGCGTAGCCTGTGCGTCGCCTTTCACCAAGGGAGCATCGTTGGACCCCACGTGTTCGTTTATGCGGTTGAGAACGTCCATCAACAGCACGTCTTCTTCGGTGGTGTACATGGTGATGTCGGCCAGGCTGCTGATGCGGCTCGTGCCAGGAATGCTCAAACGCTTGCGGTCCAACATGGACTCTACAACAAGGTTCGAACGGTTGGTCACAAGGATGCGGTACAGCCCAGGTTTGCCAGCGATGGCGATGATTTCTTGAATGATCATGGCGCGAAAATACTCCAATGGGGCCATCTCCGCGAATTTTCTGTTCAGGCGTCCCTCACGCGTTCATCTCTTCATAGCGCGGAATGCTGTCAAGCAGAGTGAATTGGGTCCCGTTAAAGCGGTAGCCTTGGTGGTGCAAACCGTTGGAAATTACAAGGAGGGGCGTGCGCACCTTCAAGTGGTACCGCAGTATTTGATCGAGTACGGCTCTGCTCAGGGCTACATCTGGTCGTTTCAACTCCACCATGAGGAGGGCTTGGCCGTCCGGATTGTGGCATACCACGTCAGCAAACTGAGCCTGGCCGTTCAAGTCCAACGGCAACTCAACTGACGTGAGGCTCAGGGGATAACCGAGGTCGCTGGACAGGTAATGGAGCCAGTGCTGCCGCACCCATTCTTCGGGTTCGAGGGCGACGGTTTTTTTGCGGACGAGGCAGGGTGAGACCACGCCTTTTCCGTCGCTGCTCATTTGCCATTTCAGTTCGAAAGGAGGCAGGTTGAGCGGTACGTAGGTGCACGGTCCCAGTTGGATGCGCGCTGTCGGTAACTCCTGTGCCATGGGCTCAAAAATACCGCATCCGCATTCTATCTTCGTAGGCATGCCGCATCGCCAGGTTATCCGAGACATTCAAGCCGGTTCATTGAAGCCGGTATACCTGTTGCACGGCGAGGAGCCATACTTCATCGACGAAATTGCCAAGGCCCTCGAAAACAACGTGGTCGAGGAGTCCATGCGCGACTTCAACCAAACGGTGGTTTACGGACGCGATACCAATGTTGACCATGTATTGGAGGCGGCCCGGCGCTTCCCCATGATGGACGAACGTCAGCTTGTGTTGATGCGTGAGGCCCAAGATTGGCCTGCGTGGCGGCGCAAGGATGACATGGTGAAGTTGGAGGCCTACGCCGAAGCTCCGGTGGCGTCCACGGTGCTGGTGTTTTGCTTCAAAAACAAAAAGGCTGACGGCCGCCTCAAAGCCGTCAAGGCGATCAGCAAAGCAGGTGTATTGTTCCTCAGCGAGAAAGTGCGCGATTACAAATTACCCGAGTGGATCAGCAATTACGTCCGTGACACCGGCTTGAGCATCACGCCGCAGGCCGCCCAGATCCTCGCTGAATACCTGGGCAACGATTTGCGCAAGGTGGTCAACGAATTGACGAAGTTGAGCATTGTTCTGCCCGAAGGAACAGCGATTGAGCCAGAACAAATCGAGAAGCACATCGGCATAAGCAAGGATTACAACGTGTTTGAATTGCAGCGTGCCCTCGGGTCAAAAGACTTGCAGCGTGCCCAGCGCATCACGGAGTTTTTTGCCGCGAACCCCAAGGACCATCCTGTTGCGATGATTATGCCGGTGCTCAACAGTTTTTTCAGCAAAGTGTACGCATATCACGGTTTGAAGGACCGTTCAAGTCCTGCCGCTACTAAGGCCTTGCGCTGCGCTCCCTTCGCCGTGAAGCAATACGCCGAAGCCGCGCGCAACTACCCCATGGATAAAGTTGGCAGGGTATTTGGCTACCTCCGGGAAGCCGACCGCAAATCAAAAGGCCAGGGCAACGCCACGACGCCCGACGCCTTTTTGCTGAAAGAAGCGGTGTTCAAAATTTTGCATTGATTGAAAGTGGCTAACTTGCAACCCCGGCTGCGGGCCTGAAATAAAAATGAAAACAACTGGAATTACGATGATAAAGCGATTAGCAATGGTGCCCTTCGTGGTGTTTTTGGTGATGGGGTCCAACCCCGCAACCGCTCAAGGGGACAACCTAGTTCCCAACGGAAGCTTTGAGAATTCGGACTTGCGTAAATTGAAGAAGCAAGGCGAATTGGAGACGTACACTGAAAATTGGTTTCGCGCGACTGAGGTGCCCCTCGATTTATTCGCCGAAGGCATGAAGTCAGAGAAGGTGAACATTCCCGATAATACTTATGGTACTCAAGAGGCAGCTGACGGTGTGTGCTACGCAGGATTGCGCGCTTACAGCAAAGATCCGAAGGTGAAGCGTACCTACTACGAAGTAGAACTCACTACTGAGATGGAAAAGAACCAGCTCTACTGCGTGTCATTTGATATCAGTCTCAGCGACTTGTCTCGCTATGCCGTTAACGGAATCGGTGCCGTGCTCAGTGACCGCAAGGTGGAGCAAGGCAACACCGGTCTTTTGGTGCGCACGCCAGATATCCTACATAAAACGGATAAGGTGATGTCTTTGGTCGACGGTTGGGAAACCGTTTGCGGAACTTTCATCGGTACGGGTGAAGAGGAGTATATCATCATCGGGGGCTTCCACACGGACAAAGACATCGAAGACGAGAAGGTCAAGAAGCCTTCAAACGTTCCGGGCTATCAGGTTGGCCATGCCTACTATTATTTGGACAACGTCAAGGTTTCGCCCATCGACGCGAAGTCGCAATGCGCGTGTTCCGCTGCTGATGAAGTTCGAACGGATTTAGTCTTTGGTGCTGCCGCACCAGGTCCGGACGCTTCTGCCGATGAGGTTGTAGCTGGCTCAGCAGTCTATTACGCTTTCCTCAAGCGTCGCCCAACAGGGGCAGGTGAGATGGCCGTTAAGCGTCTTGCGGATTTATTGAAGGACAATCCTTCTTGGCAGCTTCGCGTCATCGGTCACGCAGATACCGATGAATTCAACGAAGGCAAAATCAATCCCCGCTACCGCGAGCTCGGTTACAAGCGTGCGGAAGAAGTGGTGAAGAAGTTTGGTGAATTTGGCTTGGCTGCGGACCGCTTCATCGTGGACTCCATGGAAGCTGATGATCCAGCAAGTACACGAGATTCGGACGTCAGCCGTGCGAAAAATCGTCGTGTTGTGTTCGAATTGGTGAAGTAATTGCACGCAGTGCAGCGCATTGCGCATCACATAGCATTTCGAAGCCACCCCAGCAACTTGCGGGGGTGGCTTTCTTTTTTGTTCTTGCTCGCAGCAGCAAGCGGGTGGTCACAAAATCTCATTTCAAACGGCAGCTTTGAGGACAAGGAATGGTGCCCAAACGACTATACCCAGTCGGAATTGCAGACGCTTAAGGGATGGAGCCAATGCAATGCCGGAACGCCAGATCATTTTGATGCCTGTGCGGCCGGCTCAGCTTCGGGTGTTCCGAAGAATGTTTTCGGAAGCCAAAAGCCCTTAGATGGAAAAGCCTATGCTGGGCTCGTCCTGTACGCTTCATCCAAACCCAACTACCGCGAATACCTCCACGCGGAACTGCAGCGACCGTTAAAGGCTGGTGAATGGGTGTGCGTGGAGTGGTGGGTCTGCGCGGCGGATATGGGTCGGTTGATTACTGATGGCATGGGGTTTCACTTCAGTTTGTCGCCGTTGCGCGAAGTGGGGGAAGGGAGATTGGATGCGGTTGCCCAAGTCGAAAATCCGCTCCTGAATTTGCTAAGTGATCGCTGGAGTTGGACCAAATTGAGCGATGCATTCCAAGCCCAAGGAGGAGAGGCGCACGTCACCATTGGTAACTTCCGTCCGTCCGTCGAATTGAAAGTGCTTGAACGCCGGGACGCTCCAAGCCAATCCAGCGCGTGGGCGTATGTCTACCTCGACGGCATTCGCATCATACCTGTGAATCGCCCAGAGGACTGCAGCTGCCTCAATAAAACCATCGCCGACGCGGTGACCGATCCACCTTGGCAGGTTTACCAGAGAGAGCATGTGCGATGGGATGCTGTTCTCTTTGAATTCGACTCCAGTGAATTGACCGAGCTGGCTTTGGTGCAATTGGAAGCTGTGGCTGCGGAGATGCGGACCAATCGTTTTCTCGTGGTTGAGGTGAACGGCCACACGGATTTCATCGGCACTGAAGCGCACAACCTCGCGCTCAGCGAACAACGTGCAGCTTCTGTTCTGGATGCGCTGAAGGAACGAGGGGTAGATCCTGCTCGTCTGAAGTTGGCCTGGTATGGAAGCCGAAACCCAGTGGCGGATAATGCTACAGAGGGCGGTCGTCAGCAAAACCGTCGAGTCGAATTCGAACTGCTCGAACACGCGTTCCTGCCGAAGCAATGATGACGGGCACGAATTTCAGATGCGCTGGGCTTTGGGAATCCAGCTCAACAAGGCGATGCTTACCGCGAAGAAAATGATCAAGGCAAGAATGCTGGACCGCATAGAACCGGTGAAGCCTTCGATATAGCCCCAGCTGAACATGCCGATGATCAGTCCGCCCTTCTCGAGCACCTCGTAAAAACTGAAGTACGATGCATGGTCTTCCGTAATGGGCAGCATCTTTGAATAGCTGCTGCGGTTCAGGCTCTGCGTACCCCCCATCATAAAACCGATAACACCGGCCGCGACGAAAAATCCGTTTACATCTTTGACCATGCCATACGCATACACGCAGACCCCCATCCATATGATCAAACAACCGATGAGGGTACGGATGTTACCAGCCTTACTGCTTATCCACGAAACGAAAAATGCTCCGGGGATGGAAAGGAGCTGTACGGCAATGATGGCGATTATGAGTTGATCATCGGCAAGGTTGACTTCCTTGATGCCGAAGGAAGAGGCCATCAGCATGATGGTTTGCAGCGCCATGGACAGTACGAAGAATCCCCAGAGAAACCGGATAATGTCAACGCGTTCGGTGAGCTCTTTGGCGACGTTCCTGAGCTCGCGAAAGCCGTGGTTGAACAAGTCCCTGGTCATTTTTTTATTGAAGGGGTTCGATGGCAATTTGCGGAAGGCCGGTTGGGCCCAAGAGATCCACCAGATGCCCACTAGCACAAAGGCCCAGGGGGTCATGTGGCTGCCAATGCCCATGATTAATCCGAGGCACGCCAGTAACAGCAAGACACTACCAACGTAGCCGAATGCATAGCCCTTCGCGCTCAACTTATCGTGCTCCTCGCGCGGGGCGATTTCGGGGAGGAAGGCATTGTAGAACCCAAGGCTACCCCAAAAACCGATGTTAGCCAAGAACAAACTCAGCATGCTCCATTCCAGGTGCGCTGAATCAAAGAAATACATCGACATGCAGGCCAATGCTCCCGTGTAGCAGAAAATTTTCATCAGCTGCAACTTCTTACCGGACACATCGGCCATGCCGCTGAGTAGGGGCGAGGCAATGATGACAACTATGAAGCTGGCTGCAAGGACATAGCTGTAAAGTTGCGTGTTAATGAACTCGGCTCCGAAAAAAGTCACAACGTCGTTAACGATCTCGCCAGCATCGTTGCGTTCGGAGGTGAGGGCGTTGAAGAAAATGGGGAAGATGGCCGTGGTGACGACCAAGGAGTACACGCTATTGGCCCAGTCATACATGGCCCAGGCGGTTTTAACCTTTTTCGGGTGCTGGACAGCAGATGCGCTCATGGGAGCAAGATAGAGCGTTTGTACTTTTACACCGATGAATGAAGCGAAACAAATGGGCAACGACTTCGACGTTGTCATTGTGGGCGGTGGCATCGTTGGGGCGGCTACGCTCCATCAACTGCAGCAACGCTACCCAAACCGCTCCATGCTCCTGATCGAAAAGGAAGCGGGACTGGCGGACCATCAGACGGGGAACAACTCTGGGGTCATCCACTCGGGGCTCTATTACCCGCCCGGTTCATTAAAGGCCAAAAACTGCGTCGAAGGCCGGCGTGCGCTGGTTCGATTCGCCCAAGAGCACAACATTCCGCATGACGTGTGTGGTAAAGTCGTGGTGGCTGTGGAGGACTCCGAGCTCCCCATGCTTGAGAAGATCCACGGGATCGGGCAGCAGAATGAGATTGAAGGCCTTGAGCGTATCAATGCAGACCAGTTGCGCGAGATTGAACCACACTGCAAGGGCGTTGATGCGTTGTGGGTGCCATGCACCGGCATCATCGACTACCGAGCCGCTACAAAGAAGATGGTCGATTTGGCATTGGGTCAACAACCCCGCAGCGCTCTTCGCCTTGGCGAGGAAGTGGCCTCATTTGAGCGCGAGGGCGATGTGACTATCGTTCGAACCAACAAGGCTGTGGAGGGATACCGTGCTAAGCACGTGGTGGTGTGTGGTGGATTGCAAGCGGATCGGCTCGCGCGGAAGGACGGCGTGGACCTGAGGGAACGCGTGGTGGGTTTCCGTGGAGACTATTACGAATTGACCGATCAGGCCAAGCACAAGGTGCGCAACCTCATCTACCCAGTACCCAATCCGGACTTTCCCTTTCTTGGTGTGCACTTTACGCGTATGACCGACGGGGAAATCGAGTGTGGCCCCAACGCTGTCTTCACATTCAAGCGCGAAGGTTACGGAAAAACCGATTTCGACTTGAAGGATACAATGGAAGCACTGGGCTACGCCGGCACTTGGAAGCTCTTCTTCCAGAACATGGCCTTCGGCATTAACGAGTATCGCCGTGCGTTTTCGAAGCGCCTCTTCTTGAAGACACTTCAGCGCATGATTCCCGACCTGACCATGGAAGACCTCCGTCCCGGCCGAAGCGGAGTTCGCGCCTTGCTGTTATCACAGGACGGCGATACGCGTGATGACTTCCGCATCTCGTACACTGATCGGAATATCCATGTGTTGAATGCGCCGTCTCCTGCAGCAACAGCAGCACTGGCCATTGGTGAGTACATCGCCGACATTGCCGAGGAGCGGTTTACCTTCTAACGGGATTCAAAGATTTGACCAAAAGAAAAGACCACCCGAGAGGGTGGTCTTTGTTCAAGTTGCTGGCAAGATTTTACGCCTTGGCGGCGCGGCGATGGTTGGTTTTGATTAAACCTGCTGTCGCAGATTCGGGAGAAGTTAGTCCTTCTTTGGAGCTTCCCCTTCTTTCTTTCCTTTTGAGCAGCTTTCGGCTGCCTTACCTGAGCAGCAAGAAGATTTTTTGTCGCCTTCTTTGGCAGACTTCGACGAGCAGCAAGAGGCTTGTGATTTGCTGCAAGTAGCCTTATTGTCTTTTCCAGACTTCGCATCCTTTGAAGATGCAGCTTTCTCCGAAGAAGTTGTCCCACCTAAGGCTACGTCCTTCGTAGATCCTTCGGCTGCCGTCTTCGTATTAGCTACTTGAGAAGTAGTAGACTTGCTTGAAGTTGACGCGTCAGATTGTGCGTTAGCTGTGAAAGCGAAAAACGCAAAAACGCTGAGAATCAGAACTTTTTTCATCGAAGTTGAAGTTAATTGGTTTGGTCAAATTTGTTCAGAGAGGGAAGATAAGCATTTTTCTTGTTTTGACAAGGCTTTATCGTAACTTTGTCGCCGCTTCAGCGGAACCGTCCGCAACGAAGTAGGAGAGGTGCCGGAGTGGTAACGGAGCAGATTGCTAATCTGTCGACGGGCAACCGTCGCCCGGGTTCGAATCCCGGTCTCTCCGCTTGAACAAATCCTTCAAGGATTTAAAATGCTCAGAACCATGTTTCTGGGCATTTTTTTTTCTCTAAAAACACCTTTCGTGCCAAGCCGCGGTTCATGCAATCATAACATGTGATCAGGGGTTTTGGTCCATTTATTTACGATTTTCACAGCCCGTGGAACCTAGAACTGTCATACCAATGTCGCATCAGAAAATGCAATCCAAGATCCTTCAAAAAGTTCATGCCTTGCTCACTGTTGAGCTCCCTTCTGTGCGAATGGAAATATTGCAGCCGTTAATCGCATTCGTTCAGTCAAAAGTGGACCATAACGAATATGCGCGGCTCAATTTTATTTGCACCCACAATTCAAGACGAAGTCAGTTTGCGCAGATATGGGCGCAAACAGCCGCTGATTTTTTCGGGGTGCCAGTTGCGTGCTTGTCAGGAGGTGTAGAAGTCACAGCATTCGACGCCCGGGCAGTGGGTGCTTTGGAACGCATTGGCTTTGATGTGGAAAGTGGCAGCGGGGAAAATCCGATGTACGTCGTTCGGCATTCGCCTGGAGGCGACGGAATGTGCGCCTTTTCCAAGCTGTTCGATCATGACGCCAACGCCGACGGACCGTTTGCGGCTGTGATGACCTGTGCCCACGCAGACGAAAATTGTCCAGTTATTCCGGGAGCGGCGGTTCGGCTGGCGGTCCGCTATAAAGACCCCAAGGCATTCGATGATACGCATGAGGAAGCCGCCCGTTACGACGAGTGCTCCGATCAAATCGCTGCCGAAATGTTCTATGTTTTCTCTCAAATCAGCATTCCATCATGACGAACTCGTCTAAATCACTCAGCTTTCTGGATCGGTACCTCACCCTGTGGATTTTCTTGGCCATGGGGATTGGTGTGGGATTGGGATATGGAGTCCCAGCCTTGCCCGCGGCTATTGATGCGCTTACATATGGAAGCACGAATGTGCCCATCGCAGTAGGGTTGGTTTTGATGATGTACCCGCCTCTGGCCAAGGCCAATTACAAGCTCTTACCGGCGGTATTCCGTGATGTCAAGGTGTTGTCGCTTTCGCTGGTGCTCAATTGGATTGTGGGCCCGGTTTTGATGTTCGCTCTGGCATTGATTTTCCTCCAAGGTCACCCCGATTACATGGTGGGACTGATTTTGATTGGACTCGCTCGCTGTATTGCCATGGTCCTCGTCTGGAATGATTTGGCGGAAGGAAGTAGTGAATATGGAGCAGGACTCGTGGCCCTAAACAGTTTGTTCCAGGTGTTCGCGTACAGCTTTTATGCCTGGCTGTTCATCACCGTATTGCCCCCGTATTTCGGTTTCGACGGAGCGATTGTGGATGTATCCATTGGCACCATCGCGAAAAGCGTTGCGATTTACCTGGGTATTCCGTTTCTAGCAGGCGCATTGAGTCGAATTTGGCTGACCAAGGCCTATGGAGAACACTGGTACGCGACGAAATTTATCCCGGCGATTTCCCCCATGACTTTGGTGGCTTTGTTGTTCACCATCGTTGTCATGTTCTCACTAAAAGGCGAACTGATTGTCCAAATCCCAACTGATGCAGTCACCATCGCTATTCCGCTGTTGCTCTATTTTGGAATGATGTTCCTGATTGGGTTTTTCGTTAGCAGGGCGTTGGGAGCTACCTACGATCAAAACGCCGCGATTGCATTCACTGCAGCTGGGAACAATTTCGAGCTAGCCATTGCGGTGGCGATTGCGGTTTTTGGTTTGAATTCAGGACAGGCGTTTGCGGGGGTAATCGGGCCTTTGGTGGAGGTGCCTGCCTTGATTTTACTGGTTCGGGTGGCCTTTCGACTCAAAGCGAAATACTATCCGAGCTGAGCTTGCACACAGATTAATTTCAACTATCTTTGCCCACGCTTTTATAGCTCGGGGCGTGGCCTAGTCCGGTTACGGCGCCTGTTTTGGGAACAGGAGATCGCAGGTTCGAATCCTGCCGCCCCGACGAAATGAAGTGAACGCTCGGTCTCGATGAGGTCGGGCGTTTTTGTTTTCTTTTGGATGCAATTTGGAGCGGTTTAGAGGGTTGAAGGACAGACGTAATCGGAATTCGGAGCACTGGTCGCTTTGATAGCCTCGTATCCCCCCTGCACATCGATCATGTTGTGGATGCCTCTTGACTTGAGGATAGACGCGGCCACAATGGAACGGTAACCGCCTGCGCAGTGAAGGTAGAATTCGCCGTCCTGTGGGAATTCAGCTAGGTGCTCATTTAGGCGGTTCAACGGCGTGTGGTTCGCGTTCAGGACGTGTTCCGAACGGTATTCTCCAGGCTTGCGGACGTCGAAGATGCGGTCGGCATACGCCTCGTAGTTGGTGGCCATTTCGGTTGCAGGAACTGACTTCACAGTATCGATTTCCTTGCCGGCTGCGATCCAGGCGTTTACGCCACCTTTCAAGAAACCGAACGTGTTGTCGAAGCCGACTCGCGAAAGGCGCGTAACGACTTCTTTTTCTTGGCCATCGGGAGTGACCAAGATGATGTTCGTAGTCACGTCGACGATCAGCTCACCTACCCACGGCGCGAAATTGCCGTCGATGCCGATGAAGATGCTGCTGGGGATGTGTGCGGCGGCAAATTCCTGAGGGCTTCGCACGTCGAGTACGAGGGCTTCGGTCTCGTTCGCGACGGCCTCAAACGCATCGGGAGACAAGGCCTCCAATCCGCGGCTCAGTACGTTGTCGATGGGTTCGTAGCCTTCTTTGTTCAGCTTCACGTTGAGCGGGAAGTACGCGGGCGGTGGGAGCAAGCCGTCGGTGACTTCGGTGATGAATTCCTCGCGGGTCATGTCGGCGCGGAGTGCGTAGTTCATGGCCTTCTGGTTGCCGAGCGTATCTACGGTCTCCTTCATCATGTTTTTGCCGCAAGCCGATCCGGCGCCGTGCCCCGGGTAGACCGTGACGTCATCGGCCAGTGGCATGATCTTGCTGCGCAGGCTGTCGAACAGGGTGCCCGCCAATTCCTCTTGCGTTAACGTCGCGGCTTTCTGAGCGAGGTCGGGACGTCCGACGTCGCCGAGGAACAGGGTGTCGCCGGTGAAGATGGCGTGGTCCTTTCCGTTTTCGTCGATGAGGAGGTAGGTGGTGCTTTCCATCGTATGGCCGGGCGTGTGCAAGACCTTGATGGTGACGTCGCCGACCTGAAGCAATTCGCCGTCTTCGGCAACGTGCGCGTCAAACGTGGTGTTGGCGTTGGGGCCGTAGACGATGGTGGCTCCGGTTTTTTCGGCGAGCGTCACGTGTCCGCTCACAAAGTCAGCGTGGAAATGCGTCTCAAGGACGTACTTTATGTTGACCCCATCGGCCGCTGCGCGTTCGATGTAGGGCTGAACTTCGCGCAAGGGATCGATGATGACCCCCTCGCCGTTGCTGTGAATGTAGTAGGCGCCTTGTGCCAGGCAGCCGGTGTAAATCTGTTCGACGTTCATGATCGCGTTTAGATGATGAATTCCATGGTAAAGATGAAGACGGCCATGGCAATGATGAAGTAGCCAAAACCTTTTTTGAGTCTTGCGCCGTCGATGAATCGGCCCAAGTAGACGCCGGCAAAAATACCAGCGACAGCCAACCCAGTAAACTGCGCCAAAAACAGCCAGTCAATCGCTGTGGTCATCGCGTCGCCCAGAAAGAACCCGAGCAGCGATTTGAGGGCGATGATCATCAGCGAAGTGCCGATGGCGCGCTTGATTTCCAGGTTGGCCAAAATGACCAAGGCCGGAATGATGAGGAACCCGCCTCCTGCGCCCACGAAGCCCGTGATGGCGCCCACGATGAGGCCTTCGGTGAGGATCAAGGGGTGGTTGTAGTTCACTTCGCCCGAACCGCTTTTGCGCTCCTTGCTCGAGAGCAAGGTCCATGCTGCCCAAAGCATCAAGACAGCGAACAGGCCGAACATGCCCATCCGTCGGGTGAGCTCGAGGTCGCCGACGGTAAACAGGACATCTGGCAATGCGGGAACGACGAAATGCCGCACGGTCCAGACTCCGGCGACGGCCGGCAGGCCAAAAACCCCGGCAGTGCGCCAGTCGACGTTGCCTTGACGATGCTGCTGCAAGCCGCCCACCAGCGCGGCCGTTCCGACAACGAAGAGGGAGCACGCCGTGGCAACTTTTTCGTCCATACCGAACAGATAGGCGAGGACGGGCACCGCCAGGACGGACCCTCCTCCGCCGATGAGCCCGAGGGAAACGCCGATGGCAATCGCCATGCTATATCCGAAGATTTCCATGGGGTGGGGGTCAGGCGTCGACGCCGTTTTCGAGGCAGTTGAAGATGTTCAGTAAGTTTCGGTTTGCGATGGAGTAGAATACCTGCTTGCCTTGCTTTTGCGAAGTAAGAACGCCGTTGTCCTTCATCTTGGTTAAGTGGTGGCTCATCATGGAAATTTGACACCCCATGCCCACATGTCCACAGAGAGTGGTCACGTCCATGGGCTCTTGATTCGCCAGAATCTTGAGGATTTCCAGTTTGACCGGATGCGCAATGGTCTTTAGCACCTTGGCAGCGTGTTCCAGTTGGTCGCGGGTGATGTTAGTGGGCGGAACGTTCACAGGACGAATGTACTAATATTTTAACAGGTGTTAAAACATTAAATAAAAAATGAATTCTGTCCGATTAAAAGTTGAGATTCATCACGTATTCGTCCTCACAGTCGATGTCGAAGGAACGGGTGATGATGCCTTCCTCGAGGCCACAGAGGTCATTGCCCCATGCCCCATTGCCACAATACGCATCGAAGTCGTAAGAGCCGCGTACGAATTCGTACGAGCGCTCTTCACCCGCGTTGATGACGTATACATCGCCGTTGGGCCAGGTCACTTCGCAGTTACACCAGAGGCGCTCGGTATTATCGAAGGTCACGGTGCCTTTGGTTTCACAGAAATCGCATGCGCTCAAAAAGAGCATGGCACACAATGGGAAGAGGGAACGATTCATTTTCATACGATTTGTTCGCCGAATTTACAGAGTTGAGGGTAATTTGCTGCCGATGATTCGTTCTTCGCTTCCTCTTGCAGTATCGACGCGTTCCCAGCGATTTTTTCTCGCATTTATTCTCGCAGCAGTCATGGGGCCGACGTTGCAGGCTCAGGTGCTGGTTCCAACGTACGATATTGAAATCAAACGGCCGTTTGTGATGCCCGATTTCGTCGCCATGGACTTGGGTCCTGATCGCCTCGGTATGGCGCAACTGTTTGCAGGCGAACTTCAGCGTGCAGGCTACAACGTCACTTCCTTAGCACAAGCCCAGAAACTCATGTCGCCGGCGTCCCAAACAACTGGACACGCCGACACGGCATTGGAGTTGTATCAAATGCTGGACAACATTCGGCAAGTGGATTCTGACGCCTTGCCCATGAAGGTTCGCCAAATGAAAAAGCTCGCCCGCAAAAGCGGTGTCGGGAAAGGGTTCAGTTTTTACATCACCGCTGGGATGGAAGAGGGGATTCGCCAAGGAGCTCTCATGTTGCTGCCGGGCAACCGCATTGCCATTGCTCCGGACTCCGGCTCGCCGGTGGTGGCTGAAGAAGCAACGGAGTGGGTGCCGCCGACCGCGTACAGATTTACCTTCAACTACGTTTACCGCTACTCTATGAGCTGTGGCGAAACGTGCTCAGAAGTTTACGCGTCGCTCAATGACCTAAGCAGCGGTGAGCTTTTGGCGAGCCTTCGGTTTGATCAACCAAGGATTTCATCCGCTTGCAAAAACGAAGTCGTTCACAAGCTCATTGAAGACCTCACCCGGAAGGGGACGGTTCGCGTTACTGCTGAGGTGGAAGCCAACGCACGTGCGATTCAGACCATCGCAGTTATTGACGAGGGCGGTGTGGATTGTCACCGTAAATCTAGCCAGACCTGGGCAGCTGAAATCGCCACAGCCCTGCTCGGGCAGTATTCTGTCGTTGATCGCAGCAACGTGGATGACTTACTGGAGGAGCAACGCACTTCGATGGAGGTGACATTCGATGCTACCGAATTTGTTGAGGCCGGCAGGTTGGTCGGGGCGGAAGGATTGGTGTTTGTAAAGGCCGGATGTGTTTCTGGCCGCGACGTGGTGGACGTAAAAATGACGGATACCACGCTTGGAACGTTGTGCTGGTCAATGCACGGTGAAAATGGGGATGCAAGCATCCTCGTCAAACGGCTCGAAGAAGCCCGCAAAACCGAGTGAAAATGGCACAGGATGCGCCTGGGCGGGTGCAGTCAGATTTTTTTTGCTCCCTTCGAAACATTTTTATTCCTCTTGCAGTTTTACATACAGGTTGTAGGGTTCAATGAAGTAAGGGTTAGTTTTTTGGATGCCACATAGCCTCACCAGCCGCTCCAATCGGGGCGGCTTTTTTGTGCGGTTTTGTGCGGTCGTGATCGGCTTTACTTACAGATATTGCTGAAGTTCGAAAGCATGAGAAGTAGGTCCTCTATGGTCGTGATGCCGTCGCCGGTGGCATCGCCTATGCAGGGCGCATCTACGCAGCCAAAGTCACTCAAGAACAGGAGCACATCGTTAACCGCGACTTGGTTGTCGCCATCGAGGTCACCGGGGCATGCGCAGCTCGTGAACTCACATGAACCGTCATCGTTGGTCGCTTCCGGGCTGTAATTGCAAGCGGAGCTGTCGGTGCAGCCTGCGCAGCTCGTGAACTCGCAGGAACCGTCATCGTTGGTCGCTTCGGGGCTGTAATTGCAAGCGGAGCTGTCGGTGCAGCCTGCGCAGCTCGTGAACTCGCATGAACCGTCATCGTTGGTCGCTTCGGAGCTGTAATTGCAAGCGGAGCTGTCGGTGCAGCCTGCGCAGCTCGTGAATTCGCAGGAACCGTCATCGGCGGTGGCATTGGGGTCGTAGTTGCATGCCGTCTCGTCCATGCAGCCGGGGACGGTGGGTGAGCCTTCGCAAAGTCCATTGAACGTAATGTCCGTGTCGTAGGAGGCTCCGTCGGAAGATGCCCATGAATTCATGATGGTGATGGTCCACTGGCCAATGCCCGAGATGGGTTCATCGAAAACGGCCGTTGCGGTGTAGGTGCCCGCCGCGCTTGTGCTCCAATTGCTTGGCCACAGTCCAGCACTGGGGCAGCCCAAGGTTAAGTTGTACCCGCCGTATTGGAGGCACGTTCCGTCGGGGGTGGTCAAGCCGACCATCATTTCGTTGGCCCAGGAATTGTCTACGGGTGTGTCGATGAAATTAAGGACGACGTTGAATCCTGTGACGTAACCGGCCGCTTCAAGCGTCTGACTGTCGGTATCGCCGGCTGCTAGGTTGACCGTGAAGGAGGTGGTGTATTCGCAATCGCAGGTACTACCTGGCGGAGCGTAGAAGCAAGATCCGTCGTCGATCGTGGCTTCGGAGTCGTAATTGCAGGCCACTGAATCGGTGCATCCCGAACACGTCGAATTGTTGCCGCCGCAGACGCCACAGCCGTCAATTTCATATGCACAGGTGCCGTCGTCTTCGACGGCATTAGGATCGTAGTTGCAGGCCCCTGAATCGGTGCAGCCGAAGTACTGGCAGCTGGTGGTCATGTCTACGCATGTTGTGTAGCAGCCGCCATCGGAGGTGATGGTCGGGACAAATGCTTCCGCCACCACAGTGGGGTGGAATTCGAGGTTTACGGAACCGCCTGCAACGGCGTGGCAATAACTCATCATGGTGCCGACCTGGGCTTGCGGGTTGTTGGAACAGCTTCCTTCCACGTCGTAGCAATTGTCAATTGGACCGTTGGACCAGCCGCACCAGTGCGTATGATTCGAACCGAAGTTGTGGCCCAGCTCGTGACCCACGACATTTAAGTTCCAAGCGTAGTTGTTCAGATTGTAGGTGTTCCCCGATTCGAGGTTTGCGCTGAATCCGGCTGCATAGGAGGAAGAACACACGACATCCAGGTAGGCGATGCCCCCTGTACCGGTGTTGGTTCTTCGGCTGAGCAGGTGGACAATGTCCCGCTGGATTCCAGAAAGGTTGGAGTTATTGAGCCACTCCAGGCGAAAGGTATCCAGCATACTACCTGCATCGTTGGTGATGCCGTTGTACGGATCGGTGGTTTCCCACACGTGGATGTACGACGCTTGAATGTTGACCAGAGCGTCTACGCTTTCGGTGTAGATGGTATTCACCCCGGCCAGAAGAGCCAATGCCCATTCCACGGCGGGGTAGCAATCGTCGCCAAAGGTTCCGTATGTATAAAAATCGATATCGAAGGCCACTTCGACGCAGTCGGTGATTTGGTTCGCCGTGGAGGTCGGGGGTTGAATGCCCATGGGCATAACGTCCCGGCGCGGGCCGTATTCATCCACCCCACACTCAAATTCTAAGGGGTAGGCTGCATCGGCGAGCAAAAACAGCACGTGCTTGCCGTCCGCGCCGTTGCGAATTGCGCTTAAGTCGTATTGTCGGCCACGGTATTGAATCGTGCCCATGACGAATTCTTCCATGACAACGATCGTGCCTTTCATTCCCGGTGATGTTACCCGGTAGGAAAGCAGCTTGGGCCGGTAGATCTCTTCTACAAACTTGTTATCCGCTTGCGAACGGCCAATCATAAAGGCGTCGCTGAAAGGGAGAAAGGACTCCAGCTCAACGGGCAGCATCTTGCCTTCCATGAAGGGCAGCATCAATGTCCACTCATTGTATTTGTGCAAGCGCAGGTCGTTGAAAGCGGATTCTACGAGGTCGAGGCCAACGTGATTGGATGCATCAACCGTAGGGATTTCAATGGATTCGAGCATTTGGACTTCAAACAACGCGATGGGTTCCACCGCTTCGGTGCATTGGGCTGAAGCTTGGAAGAAGCTTCCCAAAGCAATGGCCACTGCCATGAACAATCTCCGGTAATTGCGAGGTTTTGGGTTGAATGATGGCATGGACTTGGTTTTCCTTAAAGTTAATGCATTTGAATTTGCATCTTTGCACCGTCGTCCGCGAATGCGCGAACGCTTGGTTCCGTAGCTCAACTGGATAGAGCATCTGCCTTCTAAGCAGACGGTTTTGGGTTCGAGTCCCAACGGAATCACTTTTTCATGCGGTGCTAATTTCCTTACTTGCACTATGATTTTTCGATTGACAATCTTGTTGCTAGCCTTTGGAATTATTCTTCAAGGCTGCACTCTTCAAAAACGAAGCCTTATGCCGGGCTGGTGCGTGGAAAAGATTGGTCAAGCTTCAGCTGCCTCAGGCACCCACATCGCTGAACCGGTCGCAGAGATTCTTCCAGAGGAGTCCGTGCAAACAGTGGTGGTAACGCCCTCATTTGTAGACCAACTCATTCCCGTGAAAGCCTTGATGGCGTTTTCTTCCCAAGTTGAGAGTGCCCGAGTACTTAAACTTCCGCGTCACGTGCCACGAGCAAATTGGCATGAACCCCAACCTATCCATGATGTCGTTCCGAGTGCAGGTGTTAAGCTTACCCATCAATCTTCCATTGAAGACGATAGCAAACAGAAGCGGATTGCTTTGGGCTTACTCGGGTTTCTTCTGGCCTGGGCAAGTGCTGGCGCTTTTTTTCTTGCGGCACTTGATTTAGAACTATGGTACTTTTTTCTAGTTGGGGTTGGACTTTTGGCTTTGGCATTAAGAGCCTTATCTGTCACTTTTCCAAGGCTCCGCGCACTATTTAAAAAGCAAAATAAACCGGATGCTGGAAGCAGAAAGAAGCGTGAAGCACGCACGACTGATCAATCCAATCGGGATTGGTTGTGGCTATTGGCGCTCATACCTGCGGCATTGATCATTGCGGTCGTTTCCACATTTTCATTTGGCGGTTTCGGGATGTGACGCCTTGGAAAAAGAACAGGTAAACAACCGGCCAGAGAGCTCCAACAAAACGCCCCACACCGTCGCCCCACAGTCACTTAAACCATTGTGAATGAATGGGTTGTTTGGTCGGTCAGTGGGCCCAACGGAATGACATGGCAAATGCGCTGAAACCAATGTTTAGCGGGGGTTTTGTGTGTTTTAGGGTAGTCCGTAGGCCACACTGCGCCCAAGCGCATGAATAAATGCATGCAGCAATTAGGTCTTGATTTTTGTACCTATTAATTTCGTGATCAAAATCACATTAACCTTGAAATAACCCTTCAATGAAACAATTACAGCCCCTCGCATTCGGCTTGACGCTAGTCCTTTTGGTGTTCTCCGGATGCGCAAAACAAGAAGGTTGCACCTACCCTGAAGCGTGCAACTATGATGCCGATGCGGTCGTAGACAACGGATCGTGCGACTTCGCCACCTGCGCCGGTTGCACGGATGCGGATGCCTTGAACTACGACCCCTCAGCCACGATGGACGACGGCAGTTGCGTGTACGACCCCGTGCCGAGCACGGCTGAGTGTGTGAATAGCGTTGAGTTTGATAGCTACACTTATCCGGTGGTGGCGGTGGGCCCGCAGTGCTGGTTTGCGGAAAATCTGCGTACCACCGTATTCCAAAACGGCAGCCCCATTGCAGAGGAAACGGTGGCGAACTTCCCCAATTTGGACTCGCCGGCGCGCACGGCTTACAGCTCATCCTCGTCTGTTACCAATACGCACGGATTTCTCTACAACGGCATTGCCGCATCGTCGTCGCTGAACGGTGGCATCTGCCCAACCGGCTGGCACGTGCCCACCGAATTGGATTGGATGGAAATGGAATCTTACCTCGTAGTAGCCGGGCACGGCAAACGCATGGGCGAAGTTCTGAAAAAGACAAGCAGCTGGGCACAGAGCGGCAGCGGCACCGACCTCTATGGCTGGAACGGCACCGGCGGAGGCCACGCTTGGCCCGACGGTAGTGCCTACAGCTTGAATTGGTACGGCACCTACTGGAGCGCAACCACTGCCAACAACGGGGATGTCATGCATCGAACGTTGAGCTCCGGTTCGGACCAAATGCAGCGCGGTGTTTACTGGGACGTGATTGGCAGCAGCGTACGCTGCATAGCTGACTGAGCGTAAGCAACAACGTAAAGAAAGGGCCGCCTCTCGGGGTGGCCCTTTTTGGTTGTCAACCTTGCATGAGGTGACCGTTTCGTGCTGGTTGAAAGAAAAAAACCGACCGCGTGTGGCATCGAGCTTTTTCGTGACCCCGGCGAGCTTTTTCGTGACCCCAGGAGGATTCGAAATTTTGGCGTTAATGCTGATTGTTTATGGGCTGGAATAGAATCAATTTATGATGAAGCCCGACGTTCATTCCCCCCGAACCATGATCTACCCTGTGCCATGGCGCTTTCATTGGCGCTTTGCGTTCACTCGATGTTTAGCCTCATTTGGAGTTAGCTCGGCACCCGGTTCACCTGTTTAGACACAGGGTGAAACTCCGATCGAGGCATGCCGCACTGTGGACTTGGTTGTGGGGCAGATGCAAATTTGGTGTTTTCAAGCAACTTCTCCGTTGCAATCGTGTTCATTAAGTGATGACGATTCAGCAACTCAGACTGATAGCGATGAAGATAAACCTCGGATTTGCAATTGGATTTTTTCTTGTGCTTTCAGAGGCTTGTGGTCAGCAGTTTTGTGGTTTTGATGAGCTACACCAGTTGCATCACGGTCCTGAAGAGCAATGCAATATCCAAATCCGAGAGCGGGTATCTGGGTTAACTGACCGCACGGGTGAGGTTTTGACGATACCCGTTGTCGTTCACGTGGTTCACAACAATGGTCCAGAAAACATCGACGATGGCCTCGTACTCAATGCCATTTCTTTTTTGAACGATGCATTCTCGAACAATGGTTTGTACCAAAACGAGTTGGGAGTCAATACGGGCATTCAATTCTGCTTGGCAGCGCAAGACACCCTTGGTGAATTCACCACAGGCGTGGAGCGTGTAGTATCGGAGTTATCGGACGTTTTGGTCCCATCTCAAGAGTTGGACCTCAAAGCCTTGAGTCATTGGGATGGGGAGGCGTATCTCAACGTTTGGGTTGTTGAGGAGATTACAAGGGAAGAGAATAACGAAGCGGTCGTTGGATTTGCCACTTTCCCTTCGGTACACGGAGAACCGGTTGATGGAATTGTAGTTGAGTATACGGCGATGGGTGCTTCTGCAGTGGAAACTGCCATACTGGTTCACGAGGTAGGACATTATCTTGGTCTTTATCACACGTTTCAGGGCGGGTGTCCGAATGATGATTGTTTAACTTCCGGCGACCGCGTATGCGATACACCGCCTGATGCAGCGGCATTCAATACCCTTTGCTACGACGGAACCAACAGCTGTGGCACCGATCCTGATGATGCAAGCATCAATAATCCGTATCGAGCTATTGAACTGGGCGGTTTGGGTGACCAATTGGATATGCAGACGAATTTTATGGACTACGCAAATTTGTCATGCTTTGAGCGCTTCACAGATGGACAAGCCAACCGGATGCAAGCCGCCTTGCTGGAGTTGAGGTCTTCCTTGCTTGAGGGCGATCGTTGTTCAGGCCCGTGTGACAACCCAATCGCGGCAGAAGTGAATTCCACCAGCCTCGAGGTAGAAGCAGGCGGAGCCATCGAATTCACCAATCTTTCTGTAAATTTCATTGGTGTTGAATGGTTTGTCGATGGTTTATCCCAAGGGAACACAGAGGATTTTGTTTTCATCCCATCAGAACAAGGCGCATATTCCGTTTCCGTGGTCATGGAAGGCGAGCAACAGGGATGCACCGAGATGGTCGTTTTCGAAGTCATCGTTACTTGCCCCATTCAGGCGTCCTTCGATTCCAGTCCAGCCCAGTTTGATGTAGGCGGTACACTGGTCCTTGATAACACGTCAGTTGGCGCTGACTCCTACATGTGGTACTTGGACGGTGCGCTTGTATCAACTGATGCGAGCCCTGCACTCGAATTCAATGAATCGGGAGCGTACACGGTGCAATTATTGGCCATGGGTTCGACATGTTCTGAATGGTCTACGCCTTTGAATGTTTCCGTGGGTTCTTGCGCCTCGGGGAATGAAGCCAACCTTTGGTTATTTTTCAACTCATTCGGCACAGGATTTGGCCTTGATTTTAATACCGACCCGCCAACTGCCGTTCTTGAAAATAATTTACCCTCCTACGTCGAACACTGCAAAACCACGCTTTGCGATGAGGCGGGGAGCCCACTTTTCCTGTGCACAGGCACAGAAGTGCTCAACAGCGAATACGAGGTCATGCCCAATGGTGATGAACTGCTGGGAAACCCCTCCAGTCATTATGGAGCCATGATTGTGGCAAGTCCAGGTTCATCGAACGAATACCATGTCTTTCATTCGTCGTTGTCGGATGCTGAAGCCGTTGGAGGGCTTTATTATTCCATCATTGATAAAACCTTAGACGATGGGTTCGGCGATGTCACTACCAAGAACCAATTCCTAGGTGAATTTGCCCAAGAGGCCATTACGTGCGTTCGCCATTGCAACCTGACCGACTTCTGGCTTGTAACCTACGATCAAATTGAAGGCCGATACCTTTCCTGGCTCGTCACGGAAAATGGAGTGGCGTTGGATCCAATCGTCTCCGAAATTGAACAGGACGTCTTTCATGCATTGCCTTTGACCCCCTCAGCGAAAGGTGACCAAATGATGCACGGTAACCTCCTCATGGCCTTTGACGCATCGTCAGGCGCCTTGACGGTCGAGGTTGATTTTGGATTGACCGATCTGGTGGGATGGGAATTCAGTGGGAGTGGCCGGTATTTGTACTTGTTCTATGGAGAGTTCTCTACCACAATCACACAGATTGACCTTTGGACGATTGAACCCACGGAGCCGATGGCTGGCGCCATAGCCGTTAACGAGCCTGGAACAACGGTTTATTTCTACCCTCAGCGCGCGCCCGATGGAAACATCTACATTGAGAATGCATTCAGCGGTGACATTGCACGAATTGTGGCGCCCAATCTGGCAGCAGACCAACTCGCATTCGAGCCAAATTTCGAGAATTTTCAAACCCTCATCAACAGCTTTGGTAACTACTTCCACCGGTACGTGAATGGTGAATCCCTATTTGTAGAAGGGGATGCGGTGGTATGCGCAGGCTACCCAATGACCTATGCCGTTTACGGTAACGATTGTCTGCAAGACCAGGTGGAGTGGACGGTTTCTGGGGCTGGATATACCGAGTTAAGCAATGGTCAAATCAGCGTTGAATTCCCTTCTTCAGGGATTGTAACAATCACAGCCACAATGGAATCTACATGTGGTGTGTTGACCGGAACGATGGAAGTGGAGGTCTTACCAGATCCGGGGCTAGAGCTTGGAGCGGATTTCGGGCTGTGCAGTCAAGAGACGGTTTACGAGTTGGATGCAGGAGAGGGATTTGTGAGCTATAGCTGGAGCACAGGAGAAAATACCCCATCCATTTTAGTTTCTGAACCTGGTCTGTATTCCGTATCAGTGAACGCCAATGCATGCACAGTGACCGATGAGGTAGAGGTTTTTGACGAGGAGTCTGATCCCATCGATTTGGGATTGGATGTGACACTATGCGAAGGTGAAATCCTCATCCTGGACGCTGGAGTTGGGTACAACGATTACACCTGGCAAGATGGAACGGTTGGTCCGCAGTACACGGTGTATGAGGCAGGTAGTTATGTTGTTAGCGCTACCATGCCGTGCCCGGCACAGGACACCTTGGTGGTGTCAGGGTGTGGGGAAGGAATTGGCTTGGAAATTGGCGTGCATACAGACGCAACGATTCAGGCCTTGCCCAACCCTAACCAAGGGATGTTCAGAGTCCATTGGGATGAGGAAGTAACAATGGAGCATTGGGCTGTGTACTCCCTAACAGGCCAATGTGTCGCCAGTGGGCGTCTCAACGGTTCGGGACACGTATCAATTGCCTTGCACGTGTCAAGTGGTATCTATGTGGTGAACCTTACCGGGGCGGGTGGATCTTGGTTTGACCGAATTCTTGTTGAGTAGGCATGTTCCGATTCAGAAAAGAACGCGGTTGTGATGCGACACTATTTGATGAGACGTCGAATGCTACACGCCGCCGTCACACCGCTAATGAACGAGGGCTCACATTGCTGCAAAGAGTTTGTTTCCAATCGTTAGGAGCATTCCTAACAGAATCACTCCAATAAGAAGCCCATACCCTCGCAATAGTGGGCTTTCTGCAGAAACGTAACGGCTTTTTCAAAAATCTGAATTAAATTTTGGGTTCTTTTTTGCGTCTTATTCAAAAATCGCACCTATGCAAGAATGCTACCCTTCTGCCAGAAACTTCGTTTGCGTCATTGTAATTCTAAGCGCCATTGCGGTTTCAAGCCATGCTCAACCAGAATTGTCGAGTTGGCTCATCAATACGGATGGTGCGACGGGCTTATTCTGGAACAACGGAAACCCACAGGACAACGGAATTTCATGCGATGTCCAGACGGTCCAATTTTCAGATGACAACGTGTACATTCAGGCCACGGGTGTGCCTCGGTATGCAACAGCGCCTTACGGCGATGGAAACCCATCGCAAGCCTCGAACGCGGATTATTTGTTTCAAATCCCCCGCAACCCGGTACAGGGGCCAGCGGCTGGAACGCCCACGGGGTTGGGACACACAGCAGTGCTCATTAATGGCGTACCCGCCTTCAATGCAATGGATGCGTTCAGCTACAATAATCAGGACGTATGGCATCAGAATGCGGGGTTTTTCGAGTTGGCGGGCTTCGATTGCGCGAAAGGGCATCCGGCAATGGGCAATTACCACCACCATCTGATTCCAACACGTTTCGATGATTCCGAGGACGTACTCAATGACGTCTGTGCGGATTTTCCCAGCGATGGATTGTTGGCGATTGACCCCACCGTTCACAGCCCCATCGTTGGATATGCATTTGACGGGTACCCCATTTATGGGCCTTTTGCTTATGAGAATGAGGACGGCACTGGCGCAATCGTGCGCATGGAATCAAGTCATTCCGTGCGAGATATCAATCAGCGGCATACCCTTGCCGACGGCACGCAGTTAGCCCCTAACCAATACGGTCCCGACGTGGGTGCGCTGGTGACACCAGCGATCCCGCCCGGAGCAGATCCAGTTGAGGCCGTACTTGGCGCCTACATTGAGGATTTCGAATTCATCGAAGGGTCAGGGCACTTGGATGAATTCAATGGCCGATTTGGCATCACGCCCGAATACCCGGCAGGCACGTACGCATACTTTGCAACGGTTGACGCAAGTCACAATCCGGCCTATCCCTATTTCTTCACGGCCTATCGCGGAGTCGTTGAAACGGACAATTTTGGTCAAGGACCAGGCGGGGGAGTAGGCAACACAAACGTTACCATTGACGAACCTGTGGAAACGTACACAGGAGCAAACGGGATGTATGAAAATGCAATGGCGAATTGGACCATGCATCCAAATCCAGCCTCCGATGAAGTACAGCTCACCAATGTCTCTGCTGGCATGCGATTTCTCGTGAAGGACGCTGCGGGTCGTGTGGTTCGATCGGGAGCAGCTTCTGGGCTGCATTGGACCTGGGATGCATCGGATTTGCCGGTGGGTATGTATTGGGTACAAGAGGAAAGCATCGGGATCAGCTTCGAGGCGAAGCCCCTTTGGATTGTGCGTTGATGGTGAACGTCCCGCCGCTGGCTTTTCTGTTGGGTTATTTCTTGACGTTATTCTGCACAGCCTCGGGGCAGGTGCCAAATTGGACGCATGATCTAGAATGGGCTGAGGAAGGGTGGAGCGCGCACAGCCTAGGAGAATGGCATGATGTTGTTGATGTTGTTCCTTGGCAAAATTATGCTGCGGCCGCGGTCAATGTTTACAGTGAAGATGGGTCATTTATCCCATATGCCTGCCGCTGGGACAACGCGGGCGGGCTGTGGCATTGGCCGTTGAAGACGGAAGGCGATTCAACCCAGTATTCCATTGCTGCCTTGGATGTCGATCCGTCTGGTCAGTTGTGGGCAATTGGAAGTCAGCAACAAAACGAGAAGGGTTTGGAGAGCGATTGGGCATTATGGCCCATTGAAGTGGGGAGTGTACTTGATACTGGCAACGCTGTCTATGTCAATTTCGGAAGCCCATTTCAAGCCATGTGCGGTTGGGATGTTTCGCCTGCTGCCGAGGTGTGGGGTGTGGCAACAGGTTACGTGTTGGATCCGTGCTGCTTTCATCGCGAATTGCCAGTGCTGGTCCAAGTGTCTTCAGACCACGGCGTCACATCCGTGGTTTTCGATGTCGGAAACGAGACCACAATGGACACGTTGGGCATGCGACCAGCGCATCAGCGGCATGAGGTAGGAGGCGCTTATTATTGTGCAGTTCCTTCGGCCGAGGGAGGTTGGATTGCCGCAGGGGCGTACTCAAATGCAGCACATTACGAGGTACTCGTTGCAAAGCACTCACCTGACGGATCGTTGGATGAGGCATTCGGCGAGTCAGGTTGGATTCACATGAACTTGAATCCCGGCGTCAATCATTGGGTCGCCGATGCAATTTTGATTGATGGCCAGCTGTACCTTCAGATTCAGAGTCACAGTGGTGGAGAACTCAATCCGGGTTGGCATCAGTTGGTGATGGATGCCCAGTCGGGGGAATTATTGAATTGGGAGTCCTTAGATGGAGTGGTCTCCGTTCATACCGATGGGTACCACGAAGGAGCGGAGACGAGTGTTGGTTTTTATGATGCTGAGGAGCCACGAGTCGTTGACCCCTATGAAATGTCCCAGGCGGCGTTGACCCCAGCAATTGATCCAGGTAACTGGACAAACATCAAAACGACGTACCATGGTGATTGGGGCCGCTGGATAACAGTTGGCCAGCGACAACAGTCTGGAGCAACGTCCCTTGCAGCATCACGTTGGCTTGATCCCGTCTTGGGCCAGGCAAGTGTTGACGGACATGTGGCCGCCCCGTTTCCTAACCCCTTGATGCGAGGCGGTGTGGTTCACCTCCCAGCGCCATGTGTGGCATATCCCTGCGAGTTGTATTCTGTTCTCGGTGCCCGAGTGTGGTCAACCCCGGTGTCCGCTGGCAATGGTGTTGCCTTGCCTGAATTTCTGACCGCTGGGACGTACATTCTCAGAAGCGTTAAGCATGCAACTGGGTGGCGGCTTTTGGTCCAGTGAAGCCGAGTCTAATCAAGCGCATGATTAAAGCGCCCCACATTGTCACCTCTCCGGATTTTACCGCGATTATTCGAAACCAGGGGTGGTGCAAGTCGAGGGATTTCCAGGACCAAAAAGGAATTACTTTTTACGTTTGAAGTAAAATCGAGTAATGAAAATTCCGTTACCATCTGTTTCGCCTGCATCGGATTCGACTCCTGAATTGACAGTGATCAATTCCCAATTATCTGCCATCATCTCGTTCACTTTGCTATTAATTAGAGCATCGTTGGCAGCTATATTTTCGAAACGAAGTCCGGCAATGCTATAGA
>NZGF01000068.1 GCA_002690915.1 Crocinitomicaceae bacterium
CATTTTCTCTAATCGACCGAGTATATCGCCGAGTTGTTCAGCTCCAATTTGCTTGCCAATGATTTTTTTGTTCTTGTCTAGCAAGAGCACCTTCGGTGTAGCGAACACATCAAAGGTGGTGCGAAAGTTTAGGCTTTTCAGGGTCGTCACACCACTATAAATCAAAGCTGACGCACTGTCTTGCGCATTGATGAGAGGATTGTCGCTGACGTTAATCCAATCGGTGTATTCCTGTTCCTCGACAAATTCCTGCCACGGCTCAGGATCGAAATCGTTTCCGATGGCAAATATCTCGAGGCCCTTGGGTTGCCATTTCTTGTACAATTCCTTGTACTTAGGCAATTCCTTCTTGCAATGGCCACATGTGCTTTCCCAAATGAGCACAGCGATGTACTTGGCATCCACATCGTAAAGGGACATCCATGTTTCTTGATCAAGGCCGGGCAAAATGATATTGGGGATGATGCTCCCGCACTGGCTGTCGCGCAATTCATCAGCACGGTCCATGACCTTCTTTAATTGCTCCTCGTTCATCCACGTCGCTTGTCCCGATGCGTAGTAGGTGTCAACCATATGAACAAAAATCTTATCCATGCACATGACCTTTGAAGATTCCGAATTAAAGGTGATGTAATGCGCGATGTACTTGAACATCTCGTCGTTGCCTAAGGCTTTTGCGATGAGCCGGTCTGCCGAATTCAACAAGGTGTCTGGCACTTGTGGTAAAACCCGTGTCCAATAAGAGTCGAGGATTTGATGGAAACTTCCGTCGTGCACCAAACGGGGGTCATCGAAGTCGACCCGATCCCAGTAATGGTCCAAATACCAACGGTATTGAAGCTCCTGTGCATTCGCGATGTTCTGAGGCACCTCTGGAATGGTCGGTTCTAACACCATGTTCAAATACTTGGCGAAGAGCTTGTCCCCATGCACGGACAGAATGCGCTTTTGTTCAGCTCCTACTTCTTCTCCCAAATCGGTCAAGACTTGACGTGCTTCTTGTATTTGCGTCTCGGTCGCAGTTGAGTCGTCCAACGTTTGTTCGTAGGGCGAGGCGATGGCGCGGCGCTCGCCAATGAATCCGAGGAATTCATAGAAGACCTTGTTCTCTTCGCTTTCGATAACGTTAACGAATTTCGACGGATCTGAGGCTTTTGTCTCGATGACGATGTCTTCGGTGACGGCCATGAACTCGAAGTACTTTGGACCGGGAATGACGATGGCGTGTTTTCCACATTCAGCATACGGGCGCCCAGGGAACGTTAAATGACCTTCAGCGTCTGTAACCGTGGTGTCCGCATAGTACAGCTTGTTGCCATAGTAGTGGGCGAGGTAAACGGTATCCTTGCTCAATCCATCCACGTGAACTTGAATGGTATGTGGAGCTTGTGCATAGCTGATCGTCGCCAATGCAATCATTGCACTGGCCATTAGGCATGTCCGAATCGGCTGGAAGTTTCTCATTATTGCGTTCTCTTTCCTATTAACTCTACAAAATTACTTTGCTGTGCCTGGCGAAGGTGAGCGAAGTCCATGGTCTTTCTCAACAGCACTCTGGCAATAACCGTACCGTGATGGTTAAAGGTATTATCGGGTAAAAAAAAACCCGCTGACGCGGGCTTCTTTCATTTGTCTTTTTAAAAAACTTAACGCTGTACAACGAGGCGTTGTGTTGAACGCTTGTTGCCTGCATTGACTTCTAAAAAGTAGATGCCATTTTCGAGGTTCAATTCAAGGATCTCGCCCCGGTTCATATTGTTTACGATTTGCTCGTGCACCAATTGACCATTAAGAGCATGGATTCGCACCATGGCGTTGTCTGGCTGTCCCTGCAGGTTTATGTAGGTCGAAGCCGGATTGGGTCCGAACGTAAATGCAATTTCTTCCGCAACCTCACCGATGCTTGCAGGCGTCGAAAGGCTGATATCATCCACATAGTAGTTGCCGATTGTCGTGCCGTCTCCATATCCAAAGAAGTTTACGCCTCCAAATTGAGAGTCAAAAGTGAAACTTCCGACCTCAACACCGGCAACGGTCAATGTTACCATATCGTTGTCCAGGTCGAGGTCGTGACGGACTTCAAACCACTCATCGATTGGGAATGTGCCAGAACCAACTGTAGCCATGTCCATGACAACCTGCAAGTCCCCTGTGAAGGCAAACGTCACGTCAAATGCCCAGCCTATGCCTGGTGCTTGATCTTCTTGAACATTGTAATAAGCCGAACTTCCATCCGGGACATACATCATCCAAGAGGCGACGTATACGCCTTCGTTTAGACCTGCTAGCATGACCACATCCAATGGCCCTCCTGCAGCTGTGGTCGCAAAAATGTGCAAAGAATTGTCACCAGAATTAGCGTAGTCATTGCTTACCTGAGCGTCACCCTCGGTGCCTTCTTGTCCGGCTGCCCATGTGATCCAGATAGGGCTGTCTGAGATGTAATCACCGGCAGCGAATCCTTCGAATCCCTCTTCATAGAGGGCTTGGCCGAATGCAGTAAATGAAAATGCAAGGCCGATTAAGAGTAGAATGTTCTTCATGCGCATTTGTGTTTATCGTGAATGCAATTTAATGAATTTCATCCAGAAAACCAGAGCACAATGAGCCTCATTACCTTCGCACTGTGCAATGGACAGGAAACTTGCGAAAGCTTCAGACATCAGAACGACCGAATGACCTCGGATATGTGGGGTATTCAATGCGGGGCGCGGATGTTCTTGATTCCCTCCCAGAGGTAAAACTCAATGCTTGGATTGGTCAACGGATTGCCATCAAATTTTCCGGACAAATCCATTGCCGTATAACAGGGCGAGCCATCCGAAAATCCTATGGCGAAGGCATGTCCTTTCAATCTTGGATTGAACATCCTGCTGCTGTGCCAAGTGTTTTGCGTCCCGAATTGAGCCGAATTCACGAGGGCATTGCACTTCGCGATTATGAGTGGGAACAGAAACACCACAACCAGCCGCACAATGTTTACATCAGTCAGACCGGGGACTTTAAAGTAGGGGTGACCCGCACCATCAACAGGCCATTTCGTTGGCACGATCAGGGAGCTGTGGCCGCCATTGCCATTGCAGAAACGCCTTACCGTCAGCTCGCAGGGGAGCTGGAAGTTGCCTTAAAGGAAATTATATCGGACAAAACGAATTACCGAAAAATGCTCGCTAATGTGCAGCCTGACTTATCAGCCTTGGAAGATTGGAAAGAGGAGTGTTTCGAGCATTTAGGTTCGAATTATGAGACTTTTTTTAGCGATGAACCACCGGAAAAATTCAAATATCCCGTACTCGATTATCCTGAAAAGGTAACGTCTACAACGTTGGATAAAGTTCCAGAAATAGAGGGAACCCTTCAAGGAATTAAGGGGCAGTACTTTCTGTTTGACGGGGGGAGGGTTATGAATATCAGACGACACAGCGGCTACAGAGTCTGCATTAACGTCGGCTGATGCCAACCTAGTTCATCGAAGGATCCGCGGGAGCATTGGCAATGTGCTCGAAGCCTGCTCCCATCTCTGAGATCAATGCTTTCCAGAATTCTTCATCTTCGGTATCAGTGCTCATGATGGTTTCGATATCTGCACTGGTGACAAACCATGAATGGCTCTTGATTTCTTCTTCTAGCTGCCCCGGTGTCCAACCTGCATATCCAATGAAAAACCGCAACTTTCCTTCAAGCTGCTGGCCTGCTTCTAGTAACGAACGAACCCAATCGAAATCCCCTCCCATGAATAGACCTGGCTTCACCACGATGGCCTCTGGGGCGTCATCAAGCGTATGGAGGTAGTACAAATTAGAATTCTTTACTGGGCCACCTAAACTCAGTCTGCACTGTACCTTGGGTAAGTCGTCTAGTAATTCATTGAGCCCAACTTCAATGAAGTTGTTCAGTACAAAACCAAAAGAGCCTTCTTCGTTATGCTCACAAATTAAAATGGCCTTTCTCCCGAAGTGGGGATCCGCCATAAACGGCTCTGACAATATGATCTTACCAGTCTCTGGTTTACCATTTGATGACGGTGTAAACTGAATCATAAGCCAAAGTTCTGATTTTTGCAGAAGAATTAAAACTGCAACATGCCCCCAAATCCCCGCCTTCAACTCTTGTTTGTGTTCGCTATGCTTGTTGCGGCCTTTCAGGGCTTCACCCAGCATTATACATCGTCTGATCCCTTCGCCGTTGCCGATGATAACCTGACGCCCACATGGGAGGAGACCATTTCTATATTCGAGTCCCTAGCCAAAGCTTGTGATCAAGCCCACTTGATAGAAGCAGGAAAGAGTGATGTAGGCCGGCCAATCCACGCATTTATTTTGTCGTTATCTGCGGTTGAACTCCTTGACTTGAAAGGTTTGGAGTCCATGCGCAATGCATCGGGTGAGAAGCTAGGTCTGTTGATTAACAATGCCATTCACCCAGGTGAGCCATGTGGGGTTGATGCATCGATTGCTTGGATTCGGGAGTTGATAGCCGATGAGGAAGCGATGCAGGCTGTTCTCTCTGCCATGGACATCGCATTTATCCCTATGTACAATGTCGGTGGCGCATTGAACCGCAATTGCTGCACCAGAGCGAACCAAGATGGACCCGAGGAATATGGCTTTCGAGGAAATGCCAGAAACCTCGATTTAAACCGAGACTTCATCAAAATGGACAGCCGAAATGCCATGGCATTTGTGGATTTATTTCATTCCTTCTCCCCCCAAGTGCTCATTGATACGCACACCACCAATGGAGCAAATTACCCGTATGAGATGACCCTGATTGCAACCCAGCCCGATAAGGCAGGGCCGGTATTGGGTTCGTTCATCCGCGAAGAAATGGAGCCAGCGCTGTACGCATCCATGGAAAAACGCGGTGTACCGACAAGTCCTTACGTGTATTCCCTAGGGGAGACACCAGAGGAAGGCATCGTTGGTTTTTTGGAGACACCACGGTACAGCACTGGGTATGCCGTGTTGTTCGGGTGCATTGGTTTTACGGCAGAATCCCATATGCTAAAACCGTTCCCTGTTCGAGTCCAAGCCACAAAGTCTTTCATTGAAAGTGTAGTGGAGTTTATGAGGGTCCGTAGCGATGACCTAATGGCCGTCAGAACTGCTGAAGCTGCGAGGTGGAGTGGTGTTCAATCGGTCCCTGTTCGGTGGGAACGCACAGCCTTTTCTACCTCATTGCAGTTTGAAGGTTTTGAATCTAGAAAAGAGATCAGTCCGATTACAGGGGAGTTGCGGCTCAAGTATGATCATACCCGCCGATGGAAAAAGGAAATCCCATATTTCAACCAGTACCGCACATTGGTTGAATCCGTTGTTCCTGATTATTGGGTTATTCCGCAGGCGTGGCGGCATGTGGTGGAGCGCTTGCAAAGTAACGGTGTTACCATGCAAGCCATTGAAAACGATTCTACGATGCTCCTGCGTACGGGCTATATACGTGGTTTTACTTCAGCATCTCGTCCGTATGAAGGGCATCATTTGAATGCGTTGGATTCCGTAGAGTGGTCTGTAGCTCCAGTTCGCTTGTACGCCGGGGATTGGCTCATCACATCTGATCAGCCCAATTTGCGCTATTTGTGTGAGGTTCTGGATGCACGTGGTCACGATTCCTTTTTTACTTGGAATTTCTTTGATAGCAGTATGCAACAAAAAGAATACTTTAGTGAATACGTTTTCGAGGAGACGGCGGCTGAATTATTGGCGTCTGATTCGTTGTTGCGTTACTCATTTGAACAAGCCAAGGAGAGCAATCTTGAATTGCGTCAGGATGCTCGAGCACAGCTTAATTGGCTTTACCGGGCCTCTCCAAATTATGAAGGAACCGCACATCGGTATCCCGTCTTCAAGTCCATATCCAATAGGCAATGAAACCGACAAAAGTTTCCAAACTGCTCTGGTCATTTCCAAAGCGATTTCTCAGGGTAAGCCACCAGCTGGGCAGGGTTGTTAGACGTGATGTGGTTGGGATGACACCTGAGCAAATTCGTGTATCATTGGACGGTTTGGCACGTTTGTACCCCGGTCACTTTAACGTCGTCTTCGAACGGACGTCCCTCAACGGCGTTCCGTGTGCAAAGTTGTATTCTCGGCATGGAAGTCGAACACTCACTGGTCAACGCTCCCCTGTGTTGGTTCTGGTGCATGGAGGTGGTTTCGCTTTTGGAAGCGCTTTGACACATCGGGCATTTGCATCGGCCTTGGTGGAAGAGTTGCAATGCGAGGTCTGGATGCCAGAGTACCGATTGGCTCCGGAATATCCGTTTCCAGCCCCATTGGAGGATGTGATTATTGCCCTTGACGGACTGTCTGCCCAGTCCGATGACGTTTGGGTTCTTGGGGATTCGGCTGGGGGTAATTTGGCCTTATCTGCAGCTCTGGAATGGATGAATCGCACTGGCAAACGGATCGAGGGTGTGGGGCTTTTTTCTCCATGGTTGGATTTGCGTTCTAATTCCAACAGCAACCTCCAAAGCCACACGGATGTAAGTCCATTCGAACGCCTCGATATGGTAGAATACGCGTCTCATTACTTGCAAGGTACCGGGGCCGAAGACCCCATGGTCGCTCCACTTGATCAGGCGCTAAACAACCTGTCACATGTGTACATCGAAGCGTCCAAAGCGGAATACTTGCATCCTGATTATCAGTTGGCCTGTGATGTGTTCCAAAGCCAAGGCATAAAATTTGTTGCACGTGAAGAGACAAGAGCCCTGCACGGCTGGCAGCTTTTTCCAGACGTCTTGCCCGAAGCAAAACGCAGTGTGCAAGCTTTCAGTTCATATGTTCAAGCTGTCCGCAATTAGATATTGACTTGCTCAAAGCACGCCAAAAGGGTGTCGAGCGCTTCATGCAAATCAGCATCACTTATGTTCAGCGGGGGGGCAATGCGAAAAGCATTAGGTGTGCTGAGGAAATAAAAAATCAGCACGCCTTGTTCCAAGGCGCTTTGAATGACTTGATTAACCGCTTCTGCTGATGCCATTTCAACCGCAATGTAGAGTCCTATGCGGCGCACCTCGTGCACTTGCTCGCTTGCTTGGAGCGTCTTTTCGATGATTGCTCCAACCTGCTCCACACGAACCCAATCCGTATTTTTCAGCAATTTACTCGCCTCTGCGGACGCTGCGCAGGGGACAGGGTGACCGCCAAATGTTGTGATGTGCCCCAGAGAAGGGGAATGGGCAAACTGCTGGAGATGCGTCTTTTTTGAAACCAGCGCTCCCATTGGCATACCTCCGCCAAGCGCCTTTCCTAAGCACAAGTGATCGGGCACAATCCCGAAGTGTTCAAAAGCAAAGGGGCGTCCTGTCCTTCCAAAACCGCATTGTATTTCATCGAGGATAAGGTGTGCTCCAACCTGCGTGCATTTTTCACGAAGGGCGCGCATCCAAGAAGTTTCAGGAATTCGAATGCCTGCGTCGCCTTGAATTGTTTCAACAATGACAGAGGCTACCGATGCATCAATTGTTCGGAGTCCATCCATTTCGTTCCACTCAACCAATTCGACGTCGCCCACTAACGGAGCAAATGGCGCCTTGCGTTCCGCGCTTGAACTGACCGAAAGGGCGCCAAAGGTGTTCCCGTGATAGCCGCCTGAGAATGCGATTATCTTGGTCCTTTTCGTTACTCGTCGTGTTAGTTTCATAGCCGCGTCAATGGCTTCAGCACCGGAATTGACGAAGTACACTGCGCTGAGAGAATCTGGGAGCATCCCGAGTAGTCGATGAGCGGCTAAATCTTGAGCGGATTGACGTGTTTCACCGTAAACCATAACATGGAGGTGCTTGTCAACTTGTTTGTGAATGGCATTTAGAATGCTCGAATGCCCGTGGCCAAAAGAACTCGCCCCAATACCTGAAATGAAATCAATAATCTCTTTGCCGTTTTCAAGTGTTATCCGCGAACCGTTCGCATGAGAAATTCGAAGTTCGAGGGGGTGCAAGGTAGTTTGAGCCAATCCATCGCTCAACATTTGTTCGCTCATGGCAGTTGCGTTTGGATTGATACCTCGTCCAAAAACACCCAACTGGGATTGCCGGCTCCAAGGTGGCCCTCAGGCAGCAATCCATGGTTTTCGACTTGGAACCGAATGAAACGGGCTGTTTCATTCCCATTAATCTCAAATGTGTGACGCACTGGCGCTTCGTCTGACTGGTCTATGGAGTGGCCTGTTTCGCCAAATTCCTCCCAATTCTCGCCGTCTTGACTGCATGAAATGGAGATGCGTTTGGGCAAGTAAATCCAAGGGCGGATATCGCGAAGTGCACCGATGCGGATGGCCTGAATTGGAATTGGTTTATTGAGGTCAATGGTCCCGCTGATGTCCATTCCCCAGTACCCTTGCCAATCTCCTGTTTGGTATTGATTCCCCCCTGTAATGCCATCGATTAAGGCTTGGTCACCACCCGCAGCATATTGGTTGCTAATTGGCGTTTCCATTTGGAGTGTGAAAGGGTGATTGACTTGCTTCAAAGCGTGTCGAACGACGCTTGAGGTTCTGTCCGATTGCACAGTTCGCGCATGAATAACTGCCGAAGCCTTAAGAGTAAAAGGTTCAATGTAGTTCAGCCAATCTAATGGCTTCGAATGACTTCCACCCAATGGTGAAAGGGCGTACTGTATGGGGTAGGGAAGGTTGCTTTCCGTAGAAATTGAAACCGAACATAAATCTTTGAACGTCCGTGGAGCATGTATGACGGGTACCGGTATAAAACCATCTGATTCCCAACGCTCGACGGGCCATTCGCCTTGATCCTGACCAAATAAACTCGGTTCAACTTGGCAACGAAATGCCAACGTCCCTCCATCGAGTAATTCCTGTTTGGTCACGTATGCAGGCAATTCTTTGGCCTGGAGTTGTGCGCTCCGGATGTACTTGCCGCGTCCATTCTTTTCAATCGTGAGCGGTACGCCTGCATTTGTGCTATGGTTAGGAGATACGCGTGCAGTTTCAAATAAAGGGCTTCCGAGAATAAGCTGATCACTTCCGGGGGTAACAGGGTACATGCCTAAAGAACTCCAGACGTACCATGCGCTCATTTGCCCGCAATCTTCATTGCCTGACAGGCCGTCGGGTCGGGGCGTGTAGAGCGTTTGACGAATGGTGTCAACCAATTCCGCCGTACGGTGGTGTTGGCCGACAAAAGGGTACAAATATGCCATGTGGTGGCTGGGTTCATTTCCGTGAGCATATTGACCTATAAGCCCTGTTATGTCAGCTTGATTTCGCCCTGTGGTCTCACTGCTCGATGTGAACATTTCCTCTAATTTCGATGCGTAGCTTGACGGACCACCGAGCAGGTCGATGTGTCCGTTTACATCGTGGGGTACAAAGAAGTTGTATTGCCAGCCATTGGCTTCGGTGTAATTGAAATTGACCTCTTTTGGATCAAATGCTTCTAGCCAAGCCGCTGAGCGTTTCGGCTGAAAGAAACCGCTCTCTTTATTGTATAAGTTTCGGTAATTCAAGGCGCGCATACGGAACCGTTCAAATTGTTCGGAGTGTTTGCTGTACTTGGCTGCAAATGAAGAAATACACGCATCATCAAAAGCATATTCAAGGGTTTTCGAAACGGATTCATGCTCTTCCTCTAGCGGGATGTAGCCCAAAGCCGTGTACGCATCAAGCCCCAAATGAGCGCTGTCCGCAGCTTGAATCATGGCGTTAAGCGCAAGTTCCGGATCGAACCCTCTAATTCCCCAAGCATCGGCATCCGCTATGACAGGAACACTGTGGTAACCAATCATGCATCCGGTGTAATTGCTGGCTAGCTCCCAAACGGGCAATTGGCCGCCTTCTTCGTACATGCGGAGCATGGTTCGAACGAAGTCTCTTGACCGCACGGGTTCAACCCAGTTGAGTAATGGATGTAACGCTCGAAAGGTGTCCCACAAGGAAAATACCGTATAATGGTTGCCTTCTTCCTCTTCGAGTTGATGAATGGCCAGATCCGTTCCCCGGTATTGTCCGGTAACGTCGTTAGCGATATTAGGCGCCGTGAAGCAATGGTAAAGTGCACTGTAGAACGTTTCTATTTCCGCGTCGCTGCCTCCTTGAACTAAAATTCGGCTCAATTGCTCGTCCCACGTGCTTTCTGCCATTTCTCTGTATTCGTCAAACGAACCCAAGACAGCCTCCGTTTCGAGGTTCGCTAGTGCTCCATCGATGCTGACAAAGCTCAATGCCACCTCTACATTGAGTTCAGACAGGACGCCGAAATCTGCTGCAAATACGGGGACATATTCCACCTCCTGTAGCAATTCGCCCGCTTTGCCCACTCCTGTATTGCGCACCTCAGTGAGCTGATCACGCCATGTGAAAGGTTGGTCAAAATGGGCGGCGAAGTAAACGTGTTGCTCCTGTGCCCAATTGTCCGAAACACGATGTCCGACCAACATGGAGTCCCCCATCGGATAAATGCTGTAATGAATCAAGTTGTCGCGGTGTTGCATGTCAATGATTAAGGTCAGCGTATCCGGCTCATCCAGTCGATACCGATGGACGCCAACCCGCTCCGTAGTGGTCAGTTCTACATTGATCTTTTGATCGTTCAAGTGAACTTGGTAGTATCCCGCGTAGGCTTGCTCGTTCTCGTGTGAGAATCCGCTTGAGTAACGATCTGACCATTCGGTCGCTCCGTCATTGAATTGAGTGCACGGTGCGAAAAGAATATCCCCGTAGTCGGAGACCCCTGTGCCTTGAAGATGTGTGTGACTGAATCCATAAATGACAGAGTCGCTGAAGTGGTAGCCGCCACAACCGTCCCAGCCCGTCAGTCGTGAATCCGGACTCAACTGAACCATACCAAACGGAACCGTCGCTCCAGGATAGGTGTGTCCATGCCCTCCCGTTCCGACGAATGGATTCGCCAAACGATGCAATGGCTGTGGCGAGGAGGTGCATCCCATGAAGAAAAACAGCAGTACCGTATATCCGATGCTGAAAACGAGTCCTTTAATGTTGGTCATGGCTGAAGCGAAAGGTTTTGACTCACCCAGCGGAGTGCCTCATCCAGAACCGGATCTGAGCCATTTTTGATGTGCAAGGCGGTAAGTGTTACAGGGTGGTCGACCAAGAGCGGTCGAGCTTCCCATCTGACGGGGGTTTGGGTGATGTAGCGTGCAGAGGCTATATGAACGGCTAAACCTGTTTCGGGTAGCACCAAGCGTACAGGATTCCCAAATGTGCCGCTCACGCTTCCCATGGGAGGCTCACCGAACGTCTCGCCACGTCCCGATCGAACAAACCAAGAAGCAATGGATACCGTGGCAGAAGCCGAAAGTCCGTCAAGAAGCAGAGCTGCAGTGCCTTCGTATGCGAGTCGACGACGGGGCTGAATGGGGCGATTGAATGGAATGTAGGTAATGGAATCATTGTCGATTGCGCGTAATGTTGACTTCAACACCTGCAAATTCTTCAAGTAACTCTTTGGACCTATGAACCCCATGCGCCCCTTTCCCCAACAGGCTTTCGCTTCCTCGCTTGCTTTAATTTGCACTCCCGCCGGTATATCCACGGGTTCACTTGTTAGGTAAGGCAGCAATTCAGCCATGATGGCGATGTTCCCTCCAGAGTTGCCCCGCAAGTCGAGTATAAGTCCGGCAAATACCACATCATTCTTGTTCGCTTGTAACGCTCGGACGTGTCTAAAGCAAGCCTTTAGTTTGCTGCGAAAGGCCCGCACATTCTCTGGGTGAAAATGTTGGATGGTCAAGACCACTGCAATGCGATTGTCCATTTCGACTTCGCGCCAAAAAATTGGAGCAGTTTCGGAGCAGGCTGTATGCCAATCTTTTATGGCTGCATTGTCTAGTACCTGCAAGTTCTCCGTTTGCCCAGAAACATAATTAACACGTACGGAATCTGAAATGCTTGCGCCAATGGCGAAGGGAGCGATGTCATTCCACAGTTTTTCAGACATCCGAAGACGAGCGAGGGCGGCATCTCCTTCTTGAGACACCAAAGCAAGACCACCGCCTAAAATCGACCGAACTGAAACGCCGTTGATGTCCTCAATTTCCGATCCGATGAAAGATGGGTCACCGGCTGTAGATGTGGCAATGAGCCGATTGTTCACGGTTTGGATTTCAAGCGGCAGGTGTCCATATAAACCTCCGAGTTGATCAGAAAAGGATTGCAATGCGATACCGGTATGGCTGTCTTTCAAAACGTTGCACACTTTCGCAGTCATTTGCGCTGCGCCATATAGCGTTCCTCCGCCTGCGAACGTGGATTTGGCATTTCGCAGCGCAGCATCGAACTCAATAGAAGAGCAATGAACAAAAGGCGAGGGGTGAATGGCTAGAATCCATTTTGCGAGCGAATCCAAGTCACGTTGGATTTGGGCGCCAGTGTATCGATCGAATTCATTTTGTGCCCGGATTTCTCCCGGATAACAGAACATGAGAGCAATAACGGCCAATAAAAATTTACGAGCTAAAAGCATCATCCTTGTTGATCGCGAAATTTCACCATCGTTAAAATGGTTGCCACTGCCACGCTTTCTTCGGTGTGATCGTACATGTCAACTCGAAATTTTACGATGCCTTTTCGAATGTCGTCGGCGTCGCGCTTCTCTTGTTCGATTTTATCTTCAACAGTTAACCTTACGCCGACGGTAGTGCCTGGGTAAACGGGCTTAGTGAACCGGGCTTGTTCAACACCGTAATTGAGTAATACCGGCCCCTTTTTGGCATCCACAAACAACCCAGCTGCTTTACTGAGTAGGTAATACCCGTGGGCCACGCGACCTTCAAAGATTGTGTCATCGAGACTGGTCTCATCCACATGGGCATAAAAATGGTCTCCACTGACGTTTGCAAAATTGACGATGTCAGCCTCTGTCACGGTGTGCTTTGCCGTTGTCACTGTGTGACCGATTACGAGGTCTTCGAAGTGTTGTTGGAACAGATGCGGCTGCGCTTCGATTTGCTGCCCTCCCGGCTGGTATTTTTGAGTAATCGCGGTCAAAGCCGTGGGTGAACCTTGAATGGCGGTTCGCTGCATGTAATGGTGGACGCCTCGGACACCGCCCATCTCCTCACCGCCTCCAGCACGACCCGGGCCACCATGCGTTAGAAGTGGCAGTGGAGAACCGTGACCGGTTGATTCTTTGGCGCAATTCCGGTCAAGCACCAAAATTCGTCCGTGCATCGTGGCTGCGCCTGCGATGAATTCCCTCGCTTCTTGCGCATTGGGACTAACCAACGAACAGCAAAGAGAACCCTTGCCTTTCTTGGTCAAGGTTATGGCTTCATCGATGGAGTCGTAGGGCATGAGCGTGGCAACAGGACCAAATGCTTCGACATCGTGGCAATACGTTGCCTCGGCTGGCTTGTCATTTCGCAACAGTTGTGGTCCGAGGAAAGCGTCTTCAACGGTTTCTTCCCCTAACAATGCCATTGGGTGGTTGTAAATACTTTGCGCTTCTGTTTTGAGGAGATTGAGTTTCTCGAGGACTTCTTCTTTTTGGCTTTTGTTGACGAGAGCGCCCATTCGAACACCCTCGTGCTGTGGATCACCTATTACTGCCTTGGATAATGCATGAACAAGTGCCTCTTGAACGTTGTCTACTTGATTCCTTGGAACAAAAACCCGACGGACTGCGGTGCATTTCTGACCCGCTTTTACGATCATTTCTTTCCGTACCTCCTTTATAAAGAGCTCAAACTCAGGATCTCCTGGGGTCACGTGTTCGCCTAGTACGGCAGAATTCAATGAATCTGCCTCCATATTAAATCGCACAGCATGCGCAAGAAGATTTGGATGAGATTTGAGTTTAAGTCCAGTAGACGCCGAACCTGTGAACGTGACGACATCGCGTTCATCTACACTGTCGAGCATGGTGCGCGCAGGTCCACAAATCAATTGAAGCGCACCTTCAGGAAGAATGCCCGAGTTGATGATTTCTTTTGCAACGGTTGCAGTTAGGAAACTTGTGGAAGAAGCGGGCTTTACAATTGCGGGCATTCCAGCCAACCAGTTCACGGCCACTTTCTCCAACATGCCCCAAACAGGAAAGTTGAATGCGTTAATATGAACTGCAACTCCTTCTTTGGGCGTGAGAATGTGTTGCGCACCGAATGTACCGTGCTTACTCAGGGGGATGTAATCTCCGTCCAATGCAAAAGGCTGATCACCAAATTGCCTCCGAAGGCTGGCATAACTAAACAAATTACCAATCCCTCCCTCAATGTCAATCCAGGCATCTGCTCGTGTAGCACCTGTGGCCCAGCTTGCTTCGTAGAATGCTTCTTTATGCTTTAATAGATGCAGGGCGAGGCGTTTGAGCATTAGACCGCGTTGCTGAAATGTTAGGCGCCTAAGATTGGCGTTGCCAATGGACCTCCCGTATTCCAGGATGGAGTCAAAGTTGAGCGATTCATTGCCCACGTGCGCGACCACCTGTCCACTTACAGCGTGAACAAGGGGTGTGGCATTCGAAACTGACGGACTATGCCAAGTCCCGTTGATGTAATGTGCAAGGGTAGAGGTGCTCATAGGAGTTCGCTTTTGAAGCGAAAATACGCATGAACACCCGCTGAGATTCGGGATGCGTTAGAAACCATGCCTTTGTTTTTCTTCCAAACTAGCCTATCTTCGATTCATCGCTGAGATACATCGATCCGTCTATGAAATTTTTATTAACTTCGACGAAGAAATTTTGGGATTAATGATGAATTACCTTATCTTAGCCTCACACTGACATCAAATCTTGACCAGAAACATCAAATAATTCATTCAAATGAAAAACCTTTTCACACTGGCTGCGGCCTCTTTCCTCGCCTTCGGTGCGAGTGCCAGCAATGTTGAGTTGGTCGTCGAAGCTGTAGACAACGGCGGCCAAGTAGAAGGTAATACGTACCGCGTTTACGCTGTATTGCCCTCAGCTGAGCATTCTTTGCACGCTGTTTTTGCTGACGGCGAGCACGTTCTTAATGTGGCTACAACCACCGATTTTTACCAGCATCAATATGGAAGCTTCTCATCTTTGGATGTGAACGACCAAATCGTAGCATTGGAAGGATCTTTGGCATATGATAGCTGGGTAACCATTGGTGCCACCAATAGCACGAATAATAACTTATGGACGGTAGGAGTCGATTACAACAACTTCTTGAACGGTTCTGAACTTACAGTTACAGACGGTGCATGGTTTGTTGTTCCTACTGATGTCCAGGCTGTTGCTGAAGCAGGCAACCGCGTTTTGCTCATGCAAGTAACTACTGATGGAACTGCTACTGGTATCTTGAATCTTCAGGGATGGGACGCAGACGGTGCTGCATGGCGCGCTTTCGATTTGACATTCTCTTCAACAGATGCTCAAGTTTTCGGATGTACTGATGCGAATGCTGCAAACTTCAATGCTGAAGCTTCTTACAACGACGGTTCTTGCTTCGGTCAGAATAACGGAGACAGCCACGGTTTGTCTAACATTGATAACACCACAGAGTGGAACATCTTTCCAAATCCAGTTTTCGAGAGCACTTTCAGCGTGAAGTTTGATCGTGAGTTGAACCTGGGAGGTGAGAATATCATTCTCGAAGTGACTGATATGTCAGGTAAGGCAGTTATTTCTCAGGAAATTGCTCAAGAAAATATTGTAGGTGGTAACCGCATCGTTGTAAAGCACGATTTGGCTGCCGGTAACTACACTGTGTCGGTTTTCCACGCGGATTTCACGGACGCTCAAAACATTGTTGTAGCGAAGTAAGCTTCCTACGCTTTCAATTTGAAAGGGACCCTTCGGGGTCCCTTTTTTTGCTTTTGTAAGTTTGAAGAAAAAAGTAATGCGATACATCGGTTTTTTCATGGCGGTAATGATTGCCGGTTGTGCCCAAGGTCCTTCCGACAAGAATCACTTGATCTTAAATGCTTCGCCCGTTGTCGGCGATGTTGGAATGCGCAATGCTAAGGTTTGGTGTCAGCTTTCACAGAGCACCTATTCGGAGTGCCCAAGCGTGAATCTTTTGGATTCAGTAGGCGAACGGATTTCCGTTGTGTCCATGAAATCTCTGCAATTAGGCAATTGCTTTCAAGCGGAGCTAACGGACTTGTCACCCGGAACCCGTTACATCTACTTCATAAGCGACGAGAGAGGGGCAAGGCTTAGTGACACCCTTGTAATCAAGACACAACCGCTATGGCAGTACCGAACAGACCCGCCGGAATTGAACTTCTTGCTAGGAAGCTGTGCGTATGTAAACGAACCGGAGTTTGATCGTCCTGGAAAGCCGTACGGAGGAGGGTATGGGATATTTAATACCATGGCGGATGAAACTTTTGACGCCATGGTTTGGCTCGGAGATAACATTTACCTGCGAGAGGTTGATTTTACGAGCCTATCTGGATTCGTTCATCGTTACACCCATACGCGCGCTCTGCCGGAGATGCAGACGTTTTTATCGAAAGGTGCGCATTACGCAATCTGGGATGATCACGACTTCGGCCCCGATGATTCAGACAGATCTTGGATGCATCCCGATTGGTCGCGGGCTGCTTTTGAGGCTTTTTGGCCTAACCCTGCATCAGGTGTGCCAGGCGCTTCTGAGCTGAATACCGCTCAATTTTTGTTCGGTGATGTAGAATTTTTCCTTCTTGACAATCGCTCCCATCGCGTGAATCATACGTTGGGATCGGAAAAACGTCAAATGTTAGGGAGTATTCAGCGCGACTGGTTGCTAAATGCATTACGAAACAGCCGTGCTCCCTTCAAATTAGTGGCCATAGGGGGGCAAATGGTAAGCGATGCTGCCATTTATGAGAACTTTGCTCAGTTCCCGGAGGAGCGAGCGCTTTTGTTTGATGCCATTGATGAACTGGGCATACGCGGTGTTGTTTTTTTGACCGGGGATCGCCACAACAGCGAGCTGTCGAAAATGCAACTTCCTGGAGGGAATTGGGTTTACGACTGGACGGTCAGTCCGCTGACAAGCGGGAGCTACAATCACGAGGAAGAGCCCAACACCAATCGCGAGCCAGGCACGATGGTAGGCATACGGAATTACGGTGTACTCAATGTGTCCGGTCCTCGCAAAGAACGGGTGCTTACCATGACTGTTAAGGACGCCGATGGCATTGCACTGTGGACCCATTCGATTGATGCAGGCCAGGGGTATGGCTTAAATTGATTACCAATCTTCATCCAACAAGAAATCCGTCTTCTTGGGACGCTGCTCGAGTTTGATAAGGTAGTTTACTCCTTCAACGCTGATGCGGATGGCCTTGCAAATAAGTTGTTTTCCTGGGATTTCGAATTCGAACGAATCGTCTTCGAATCCATCGGGGTACTTCACTTGCAATGACGCGAGCACAGTGCTCGGTAGTTTGCGGTAGCTGATGATTAAATTGCGCATGATGAATTTGTTTCATCGGCCTTTACTGCATTTAAGTTTCAAGGGTTTCATTTCTAATAATTTTTTTATGTCCGACGCTGTCAGTTCTGCTCGAAAAGACTATGCCAAAGGTGCGCTTCACAAGGAAGATTTACCCGCTAATCCAATGCTCTTATTGAATCAATGGGTGGCGGATGCCGCTGAAGTGGACCCCGAGGACTACAATGCCATGTGCATAGCTACGCATAGTCTAAGCGGAGGCAGCAACGGACGCATTGTTTTGCTGCGAGCGTTGGAAGATGATTGTTTGCGTTTTTTTACCAATTATGAATCGGAAAAGGGAAAGGAAATCTTGGCTTCGCCCCAGGTAGCTTGCATTTTCTTTTGGAAAGAATTGGAGCGACAGTTACGAGTCCGTGGAAAAGCCGTTCCATCTTCGGACGCCGTGAGCGATGCTTACTTCGCCTCCCGACCAAGATCAAGTCAAATTGGTGCATGGGCATCACGCCAAAGCCGACAAGGAGAAGAAGTTAAACTCACGGAGCGCATCATTAGCTATCAAGCCCAATTCGAAGGACAAGACGTTATCCCTCGTCCGCCATTTTGGGGAGGTTTCGAAATTTATGCAGATGAAATTGAATTCTGGCAAGGACGGCCGAGCCGGCTTCACAACCGTTACCTCTACACAAAACAGGGACCGTCTTGGTCGTTAGGACGGTTGGATCCTTGATGCTAGTCCACTCTGAGCACAAGGCCTTTGAGGTAGGATCCCTCTGGATGGAAAGCGCTCACGGGATGGTCTGGAGGCTGGTGCAATCTATGCAGTATGCGTACGGTTCGATTGGCTTGAATCGCAGCAGCAATGACCGTGTGAGTGAACAGGCGATCGTCAACAGCCTGTGAGCAACTGAAGGTAAATAGGATTCCGCCTGATTTGATTGTTTCGAGTGTTCGTTGGTTGATGCGCTTGTACCCTTGAACTGCGGAATGACGTGCTGAAGCTGATTTCGCAAAAGCTGGCGGATCGAGAACGACAATGTCATAATTGGACACCCCATTTTTCAAATAAGCCAAAGCATCCGCCTCAATGCACTCGTGTGTTGATGCGTTGAAGTCGTTTAAACCAACGGCTTCCGCGGCTAGGTCAAGGGCGCGTCTTGAACTGTCCAAGCTTGCTACATGTTCCGCCCTTCCTTGCATGGCTGCAATGGAGAATCCCCCCGTATAGCTAAATACATTGAGAACGCGCTTGCCTTCAGCCATGGTTTGTAGCAATGTTCGGTTCTCTCGTTGATCAACGAAGAACCCAGTCTTTTGGCCTTGTTCAAGGTCGATGTAGAACTTTCTTCCACGTTCGATAGGCGACCAGGATTCCGGAAGCTTCCCATAAACGAAGCCGTCTTGCATGTCTGTTTCCCCTGACTTTCGCAAGACTTTTGCGGACTTATTGTATACACCTTCAATCTCAGGCAGGGCGTGTGTTAAACCAGTAACGATAGAGTCTAGACTCAAGTGCATACCCATGGAGTGAGTCTGTATAACAGCAACTCGATCGTAGAAATCGACGATGAGTCCTGACATGCCATCACCTTCTGCATGGATTAAACGGCAAATCGAATTGTTACCTTCCAATAAACCGAGGCTTCTTCGAACTTCAACTGCATTTTGAATGCGCTCTTTCCACCACGAATCTGGATGAAACTCCTCCTCAAAAGAAAGCATGCGCACAGCTATTGATGTGTTAGCGCTGTAATGGCCGAATCCCAAAACCCTTCCTTTGTTTGCACACACCTGAACAAGATCACCCGTCACGGGTTGTCCGTCCATTCGCTTTATCGCCCCGGAGAACACCCACGGATGCTGACGCAATAAACTTTCTTCCTTGCGGGGCTTGAGGTAGACCTTTTTTTCCATAATGTGTCGGGCGAAGATACGCGTGCTAGCCAGCTTTGTAGATACGCATTTTCTCAAAACGGATGTGCCCGTTCTCTTCGGCTGACTTTAGGGTCTGGATGCAGATGTTATACCGACTGGGTGGAATTCCTTTGATGAAATTAGTGAAATCCACGCCCTCTTCCGGAATGCGATTTAGCGAGAAGTCCGAGGTCGCATCGGTTGCTACCTCCAGGCAATTGTCACATTGACCACACGGCTCTGTATCAGGAAATCCAAAGTATTGGGCGATAAAAAGTTGCCTACATATGTTCGTTTCCACGAATTCGCCCAATGCGCCAAGTCGCTCAAGTGATCGCTCATAGGGTTCTATTCCTACTTCAGGAGGGATCAAGACCTTGCTCGCTGTTCGTGGTTGGGTCCATTCGATCTGCTGAAGGTGTTGATGCTCGGCGAATGCCAACACTCCCCATTCTTCCAAGCGTCGCAGTGCGAAGAGGACTCGGTTCCAGTCTAGGCCAATCCCTGAGAATTCACTTTGTTTTCTTCGAATGGTTGCACATGCGGCGAAGGTCGCCAAGTGCCTTGCTACGGCCCCTTCTTCAGTTGGCATTTGCGCTATTTCATGCAGTTCTGTCTGACTCCGCTCGTTGAAGGAAAATTGGAGGCATATTTCCCCCACTGAAGTAACCTTTCCAAAATACCCGGCACGTTGCAAAAGCTGAATGCTCCTATTGATAGTTTGCGTCTTATATCCTTGACTCGAAGTAAAAGCAGCAGCATTGAAAGGTGTGCTTATATCTGGTCGGGTCCCAACGGTTACCTCGCCTTGATTAGCGATGAATTGGTACGTCTCATTAATGGGTAATTCATTGGGGTCAAATTGTTTTAACTGCTGCAAACGTTGATCGAGCATTTCAGGACGCACAAAAAGCGCGCATTCGGAAGTGAAGCCATCTCGCCCGGCACGCCCAGCTTCCTGAACATAGGATTCCAAATTGGCGGGTATGCACGCATGAAATACCCAGCGCACATCGGATTTATCGATGCCCATTCCAAAAGCATTGGTGCATACGATAACACGGATTTCGCCGCGAATCCAACCTTCAAGTCGATATGCACGCGTCTGCGCATCCAACCCAGCATGGTACGATTCTACACCGCCTTGAATCCCCTCGAGTCGCTTCGCCCACTTTTCTGCTTTGTAACGAGTTCCTACGTACACGAGTCCGGCGCCACTTGAATTAAGTACCGCCTGATAAAGCATGGCCTCTGAATCACGAACGCTGCACACAGAATAATTAAGATTGTCGCGTCGAGTTGACGAGCGGTAAACCGCTGGATGAGAAAGTTTTAGGTTTTCTTGGATGTCCGTGATCACCCGTTCTGTCGCTGTAGCGGTAAAGCAACCCCACACCGCTTTGGGGATTTCACTTCTAACCGCCGCGATATGACGGTAGGCTGGCCGAAAGTCATGTCCCCATTCGGAAATGCAGTGGGCTTCATCGACAGCCACTGTATTGATGCCAAGCCGGTTCAACCGGACTTGAACAACGGGTCGTTCTAATTTTTCAGGTGAAGTAAACAGGAAACTTGGCTGGCATCGTTCAGCATTATCTAGAACACGCTCCAATTCACGGCGGCTTGAAACACCAGCCAAAGAGAAGGCGTGAATCCCTCTTGATTTCAAATCCTTGAGCTGATCTTCCATGAGGGCAATCAACGGTGAAATGACCAAGGTGGTTCCACCTCGAACCAATCCGGGGAGCTGATAACAGAGTGACTTGCCACCACCCGTTGGGAGCACAGCGATTGCATCCTTTCCAGCACATATCGCCTCAATAGGTCCAAATTGATGTTGGCGCAGTGAATCGTATCCCCAAAATTGCTTGAGCAAAGAGCTCCAGGGCAATGGCTGTTCCGAATTCATGCTTAGTTGGCCAATTTATTGAATAGGATGGGCGAACTTGTGCGCGCTAAACGCAAAGGTCATGAAGAACATCGTAGCTGGAAACTGGAAAAGCAACAAATTGCTGCAAGAAGCCTTGGAATTGATAAATGGAGTGAAATCGGGATTAGCGAATGAGCTTTCGACTGAAGTGATCATTGCGCCTCCTGCGCCTTATTTAAGCATAATTGCAAATCATTCAGGTGAGGTCTTGCAAATCGCTAGCCAACAATGCAGCGCTACAGGCTCAGGCGCTTTTACCGGCGAGTTCACTGCAGGCATGCTCGCTTCTTGCAACGTGAACTGGGTCATCATCGGCCATTCTGAACGAAGAGAAGGATATGGAGAAACAAATGATGCGGTACGGAATAAGTTACACGTTGCCTTGGATGCAGGTTTACAGGTGCTTCTGTGTTGTGGTGAATCCCTTGAAGTGCGTGAATTGGGAACTCATTTTGATTGGGTAAAGGGCCAATTGTTGCATGCCTTGGAAGGACTGTCGGCGGCTTCGATGGAGGGTGTCGTTATCGCTTACGAGCCCATTTGGGCCATTGGAACAGGTAAAACAGCGTCCACAGAGCAAGCGCAGGAAATGCATGCTTTTATTCGGAGTTGGCTTGTCAAACGATTCGATGAGACTATAGCTCAAGGATGCAGAATTTTGTATGGTGGAAGTTGCAAGCCTAATAATGCAGAAGAGCTTTTTGCCCAGCCAGATGTCAATGGTGGGTTGATTGGAGGTGCTTCGTTGAATGCTTCGGATTTTCTCGATATTGTGGCTGCAGCTGAAAAGCACTGACAAGGATGGAGAAGTCCGATCGTTTTATACGCCTGGAGGTTGAGTTGGAGCCGGTATTGCCTGCACGTGAAGTGGCGGTGGCGTATTTGAATACCTGTGGCTTTTCCATGTTCGAAGAAAAGGTCAATGGACTAGTAGCGTTTGCACGGGAAGCGGAGTGGGACGAACCTGGAATGAAGGCCGTGCTGACTGAGCTTCGATTGATGGCGAAAATCGAGGTGAATACTGAATTTATTAAATCCCAAAACTGGAATGCACAGTGGGAGTCACAGTTCGAACCTGTTGATGTTGAAGGGCGGATTATGATGCGAGCACCTTTTCATCCTCAACCAGCTTCTGGCCTTGATGTCATCATTCAGCCAGAAATGTCCTTTGGCACCGGGCATCATCCAACGACGTGGCAAATGATGCGTTGTCTTCTGGATTTGGATTTGGAAGGGAAGTCGGTATTGGATATTGGGTGTGGTACTGGGGCACTGTCAATTGCAGCTCATAAGCTGGGCGCCCGACCGGTGGTCGCATTTGATCTTGATGAATGGTCTTATAAGAATACTTTAGCCAACTGCCATCGCAATGGCATAGATGGTAAAGTCGAAGTGCTCCATGGAACGATTAACTCCCTCCGAAATCAACTCAGCGTGTATGAGGTGGTGTTGGCGAACATCAATCTGAATGTTCTGAAGGCTGAGATGAACCAGTATTCAAAGCACCTTGTGCCAGGAGGAACGATTGCGTTCAGTGGCTTTTACACGGCAGACGTTCCTGCGTTGAGGAAGGCAGCCGCTCGTTCGGGATTGAAGTGGATTGACCAGTCAAGCCGTGAAGATTGGGCGTGCACATTGTTCGTAAAGACTCCAATATCCGCATAAAACACGTCCTGGCCCCGTTGTACTTTCGACGCAACGAATCCAATTCAAATTGCTCCGTATCTGCCTCTTATACTGGCTCTGCATATGCCTTGTTGTTGCTGCTTCGTCACTGGATGCTTCTGCTCAGGAAATTTCCTGTCTGTCTTGGGCGGATGCTTTAGGTAGTGAAGTGAAGAACGCTTCAGTCGATGAATCCAAGTGGATTAAAAAGTCGTTTGGGCCGTATCTGTGTTCGAGCAGTGTAGCTGTGAATCACGCTTTAGACGTACAATCTACTGTTGATTTGCTCAAGGGAGAACGAATCACTGCTAACAAGGGGCTATTGGATTATTTGCATGCTGCGGATTCCATTTTGCGGCAAGACACAACGCGTTGGGCTGAATGGCACGAAGTGATTCACAACATGGCGTCGGATAAGAAAATGCGCAAGAGGCTCCAGCCGTTTCTGGCGCTATCCAAAGATTTGATTCTGCACAACATTGTTGGGCGAGGTCCACGGCACGTATGGCAATTAAGCGGTAAACCGTGGTATTTCGAGGCAATGGATACTAGAAATTATGTCCGGTTCGATTCATGTAATCTTTCCTTGGGATTTCGAGGCGACACCATGCGATTTGAAGGTTTCGCCGGCCAGTGGGATCTGTCGGATTCAGAAGCCGAGATTTCATCGAGTCGTTTTCCTTGGCTTGGGACGGTCCACGATTCTGAATTCACCTATGCAATTGTGCCCCCAACTGTTTTGGATTTCTCGAAGGATGACGTTCGCATGGACAGCGTTTTGTTCCATTCGCCTTTTTCTCAGCGCCCTTTGCTCGGAAAGCTGATCGGTAAACTTGAACCCCTTACAGAGTCCGCTGACAAGCGTTATCCGCTAGTTCGCTGCAGTGAGTCAACAATCGTGTTAGATAGTTTGTACGGATGCCTTAAGTACGAGGGCGGCATGGATATTCGGGGCTCATCACTTCGTGGCATTGGGGCCGCAGAGGAGCTTGCAACGGTAGAACTAATCCAGTCGGACTCGACATTCATGAAATTTACTGCACTGGAAGTGTTTTTCAATGATGCTGGTGTGACTGCACCGCATGCGCAGTGTGAACTATACTTCAAAGGTGATACCGTTGGTCATCCTGATTGCACGATGCGTTTTGATGTGCGTAATAATGTGATTTCTGTAACCCGGCAATCGTCGGGCATGGGGCAACAGCCATTTGAGGACGATTACCATGCGTTGGAGTGGAATGTCGAAGGGTTTTCTTGGAAGATAGGTCACCCCCAAATCGAAATCGGCTATCCTTTGGTGGACAATGCAAAGGCTGGGGACTTCAAAAGCCAGAACTATTTCGAGAAGTCAAGTTTTGATCAGCTGCAGGGCATTGATCCAATTCATCCGGTGGTTGAGCTGTACCGATTTCATAAAGCTTCGGGCCTTTGGGTATTCACTTCTCTGGATTACGCGAAACACATCAAATTGAGCGAAGTCCAAGCCCGAGTTGTCTTGATGAACCTGGCCAATGCAGGTTATATTGAATTCAATCCCGATGAACGTCTCGCTCGCATCACGGACAAGACCTTGCGCCACATCGGTTATGTTTCCGGCAAACGAGACCATGACATCATTCGGCTCTTGTCAAACCCGCGGATTGGAAACAATGCAGAATGGAGTTTGGCAAGTGGTGCGCTAAAAGTCAACGGTGTCGAACGGCTGGTTTTCAGCTCGGCGCGTGAAGTCTTCATTGATCCAATGGATCAAGAGGTTGAGGTATTAGCCAACTGTGACATGTTGCTCAATGGGCTGGTTCATGCAGGCAATGTGAAACTCAATGGCCTGCACATGAACTTTTCCTATGAATCCTTCACAATTGATTTCAATAAAATCGAAGAGGTTCAATTGAGTGTGAATGACACCGATAATCCGGATTACCGGGGACGTCCTAAGAAGACATGGTTGAAAAACAGCCTGCAAGAAATATCAGGCCAACTGGTCATTGACCGGCCGTTTAATCGGTCAGGCAAGGATGCCGCTTTGTATACGTCATATCCGGAATTCATGAGTAAGGAGCGGAGCTTTGTCTACTACGACCGACCTGAGCTGTACGGAGGAGCCTATGCACGAAGCGATTTTTACTATGCGGTTGAGCCCTTTCAATTGTCAGGTCTGGATAATTTGACGGCTTCAAATTTCCGGCTAGAAGGAACGTTGATTTCAGCAGGGATTGTAGGCGATATTGAGCAGCCACTGGTGGTCATGGACGACTTTTACATGGGGTTAACGTCGATTACACCGCCAGATGGATCGGTGTTATATGATGGGAATGCCACATTCTCGTCAGCCTTGTCGTTGGATGGTTCAGGTTTAAGGGGTTCAGGTGAAATAGATTTTCTAACGGCGCACGCAGAAGGCAACGAACTGGTCTTTCTCCCCGACAGCATCATTGGACCGCTAACGGCCTTCGTAAATAGCGCCTCCATTAAATCAGATGTTCCAGATGCAATGGTGTCCAGTGGTTTCATCCATTTTGACCCCCAAGTAGAGCGAATGGTTGTAACTACGAAAAAGGACCCGGTTGCACTCTACAGCAGTAACAGTGAACTTTCGGGCACCTTGGCCATCGACGGAAATGGTATGCACGGGGCAGGACTCCTGGATATGGCAAAGGCAGGCCTTGAAGCAGAAGGTTTTTCATTCAAGCGCTTGAAAGCCACCACCCAACATGCGTCTTTTGAGCTCTATGGTCGGCAAGGATCATTGTCTGCATTTGAGACGGATGATGTTCAAGGTGAGGTGGATTTCGGCCAACGCATGGGGGAGTTCGTGCCTAACTCAGGTGAAACAGCAATTGAATTGCCTATTCAGCAATACCTCTGCTACATGGATCGCTTTCGGTGGTTTATGGATGATGATGAGATTGACTTGATATCTGAACGCGATGTTGAATCCTTGCCACTTAATTTCAGTGAGAATCGAACGCTATCCAATTTTATTTCAACAGAGCCTACCCAAGATTCATTGCACTTCCTTAGTACGCATGCCACGTATTTGGTCGGGGAGGATATCCTCCGATGCAAAGGAGTAAGAGAAATCGCCGTGGCGGATTCCCGTGTATTTCCAGACAGCAGTTTGGTAACAGTTCGTCGTGATGCGGAGATGGACGAACTGCAAAATGCACGGCTTATTGCGAATGCGACTACGCAATATCATCTGGTTGAACGAGTGGCTCTCAAAATTGAAGGGCGATACAGTTTCCGAGGGTCGGGCGAATACCAATATGAGGGTGCTGATAAAACCCTTCAAACGCTCATTTTGGATAACATCGGGGTCAATGAATCCATTGAAACCTTCGGAACAGGCAGTGTTTACGCACGAGACGCCTTCATGCTGGATCCTCAATTCCAATTCGCTGGGGACTTCACAATGATGGCCGGGGATGAGTTTCTGACGTTTAGCGGAGGCGCTCAAATGACGAAAACATGCCGGCAATTTCAACCCTCGTGGATACAATTCGAGGCGGCCATTAACCCATCTAATGTAGCGATCCCAGTTCCGGAGCAACCCCTTGATGTTGATGGTGATCCCCTTGCATGTGGCATGATGTTTTCGAGCCGAGCACCTTTCAACTTGTATCCAGCCTTTTTGGATCCCCTTTCCGAAGAATCTGATCGGCCTGTGCTCGTGCCCGAGGGTGCGTTGCGCTTTAAAGATGGCGCCTACGTGATCTCATCAGAAGAAGCCTTCATTGATGAACTGCATCCAAGCAATCGCATCGTATTGGATGCGAGGTCGTGTCGGTTGTCAGGATCCGGGTCGATGAACTTCCCGTTGGATTTCGGGTTGGTTAACAACAAAATGGTGGGCCGTTTCGAAATCGATTCAAGAGGTGATTACCACTTTAAAGGCACGGTATTGTTGGGTTATCACTTCCATCACGACTTGTTCGAGCGGATGGCACTGCAGATTCTATCTTGGCAATCCAGCGAACCACTGGATATCGCTACTACCAACTACGAGCAAGCACTCCGCACATGGGTTGGTGAAGAAGATAGCCAAAAGTTAATCAACGACTTGGCAATGACAGGCAAATTGAAAAACGTCCCAAAAATGCTACAACGAGGCGCTGTGCTGACGGATGTGGATTTGGTTTGGGACGACCCCGAAGAGGCCTGGATTTCCACAAGTGATTTTGGTTTGGTCTCGCTGGGTAAGGAGGCCTTGTTCATGCACATTCCTGGAAAATTAGAGTTAAAGCGAAGTCGAAGCGGTGATGCATTTACCCTGTATTTTCATGGAGACGAAGAGAATTGGTACTACCACGACTTTAAATTAGATGGAAAAAGCGGCCGCATGAATGTTACAACCAGTGACATGACTTTTTATGAGGCGTTGGCCGATTTGAAGGCTGGCAAAAAAGAGGAGACCGCCAAAAACGGTCAAAGTTTCTTGTTGCAGTATATGGCCTCACGGCGAAGAAGAGATAACTTGGTTGATTCGTATCGGGACTTCGATTGAGCCAACATCCTACATATCCGCACCTGTTTACTCCGCTTCAAGTGGCGCACCTAACGCTGCCCAATCGCATTATCATGGGCAGTATGCACTTGGGGCTGGAGGAAGAATCAGACGGCTTCGATAAGCTTGCTGACTTTTACGTTGAGCGCGTACGTGGAGGAGTTGGGCTTATAGTCACTGGCGGAATAAGCCCCAATCGAAGAGGTGTGTTGGGACCCAATGGGGCGCGAATGCAAAGCATGCGGCACGCAAAAAAACACCAGGCTGTAACGAAGGCGGTGCATCAAGAAGGAGGGCGAATCCTCATGCAGATCTTACACGGAGGTCGATACAGCTACCATCCATTCAACGTGGCGCCCAGTGCATTAAAAGCACCCATTAATCGTTTCAAGCCACGTGCCCTTTCTGAACGAGGGGTGGCTCGAACCATCGATGACTTCGTTAATGCAGCTAATTTGGCCCAAAAGGCAGGGTACGATGGTGTAGAGATCATGGGTTCGGAAGGTTATTTAATCAATCAATTTCTTGTTGCGTCCACCAACACCCGCAAAGACAAATACGGAGGGAGCTTCGAAAATCGGATGCGTTTTCCGGTTGAAATCATTCGCAGAATCAGAGAATTACTGGGCAATGATTTTGTTATAATGTACCGCCTATCGATGATGGATTTGGTGGCGGATGGGAGCAGTTGGGATGAGGTGGTTGAATTGGCCCAAGCCATTGAGAAAGCTGGGGCGAATATTATCAATACAGGCATCGGATGGCACGAGGCCCGTGTGCCCACCATCGCGACACTGGTACCCCGTGGTGGTTTCACATTCGTGACTAAGCGATTGATGGGATCCGTTTCCATCCCACTGGTGACGACCAATCGACTCAACATGCCAGGTCTATGTGAAGAGGTGTTAGAAGAGGGGTGTGCCGATTTAATTTCGATGGCGCGTCCTTTTCTTGCAGATCCTGAGTTGGTACTTAAGGCAAAGTCGAATCGCACGGACGAAATAAATACCTGCATTGGATGCAACCAGGCCTGTCTGGATCAGATTTTTAAGCAGCAGGTTGCTTCTTGCTTGGTGAACCCACGAGCTGCCCATGAAAGCAACTGGCCGATGCATGCTCGTGCAGAGCGACCGCAAAAAATTGCTGTCGTTGGCGCAGGTCCTGCCGGCCTGAGTGCCGCCACAGAATTAGCCAGAACGGGCCATCAAGTCACACTCTACGAAAAGGGAATTCAAATTGGCGGGCAGTTTAACATGGCCAAACAAATCCCTGGAAAAGAAGAGTTTCACGAGACCCTGCGCTACTTCAATAAACAGCTGGAATTGTTAGGCGTAAATGTTCAATTGAACGTTGAAGTGGGAGCTGGAGAGTTGCTTGGATACGATGAGGTGGTGTTGGCAACTGGCGTGAGACCACGTGCTTGGAATGTCCCCGGCCAAGATAAAGATTCACGTGTGATAAGCTACATCGATGTGCTCATGGGCCATGTGAAGTTGGGAGATACGATCGCCATCATTGGTGCAGGTGGCATAGGGTTTGACGTCGCTGAATACCTGCTTCATGATGCTCGCCGTAATTTTTATGATACTTGGGGGATTGACACGAAGTTTAAGCAACGGGGAGGATTGAGGGCATCGGAAAATATAATTTCAACGCGCACCGTTCACATGCTTCAACGGTCCACAAAGAAAATGGGGAGTGGCCTTGGGAAGACTACAGGCTGGATTCACCGCATGGGTTTGAGAAAGGCAGGAGTGCTAATGCACACAGGCGTTTCATATCAGTCGCTTACATCGGAAGGCTTATGCTATAACCAGGACGGGATGGAACGCATTTTAGCGGCGGATAACTATGTGATTTGCGTTGGCCAAGAGTCCTTTCATCCGTTGGCTGAAGACCTCGAGATGATGGGCAAAACCGCTCATCTAATTGGAGGCGCCCGCAATGCATCGAGACTCGATGCGCAACGGGCCATCAAAGAAGGCCTTGAAATGGCGTACTCCTTACTTTAGTCCGGCGTGTTGATGTTGGATGCATGCCACGCTTTCATGCGCTCAATGGCCTCTTGACCTTGCATTACAAACGCTTTTAAAGATGCTGAATCATCCTCGATCGGCGGCATCAAGGGCTTTCCGAATCGTACATGGATTGGATTTTTTCTTAGGAATAAACTTCCTTTTGGCAATGCTGTGCGGGTTCCATGGATGTGCAGAGGAATAATGGCCGTGTGGGATTTTGCAGCCAAGTGAAATGCTCCTTTCTTAAAGGGCAACAACTTCCCGTCTTTTGACCGGGTGCCTTCTGGGTAAACGATAACCGAGATGCCTCGGTTTAATGTTGCTATGAGACGGTCCACCGATTCCTTAGCAGCCTTTGGATTGGATCGATCTATGAAAACGGTTCCGACTCGCTCGTTCAGCAGCCCCAGAATAGGAACTTTCCGTACGCTGGCCTTAGAAAGGTAAACGATGGGATAGGGGATGGAAGCAGCCGATGCATTGATATCGATTTGGCTGCAATGATTGGCGATAAAAATGGCCTTCTTCGGCCAATAATCGAATGATGCCTCGTATGAATCAAATGAGAGATTGACTGAGGGATTCCCAACAATGCGGAGCATGGTTTTACTCCACATGTTACTTCCGATCTTTGTCAGCACGTACTTCGCTGCCGAAGGCTTGACTAGAATGGTGACCAGCGCATAGGAACAGCACACGAACGACCATTTCAATCCCAAAATGGTCCGGGCCACCGAGGATAAAAAACTACGCATGATTAGGGCTTTGCAACTGTTCGATTTGGTCGGAGGTCAATGCTGTGCATTCGCCCGGGTGAAGGCCTAGTGCATCCAAGGTAAGGGATCCGATTCCGATTCGGACAATACGTAGTGCCGGGAATCCGATGGACGCTGTCATCTTGCGAATCTGTCTGTTCTTGCCCTCTGTCAGTTCAACTTGAAGCCAAGATGTCGGGATGTTTAAGCGCTTGCGAATCGGCGGAGTGCGCTCGGCAAGGTGGGGGACAGATATCAATTTCACTCGGGAGGGTTTCGTGACGACGTCCTTTTTGCGAATGCGCAGTTGCATTGGACGGCGCATATCATCAATGGACTCATCCGTTGGTTTTCCTTCAACTTGAACCCAATATGTTTTGTGATGGCTTTGTAAAGGACTGGTGAGGCGTTGCTTGAGGATTTTATTTTCGGTCAAGAGCAGCAATCCTTCAGAATCGCGGTCCAATCGTCCCACAGGCCAGACCGTCCGAGGCACACCTAGATTCAGACTCGAAAGCCCTGGATTGCCATCTTCAGCCGTGAACTGGCTGAGTATCCCATACGGTTTGTACAAGGCAAATGTTTGCATACTAACAACCAATCTGCGATTCTAAATTTGCGCTATGAATATTTCCTCTCCTTCGGTTTGTTGATAGGAGATTGTGAATTCAATGTATCGAAGTCAACGAAGCTTTCGAGTACAGGTCTCAAAGGTACTCTGAGCAAGCTCTATACG
>NZGF01000069.1 GCA_002690915.1 Crocinitomicaceae bacterium
TCCATTCCAAGATCGGCGTGTAGCCGTCGGGCCCAATATCCACTCCTTCAACGACAGCGGTGGGTGAAGCACATGTCAACGTGTCCGCTGTTCCGGCGTACACCTCTGGAAGGGTGAAATTGCTACCAAGTTGGATGACCGATGTGCTGGGGCAGCCGTTGGCGGGATTGGTCGTTGTGAGTTCCCAGGTACCTGCATCTTGAACCAAAATGATAGAGGGCTGTTCAACCCATTCGAATTGCGAACCCGTGGGACCTGACCATTCGAAGTCAGCTTCGTCATTGGCTTCAGCGCTCAGGAGAATGGAATCCACTGCGCACGTGAACGCAGTTGCTGAGGCTGAGAGGATGTTTTCAAATGTTTCCAAGTCCTCAGTGACCTGAACCTGCAAATTGTCTGTGCAGCTGCTGTCAGCATTGCTCAGGTTTAAAAAATATGTCCCTGGAGCATCGACGGTTGCATTGGGACCCAGCGCGTCTGCAATGTTTCCCTCCAGCGTTTCCCAAGTGTAGTCGATACCACTCGGAAAATTACTTGACCCTTCAAGTTCAATGGATTCAACGAGGCAGGTGAGGACCGTGGACGGAGTGGCGTTGGCGGCGCCCTCCAATTCCGCCACCTCGACGTGGATGGTGTCGCTGATTTGAGCTTCGCAAAATCCCTCATAGGTGACCACATAGGTCGTGCTAGAATCCGGAGTGCAGATAACAGTCGCCCCAGTGGAATCAGACAAAAACGTTGCGGGCTCCCAGCTGTAGTCGCTGTTGGGCGCGCCAATGACGTTCAATTCGACCGATCCCCCTGGACAGATCCACGTTTCGGGACCGGTGGCGAGGATGTTGGGTGCCAGGCAGACGCTTTGGTTGTTGAATGAACCGCCCGTTGACCCAGTGAATCCCCAGTAGACGAATTCCTGTCCCGAGAAAATGGTGTTCACGAGGTCCACTTGATTGGCCAAACGCAATTCACAGTCGAAGTACACGGCAATGATTTGGGTATTGGGATCCCAGGTGATGCGAACGGGGTGCTCCTCACCATCTTCGATATTCCCGCCGATCACGTTCGCTGTGACCGGACCGCCAAGTCCCGTTGGCGGGGCGTGGTCAACGGAACCGTCAGAAACGAAGCCGATGTGGTCTTGGATCAGGTCCCCGTATTGGCCATTCTGCCACGTATCGAATTCGATTCCGAAGCTCGGGTCGAAGCCGCTGAATCCCAACGCGCCACCGGTTTGGCCGAGGGCATTCGTTCCCACGTCTTGAAGGACGAAAACCATGCCATCAGCTCCGGTCACATCAAACGTGCCAAAATTCATGGTGAAATTTAGATCAAAAGGTTGCGACAGATCGATGAGTTCAGAGTACCAAACGGTGCCATTTTGATTGCCTTGGGTCGTTGTCAATTGGTAGCAGTCTCCTCCCAGCGACTGCGCTGTTCCATTCAAAAAGTAGGATTGAGCCCCAAGTTTCCCACCAGAGACTAGCAAACTTGCTAAGACGAGTCCGATCAGGAGCGTTGCATGGAATGGCAGCCGTGGCATGGTGCTAAATTAGAAGTTCAATCCAATTTTCAAATTGACCCGGCGATTGGTGAGGTAATTCGGGATGGCATACAACCTGCCGTTGACGTCCTCTATCCACGTGTGGTTGATGGTGTTTCGAATGCCTAGGATGTTGAAGATTTCTAACGAAATGAACCCATTTCGATCCGAATCTTCTTGGTCCAGGAAGAGTTCACGTGAAAATCCAATGTCCACCCGGCGGTAGGTTGGCGTCCTTAAAATGTCCTTGTAACGCTCGAAAGAGGGCGGGCCGAATGGGAGTCCAGTCCCGAAATACAAGCTAACGAGCACTTTGTAGGCATCGTTTCTGGGCATCTCGTCTTGGAACAATAGGCTCATATTAAACCGCTGGTCGGTTTGACGTGGAATGAATCCTGGTGCGATTAATGCGCTGTCTACCGGAGTGTTGTCCAAGGTGTAGCCTTGAATGATGGGTTGGCCTTGGCTGTTGTAGGACTGCCAGTAAGCATCGTCATTGAGGTCTTCTTCGGTTTTCATGACGGACATACGGAACCAACTTTGGATGCCATCTATGAATTCTCCATTGAGCATGAAATCGGCTCCGGCGGCATATCCTGAGCTGTTATTTCGGGCATAATAACGTTGGCGCACGTTTTCGATTTCGTAGGGAATCAGAAAATCGAGGTCTTTGTAGTAGAGCTCTCCAACCATTTTGAATGGGCGGCCGTACATCTCGAAAATGCGGTCCATACCCAGGACGAAATGGGTGGCCCGCTGTGCTTTTACAGCCGCGTTTACGGTACCGTCGAAGCGGCGCATCTCGCGGTAAAATGGCGGCTGCCAGTAGACGCCAGCTGCAAAATTGTAGACGGTGGAGGGTTGGCCTTCTCGGTCTTTCGGAGTATAACTAATATGGCCTCTGGGACCACCAACTAGCGAAGTATATACTGTGTCGCTGAACTCAGGTGCCCACAAGTGACCGCGCAACCCGGCATTGATTTCCCAATCGCCTTCCCGGGCGTCAGTCCAACGCCAAGAATTTTGAACGAAGGCCTGCACACGTTGGGTTTCTACCCGGTTGGTCGCCCGAATCACATCATCCAATTCAATTGCCTGTTCCGGTCCCTCATTGATGTACCCAATGCTGTCTTGAGGGTGGGGGGTAATGAATCCTGCAGAGTCCACCAACGACCACTCTGACAAGTGATCCTCGATGCTTTCGGCTTGCCATTTCACGCCCCATTCAAAGAATCCTTTGTCTTGCCCCCACGCTGAAGACCCTTTCAAAGCGCTGCTGATTACAGATGCATACAAGCGGTTGCGGGCGTGATTCAAAAAAGCACCTACACCTCGGCTGACGGCCGCTTCACCGAGTTCATCAGAGCCGAGGTCGCGTTCTAATTCATCGAGCCAATATGCACCGAGGATATCGAACGTCTCGGATTCTGCCGTTTGGAAGGCGGAGGTGATCCACCGAATGCGGTGATTTTCTGTTTTGTAATTCGCGCCGAAGGCTCCAAACCCCGTCTGGTATGCAGTCTTCTCCTGGCCATCGAAATAGATCGTCAGGCGCAGGGCTTCGTTGATGTTACCCGCGTTCGATTCGCGACGTACGGGCAAAAAGCGGTATTGGTTTTGTCCATAAATGCCGAGGGCCTCAAATTCCCAAGGACCGTAACCGTCAGGATCCCACGTGGCATAGCTTTGAACGTCTACATATCGGGGTTGGTATTCGCCACCTTCGTCGAGGGTCCCGAGTACGTAGGAATTGTCTCGGTAGCGGATGCCGGTATTTAGGGTGAATTTTTTGTGCCCATCTGGACCGGCAGAGGTGGCCCAGTCCTGCTGCAGTTGAGCCCCGAGCATGCTGGCGGTAATTCGAGTCTTCGCCTCATTGGGTTTTCGGTAGCGGATGTCGAGTACAGAACTCATCTTGTCCCCGTATTTAGCTTCAAACCCACCTGCTGAAAACTCGATTGACTCCACCATGTCGGGGTTGGGGAAGGACAGGCCTTCCTGTTGCCCCGAACGAACCAAGAAGGGTCGGTAGACCTCAATGTCATTGACATAAACGAGGTTCTCGTCAAAACTGCCGCCACGTACGTTGTATCCGCTTGAGAGTTCGCTGTTGAAATTCACAGGAGCTTGGATGAGCAGGTCTTCGATGGTGCCTCTTGGTGAGGGGATGCGTGCAGCCACCTTAGGGTTGATGCGTTGAACCGGTTTGGTGCGTTCTCCGTCAGCCACCACCTCTGAAGTGTTGAGCGCCACACCGGCAGACAAGCGGACATCGATGCGTTGGGGCTGTTTGGCGGTGGCTGGTAAGGTTCGATCTTGGGACTTGTACCCGACAAAGCCGAACCTTAGCGTCCATGCAGTGCCTTGTTGAAGTACTAGCGTGTACGAACCCTCGTTGTCTGTTACCACTGCTGCTCGCTGTTGTTCGAGTGGTATGACCGTTGCACCGGGCAAGGCGGCCCCGCGCTCATTGGTGACGGTGCCTTGGATGGTGATGGTTTCGCCTTGAGCGTGCATTGTTGGTGCAGTTATCCATCCGAAAAGAAGGAGCCATGCAACTTGAAGGACTGGTCGATGCGACATTCGGATCATCGCTTAAGGGAACCGTTTCGCAACGCGTCAATGAATTTCGCCCATGCCACAGGATTGAAGATGTTCATCGGGGGCAATTGCCCGGCGTAATAACTCTGTTGCGCTTGCTGTTGAACCGTGTAGCTGTAAACTTCTTCGCCGTCACGTCCGACTTCCATCAACCGATCGTACAATGCCGCCGGATCCAGCCGCTCTTGAGCAATCATGTATGCATCCGGTGAGAGCTGAAGTTGCAAAAACTCCTCGCGAAACCGTTCGCGTGTTGGCCAAGGATATATGAAGGCTTCTTCGAGCGAAACTGTATCGCGACCCAATGGTTGGACCACATTCATGCGGGGCAATTCCAAATCCATGGGCACAGCAAACGCTTGGGTCAGATAGCCAACGGACGAAACGGTGATGGTGTCACCTGCAAGCGCTGGAATACTGAAAAATCCATTCACATCGGTCATGGTGCCGCGCAAGTCGCGCGATCGAAAGACTGTTGCGTATGCCAGCGGCGCTAAGGAATCACCGGTAACGACCATGCCACTGATTTGAATCACTTCGACGGGCTGGGTTACTTCGGTGCTGTCCTGTGCTTTTGCATGAAGCAAAAAAGCGAAAATCAAACCTATGGTAGTGAACCACTTCATGTTGAGCAAATTACGAAGCCTGCGCAGTTTTAAATTCAGAAGTAAAGTGAAATTCCAGTTCGGGGTAATTCGCAATCTCCATGTCGAGTAAAAACTTTGATGGTGCGAGGAAGACGTCATTGCCATCCTTGTCCGTAACCATATCTGTTCCCTTAATACGCTTAAATTCCTCTAGCTTCGCTTCGTTGTCACTAACGATCCAACACGCTTTGTAGTATGACTTGGCTTGAAATTCGCACTTGGCTCCGTACTCGTGTTCTAAGCGGTATTGGATGACTTCAAACTGAAGTTCACCTACGGTGCCGACAATCTTGCGGTTGCCGAGCGATCGAATGAACAATTGTGCCACGCCCTCGTCGGTCAATTGCTGGATGCCCTTTTCAAGTTGCTTGCTCTTCATGGGGTCTTTATTGACCAATTCCTTAAAAATCTCTGGAGAAAAACTGGGGATGCCACGGAAGACCATGTTTTCGCCTTCGGTGAGCGTGTCTCCAATCTTGAAGGTCCCAGTGTCGTAGAGGCCGACGACGTCGCCCGGCCAAGCCACATCCACGATATTTTTGTCCTGCGCCAGAAAAGTCGCCGGGTTAGCGAACTTCATCTTCTTGTCTAGCCGGGTGTGCTGGTAAAACGTGTTGCGCTGGAATTTCCCGCTGCAGATGCGCATAAACGCAATGCGGTCTCGGTGCCGGGGGTCGATGTTGGCATGGATTTTAAAGATAAATCCAGTGAATTTCGCTTCTGTCGGGGCGACCTCGCGCACATCCGTTGACCGTGGTCGAGGGTCAGGTGCAATATCGATGAAGGTGTCGAGCATTTCTTGAATGCCAAAATTGTTCACAGCGCTGCCGAAGAATACCGGTGCGAGTTGCCCTTCGAGGTAGGGCGCTGCGTCCCATGGTTCGTAAACGCCTTCGATTAACTCCACATCGTTGCGCAATTGGTCTGCATGCTCGGAGGTCACAAGCTCGTCCAAATCGGGCTGGGCTATGTCCGCGAAGGAGATCACTTCCTTGGCAATTTTAGTTTTGTCCGGATTAAACAAGCGCAGTTCCTTGTCGTACAAGCTGTATACGCCTTTGAACGAATGTCCACCACTGATCGGCCAACTCAAGGGACGCACTTGAATCTGCAGCTTTTCCTCGAGTTCATCCAGCAAGTCGAACGGATCTTGTCCTTCTAAATCCATCTTGTTGATGAAGATGATGACGGGGGTGTTCCGCATGCGGCACACTTCCATTAACCGTTCGGTTTGGGCCTCTACACCTTTGACGCAGTCCACGACAAGGATGACGCTGTCTACCGCGGTCAGCGTGCGGTAAGTGTCTTCCGCGAAATCTTTGTGACCAGGTGTGTCGAGGAGGTTGATTAGCCGATCCTGATAGTGAAAGGCCATGACCGACGTCGCCACCGAAATACCACGTTGGCGTTCAATTTCCATAAAATCCGACGCCGCGGTTTTGGTGATCTTGTTGTTTTTCACCGCTCCGGCCGTTTGAATCGCTCCGCCGAAAAGCAAGAACTTTTCGGTCAATGTGGTTTTGCCGGCATCCGGGTGGCTGATGATGGCGAAGGTTCTTCGCCGTTGGATTTCGTCTTGAATTGCGCCCATAGAGGCGCGAATTTACGATGCAGAAGGGCGAATTGTCGCCAAGGTTTTCGACCACTTTTTCAAGGCACCTGACTTGCTGAACTGTTCCACGTGCGCATCGTCTGCAATAGGTCGAGATTCGATGCGTTGCAGGGCAATCGCGAGTGCATTCCAATCGCCCGGATCAAACAGGGTTCCTTGTGTGCCGAATCCGAGCAATTCCGGAGTGCCACCTGCGTTTGTTCCTAAAACTGGAACCTTTCGGGCGAGGGCCTCTATGGTGACCATGCCGATGGTCTCCGATGCACTGCACATGGCATAGGCGTCGCAGGCGTCGTATGCAGTGAGGAGAGCTTCTGTTGGCGAGTGCCAGTGCACGCGATGTGCCACATCAAGTGTTTGTGCGAGTTCTTGAAGTTCGAAGCGGTAGTCTCGATTGGCATTGGGGGTGTTTTCTCCAATGATTAAGGCATGCCAAGCGTCACCCGATTCGGTCAGAGCGCGAATCAACGTGCTGTGGCCTTTTAAGGGGTCGATACGTCCAAATAATCCTACGGTTTGCGCATGTGGTGGGATGCCCCAGTGAGTTTTAGCTTCAGCTGTGCGAGGTGCCGTAAACCATTTGGAATCAAGTGCCAGTGGAATGACTTCAATTTGTGCGGGTTTCAGTGGGGTGTTCGCCAGCGCTTCATCCCGCAAATAGTGCAGAGGAGCAATCCAGCGTGAAACCCGTCTGAAACGAAAATGGTGCCAGGGCTTGGACTTGGGTCTAGGAATCTGCATTCCTTGATGGAACAACAGGTCTACCGCGGTGCCACGGACGGCGAGGCTACACAACGATAAATCCCGCGGATCTCGAATCCAAAGGAAGTCTGTTCGGCTTTGCTGAAGGTGCTGGTTCAAGGTTTTCGCAGCTGCCAAGGGGAAATGCCTGCGCTGTCGGGGAATGCAACGAACGGGAAGCATTGTGGTTGAAGCGGTCACCTCAAGGGGTGAGCCTTGTACACAATTCAGCTCTACATGGTGTCCGATCTCCTTCATCCATTGGGCGTAACGGAGCAGGTTGCGCTCCAATCCACCCCAACCTGTCGAACTAGAAAGGAAGGCGATTCTCATCTTCGGTCGGGACGGACGGTGATCTCGCTGTACACCCCTCGGCCGGCGGATTCAATGGCCTGTAGTATGGCTTCGGCGATGAAGGTGGGGGCCATTCCTGCTTCGAATTGTGGGCGGTACGATTCGCGGAGGTCGGCATTGTCGGTTTGGTCGATGAAGGCCGTGTTTACAGCACCAGGATTGATGGTGGTAACAGCTAATTCCTCCCGGAATTCGATGCGAATCGATTCGCTCAAGGCGAGCACAGCGTGTTTTGTTGCGCAGTAAACACCGCTGTTAGCAAACACATTGCGTGCGGCGATTGAGCCAATCTGGATGATGTGTCCCTTGTTCGATATCAGCGAGGGCAAGGCGGCGTGCAGGGTGGCCAAAACACCAGTAAAATTGACGTCAACCATCGTTTTCCAATCTTCAAAACGCGCCTCAGAGAGTGGAGCGAAAATGCCCAATCCGGCATTCGGTATGCACACGTCGATGCCGCCCCAGATTTGGACCATGTCATCGACAGCTTTCCTCACTGCGTCGTGGTCGCGAACGTCGACCGTCGCGCATTCGATGGTGCAATCTGGATGACGTTGAACAAGCCGGTGCATGGCTTCAGTGTTTCTCGATAACATAAAGATGCGGTGTCCTTTTGCAGCGAGCAATTCAGCAGTGGCCGCGCCAATTCCGCTGGAGCCGCCAGTAATCAGTATGCGGAGCGTTTTCACGAGCCGAAGGTACGGCGAGCTGTGCGGTCAGTTGTTGGGTTTGACCGACGCAAATCCAATAACCCGATCAAAACCGTTCAAGTCCCAATAATATACCAGGCACATGTACGGCGTATCCGCCAATGCGTGAGACCCTTCAATGGCCGTGATATCAGATGGTTGAGCTTGCAAGCTGAAGTAATCCAATTTACCGCGGTCCAGTGCTGGACGAATCCGGTATTCGTAATTGTAGTATCCCTGTTTTAATAGAAGAGAAGCCTCGTAATGCCGAGTTTCGGGGTTCCATATCATACGGTGGCTCTCCGGGTAGGACCAATCGGACAAGGCGCCGTACACATAGACGTCCTCCTGAAGTCGCTCCTCGAAAGCTTGAAGGGAGAAGTGGGTCCAGATGTAGTCGCTTCCCGTAGCGTCATCTTGCAATTCATTCGAAATCACAAAATGGCCGTCTAAGTCCTGCTGCGCCTTGAGAAAGGCATACGTGCGCGGCTTGTCTTCGTCTAAGTAGGCGTGCCAATGGGGCCCCTCATCGACAATGCGTTGGATCCCGAGGCTTGCAAATTGGAGGCTTTTTAAATCGGCAAATCGCCAGGTGTTGCCACCGGCGAAAGATTCAGCTCCCGTGGGGTTGAAGGTCACCTCTTCGCCTCGGACGAACTGCGGTTCTAACCCGAGCAGGGCGGTTTCCCATCTGCCGTTTTGCATTAAAACCACTTGCAAGGCATCGTAAGCGTCGTAAATAGGATAACGGTCCGAGCTGTGTTGGAGGGCCAAGTCCACTTCTTGGTGTGTCCGCTTATTGCGAATGATTGAGGAGGGACCGACCTGCATTTCAACATCGACAAGCGATTCGTACACAACAAACCGTTCTTGGATCAAGGTCCGTCCCGGATTGGATGTATCGTAGACTTCGGCGATGTAATTTCCACTCTGCGTAAACTGCATCATGTCGTTGGGAAAGGCCGTCGAATAGTGCGTGAAGGATGTTTTGGTGTTGAAACTGGCTACGATGGTTTCAAAGGCGATAGAGGGAAAGCCAGCGATGTAGTCGGAGGGGAGTAAATCTGGCGAATCATACCAATCAAATGTGCAGTGCTTAAGCCGAACTTCGAGGGTTCGGTATTCCGGGGAAAAATCATCAAAACTCAACACCAACTGTCCGCCTTCCAACGGAATGATTGGGTGCACGTTGGGTTGCCCGAGGGGATGCAATTGAACGGTGTGAATGCTCCCTACCGAAAGTTGCATGGGGTAAGGGTTGCTTTGGCAAAATCCAAATGCGTGCAAGGAGAGGAGCACGGCGGTGCAAACGAAGGTCGAAAACATGCCACTAATGGACTTTACGAGTCGAAAGGTTGTAGAGGTCAAGTGGTTAGAAAACATCCTTTGAGATTTTTGACTGAAAAGCCCTTGGCAACGCTCCCGCGAGCTAACTTTGCAATCCGAAAAGTAAACCTTCGTCAGTGATGACCCGCACTATACGAATCAAAAAAGGAGCTGACATCCGGCTTAAAGGTCGCCCATCAACTCAGGTTGAGCAAGCACCATCCTGTTCAATGCACGCAGTGCAACCGCCTGACTATCATGGCGTTGTCCCTAAACTGGAAGTAAAAGAAGGAGCAGCGGTGAAAGCCGGTTCCCCTCTTTTCCACAGCAAAGAAAATCCGGAAGTCAAATTCCTTTCGCCGGTGAGTGGAACGGTTAAGCAAGTTCTCCGCGGTGAGAAGCGACGGATTCTCGCTGTAATTGTGGAGGCAGGCGATGAAAACGAGCAACACGCTTTTGATTCAGTCGACCTCACGACTTCGGATCGAGACGCAGTGGTTGCGGCCGTGGCGGAGCGTGGATTCTTCGCATTCATTGAGCAACGCCCTTTTGCTACTGTTGCAAATCCGACCGACGTGCCACGGAGCATTTATGTAAGCGGTTTCGATAGCGCACCGCTCGCAGCTGACATGGAGGTTGTGCTCGCAGGCAGAGAAGCCGCGTTCCAAGCGGGTATAAATGCGCTGCGTTTGCTTGCAGGTAATTCTAATGTCCAATTGGGTAAAAAAGCTGGGCAAACATTCTACGACACAATCGATGGGGTTGATGCGCAGGTGTTTGACGGTCCACATCCCATTGGCAATGCCGGGGTTCAGATTCACCACACGCGACCCGTGAACAAAGGAGAAGTTGTATGGACCATGCACGCTGAGGACGTTGCCAACCTCGGTGAAACGCTTACCAGTGGTACCTATTGCGCGACTCGCACGGTAGCGGTAGCCGGTTCAGAGTGTGACTTGCCGCGGCACCTCAAAACGACATTGGGTTGTGCGATTTCATCTTTGACGGGCATTGTTGACGCAGAGGTTGTGCGGATTATTTCTGGTAATCCGTTGACCGGTGACCGTACAGCTCACGACGGCTACTTAGGGGGA
>NZGF01000070.1 GCA_002690915.1 Crocinitomicaceae bacterium
GGTCCAGGTGGGGAAGCAGGTTCCCCACCCGGACCTTCTTTGCTTTGTCTGAACCTGCGCCCACTGTTGCTTGTTTCCACCAAAGAACCTCCACACCATGACACTGGTGAAACCAAACTCCCCTGAACGCATCAGCTTTTCCTCTGTTGAGCTGCCGCTGTCACGTCCCGACTTTTTGGATATTCAATTGCGCTCCTTCCAGGAGTTTTTCCAATTGGAAACCAACCCGGAGAACCGTGAATCTGAAGGCCTGTTTAAGGTATTCAGCGAAAACTTCCCCATTACCGATACGCGAAACCAATTCGTGTTGGAGTTTTTGGACTACTTCATCGACCCGCCTCGTTACTCCATCAACGAGTGCATCGAACGCGGGTTGACCTACAGTGTGCCCCTCAAGGCCAAACTGAAATTGTATTGCACAGATCCTGAACACGAGGACTTTGAGACCATCGTGCAGGACGTGTACCTCGGTACTATACCCTACATGACCCCGCAAGGCTCGTTCGTCGTGAACGGTGCTGAACGTGTGATTGTGAATCAATTGCACCGTTCACCTGGTGTATTCTTCGGACAGAGCCGCCACGCGAACGGCACTAAACTGTACAGTGCGCGAATCATTCCATTTAAGGGTTCTTGGATTGAATTTGCGACCGACATCAACAGCGTGATGTACGCTTATATCGATCGGAAGAAAAAGTTACCCGTGACCACGCTCTTGCGTGCCATTGGTTTTGAAACCGACCGCGATATCCTTGATATCTTTAGTCTCGCTGATGAAGTAAAAGTCACCAAAGCAGGCTTGAAGCGTGTGATTGGTCGACGCCTCGCTGCGCGCGTATTGAAGACGTGGGTGGAAGATTTTGTGGATGAGGATACGGGTGAAGTGGTGAGCATCGAGCGGAACGAGGTGGTTCTCGACCGTGAGACCATCTTGGAAAAGGAGCATATCGACTTGATTACGGACTCAGGTGCCAAGACCATCATCTTGCACAAGGAGGACATCAACCAGGCCGACTATGCCATCATCTACAACACGCTCCAGAAGGACAGTTCCAATTCGGAGAAGGAGGCTGTGGAGTACATCTACCGCCAGCTACGAAACGCGGAGCCGCCAGATTTGGACACTGCACGTGGAGTGATTGACAAGTTGTTCTTCTCGGAACAGCGTTACGATTTGGGTGAGGTAGGACGCTTCCGAATCAACCGTAAGCTGGACATCAAAGAGGACGTCCAAAACCGAACGTTGACCAAGGACGACATCCTGCTTATCATCAAGTACCTCTTGGATTTGGTTAACTCGAACGCAGATGTCGATGATATCGATCACCTGTCCAACCGTCGCATCCGAACTGTGGGCGAGCAATTGTACAGCCAATTCGGTGTGGGATTGGCGCGCATGGCTCGAACCATTCGTGAACGAATGAACGTGCGAGACAACGAGGTGTTCACCCCAACTGATTTGATCAATGCCAAGACATTGAGCTCGGTCATTAACAGCTTCTTTGGTACGAACCAGCTCTCACAGTTCATGGACCAAACGAATCCGCTGTCTGAAGTGACGCACAAGCGACGCATTTCTGCACTCGGACCGGGTGGACTCTCCCGCGAGCGCGCAGGTTTCGAGGTTCGTGATGTTCACTACACACACTACGGTCGCCTTTGCACCATTGAAACGCCGGAGGGACCAAACATCGGTTTGATCAGCTCACTGTGCGTATTCGCAAAGGTCAACCGACTCGGATTCATCGAAACGCCATACCGCAAGGTCGAAAATGGTAAAGTATCGACCAGCCCAGATGACGTCGTTTACTTGTCAGCAGAGGATGAGGATTCAAATTTGATTGCCCAAGCGAATGCGCCCGTAACGAAAGACGGTAAATTCGAAAACAACATTGTGAAGGCTCGCTTGGAAGGCGACTTCCCACAGGTCGCTCCTGACCAGTTGCACTACATGGACGTCGCGCCGAACCAGATTGCCTCGATTGCGGCTTCGTTGATTCCTTTCTTGGAACACGATGATGCCAACCGTGCATTGATGGGATCCAATATGATGCGTCAAGCGGTGCCACTGATGCGCCCCGTTGCGCCAATTGTTGGAACCGGCCTGGAGCGTGCCGTCGCGGAAGACTCTCGCATTTTGTTGCGTGCCGAAGCTGATGGTGTAGTTGAGTTTGTGGATGCGAACGAGATTCACATCAAGTACACCCGGGATGAGATGGACGATCTGGTATCTTTCGAAGATGCTGTGAACGTACTGGCACTTCCGAAGTTCAAGCGCACCAACCAAGGTACCTGCATGAATTTGAAGCCTATGATCGAGAAAGGCCAAGCGGTGAAAGCGGGCCAAGTCCTCGTCGAAGGGTATTCAACGGACAAAGGCGAACTGGCCTTGGGTCAAAACATGCGTGTGGCCTTCATGCCATGGAAAGGATACAATTTCGAGGATGCGATTGTGATCAATGAACGTGTTGTTCGAGAAGACGTGTTCACGTCTTTGCACATCGACGAATACGTTTTGGAAGTGCGTGACACCAAGCGCGGAGTGGAGGAATTAACAGCGGACATTCCGAATGTCAGCGAAGAGGCAACGGCCGACTTAGATGAGCACGGTTTGATTCGCATCGGTGCTGAGGTGAAGGAAGGCGATATCCTTATTGGTAAGATTACACCAAAGGGAGAGTCTGACCCAAGCCCTGAAGAAAAGCTCTTGCGCGCCATCTTTGGCGACAAGGCTGGTGACGTCAAAGATGCCTCCCTAAAGATGCCACCATCTGGCCAAGGGGTCGTCATTGAAAAGAAGTTGTTCTCTCGTGCGATCAAGGATCGAAAGTCAAAAGCAGCTGATAAGGCTGTATTGGAAACCATAGACAAGGAATTCGACGTCGAAGCTGCAGCACTGAAAAAAGTGCTTGTTGAGAAGTTGATGAAGCTGGTGGGTGGAAAGGTTTGCCAAGGTGTGAACAACTACTACAAAGAAGAACAAGTCAAGAAGGGCGTGAAATTCACGCAGAAAATCTTGAACAGCCTCGACTACTTAACCATCAACAGCGACGGTTGGGTTCGTGACGCGGATAACAGTGCTTTGGTCCGCCGAGTGGTGCACAATTACCACTTGAAGTACAATGACCTACTCGGAGCCTACAAGCGCCGCAAGTTCCAAGTCACCGTGGGAGATGAGCTGCCAACCGGCATCGTCAAGTTGGCCAAAGTCTACGTTGCGAAGAAGCGTAAGCTTAAGGTGGGTGATAAGATGGCAGGCCGTCACGGAAACAAGGGCATCGTAGCAAAGATTGTACGAGCAGAGGACATGCCGTTCCTTGAAGATGGGACACCTGTTGACATAGTATTGAACCCACTGGGCGTACCATCGCGTATGAACCTGGGGCAGATTTACGAGACGGTATTGGGATGGGCCGGAATGAACCTCGGAACGACCTACTCTACGCCGATTTTCGATGGAGCCTCTTTGGACCAAATCACTGAGATTACCAACGAAGCCGGTGTACCTGAATGCGGCGTGACGTACTTGTACGACGGCGGTACCGGTGAGCGTTTTGACCAGCCAGCGACGGTGGGTATCATTTACATGATCAAACTGAGTCACATGGTGGATGACAAGATGCACGCCCGTTCCATTGGCCCTTACTCGTTGATCACTCAACAACCATTGGGCGGTAAGGCCCAGTTTGGTGGTCAACGCTTCGGTGAGATGGAAGTTTGGGCACTCGAAGCCTTCGGTGCCGCGAACATCTTGCAAGAAATCCTGACGGTGAAGTCCGATGACGTCTTGGGCCGTGCGCGCGCTTATGAATCCATTGTCAAGGGCGATAACATGCCGACACCTGGGATTCCTGAATCCTTTAACGTCTTGCTCCACGAATTACGTGGTTTGGGCTTGACAATTTCACTTGATTGATCACCGCATAGAATAGCTATCCATGTTTCAGCAAAAGCAACCCAAACAGCTTTCGAGCGACTTCAATACCATCACCATTTCATTGGCGTCTCCCGAGATGATTCTCGAGCAGTCGCACGGTGAAGTATTGAAACCTGAGACCATCAACTACCGGACGTACAAGCCAGAGCGAGATGGCTTGTTCTGTGAGCGCATCTTCGGGCCTGTAAAGGACTTTGAGTGCCACTGCGGAAAGTATAAGCGCATTCGCTACAAGGGAATTGTATGCGACCGATGCGGTGTGGAGGTAACGGAAAAGAAAGTGCGCCGTGAACGAATGGGCCACATCCAATTGGTCGTGCCAGTTGCGCACATCTGGTATTTCAAGAGCCTTCCCAACAAAATTGGTTACCTCTTGGGCCTTCCGTCCAAGAAATTGGATCAAATAATTTACTACGAGCGTTATGTGGTCATTCAGCCAGGCATAGCCAAGGGGCCTGAGGAAAGCGAGCTCACTGTTAACGATTTCCTAACCGAAGAGGAGTACCTCGATATTCTCGAGACCCTTCCAAAGGAGAACCAATACCTCGACGACAAGGATCCTAACAAATTCATTTCCAAGATGGGGGCGGATGCGTTGCATGACATGCTCGCCAACCTCGATTTGGATGAGTTGTCTTACAACCTGCGTCATTCAGCAAACACGGAAACTTCCCAGCAGCGCAAAAGCGAGGCTTTGAAGCGACTGCAAGTAGTCGAGAGCTTCCGTGATGCCAATTCGCGCATCACGAACAAGCCGGAATGGATGATCGTTAAGGTAGTCCCTGTCATTCCGCCAGAATTGCGCCCGTTGGTGCCACTTGACGGCGGTCGATTCGCTACTTCAGATCTGAATGATTTGTACCGCCGTGTAATCATCCGGAATAACCGTTTGAAACGACTGGTTGAGATCAAGGCACCTGAAGTCATCTTGCGCAATGAAAAGCGTATGCTCCAAGAGGCTGTCGACAGTCTGTTCGATAACAGCCGAAAATCCAGCGCAGTCAAGACAGAAAGCAACCGTCCATTGAAGTCCCTCTCCGACAGTTTGAAGGGCAAGCAGGGGCGGTTCCGTCAAAACCTCTTGGGTAAGCGTGTAGACTACTCAGCACGTTCTGTAATTGTAGTTGGACCAGACCTGAAATTGCACGAGTGTGGCCTGCCCAAGAATATGGCAGCCGAATTGTACAAGCCGTTTGTTATCCGAAAGATGATTGAGCGGGGAATTGTGAAGACGGTTAAGTCTGCGAAGAAAATCGTAGACGCGAAAGACCCCGTGGTATGGGATATCCTAGAGAACGTGATGAAGGGGCACCCTGTGCTCCTCAATCGTGCTCCAACGTTGCACCGATTGGGCATCCAGGCCTTCCAGCCCAAGCTGATTGAAGGCAAGGCTATCCAGCTACACCCGCTCGCTTGTACTGCGTTCAATGCCGACTTTGACGGTGACCAAATGGCGGTTCACTTGCCATTGGGCAGCGCTGCCATCTTGGAAGCGCAGCTGCTTATGTTGGCGTCGCATAACATCTTGAATCCTGCGAATGGAGCGCCAATTGCGGTGCCGTCGCAGGACATGGTTCTGGGCTTGTACTACATGACCAAAATCCGCAAAGGCACGAAGGACGTTGCTGTGAAGGGTGAGGGTATGACATGTTACTCACCGGAGGAGGTGCGCATTGCATACCAAGAAGGTCAGCTTGACCTGCACGCCGAAATCAAGATGCGTCACTTGGATATCGATGGAAACGTAAACATCATTGATACTACATGTGGACGTGTGTTGTTTAACGACCACGTGCCTCTCGAAGCCGGATATATCAATGAGCTCCTGACGAAAAAGTCACTGCGCGGCATTATATCGCACGTCTTGAACAGTACCAACGTTCCACGTACAGCCCAATTCTTGGACGACATCAAGAACTTGGGTTTCCACATGGCCTTTAAGGGCGGGTTGTCGTTCAACTTGAACGATGTCATCATCCCTGGTGAGAAGGAGAAGTTGGTCGATAGTGCCACAGAGCAAGTGTCTGAGGTGATGGAGAACTACAACATGGGTCTCATCACCAACAATGAGCGCTACAACCAGATTATCGATATCTGGACGCACACGAACTCAAAGTTGACCAACATTTTGATGGATCGCATTGAAACCGACAAACAAGGATTCAACTCGATTTACATGATGATGCATTCCGGTGCACGTGGTTCGAAAGAGCAGATTCGCCAGCTTTCTGGCATGCGTGGTCTGATGGCTAAGCCGCAGAAGTCTTCTGCCACAGGAGGCCAGGATATCATTGAAAATCCGATTCTCTCTAACTTTAAGGAAGGACTTTCCATCCTTGAGTACTTCATTTCGACACACGGTGCCCGAAAGGGTCTGGCGGATACGGCCTTGAAGACGGCAGATGCGGGTTACTTGACCCGTCGTCTCGTGGACGTTGCTCAAGACGTCATCATCACTGAAGAAGATTGCTTTACACTTCGCGGTGTAGTTGCAACCCCACTGCGTAAGAACGATGAAATCACGGAAGGCATTGGTGATCGCATTGTCGGCCGAACGGCGCTGAATGATGTAACTCATCCAAAAACTGGTGAGGTTATGGTTGCGGGTAGTCAAGAGATTGACTACGCTGTTGCCATGGCCATTGAAGAAGCGGGTATTGATGAGGTGGAAGTGCGCTCGGTATTGACTTGTGAGTCTATGTCCGGCGTTTGTGTGAAGTGCTATGGTAAGAACCTTGCGACAGCACGCACAGTACAAGTCGGCGAGGCTGTGGGCGTTATCGCCGCTCAGTCCATCGGAGAACCAGGGACACAATTGACTTTGCGTACGTTCCACGTAGGTGGTACGGCTTCGAAGATTTCGGATGAAAACGAGATGAAGGTCAAGTTTGACGGGGTCGTTGAGATCGACGACCTACGTGAAGTTGCTCGAACCAATGCGGAGGGCGAGAAGGAGACTGTTGTGGTTTCGCGTTCGTCGGAATTCAAGGTGGTTGATCCGAAGACGGGTGTCGCCTTGAGCGCGACCATCTTGCCGTACGGTTCGATCCTACAGAAGTTCCCAGGTGATAAAATCAAGAAGGGTGAGTCCATCTGCGCGTGGGACCCTTACAACAACGTTATCATCAACGAGGCGAAGGGTCTCATCAAGTTCGATATGATCGAGGAAGGTGTTACTTACCGCGAGGAGCTGGATGAACAAACCGGTTTCCGTGAGATTGTAATCACCGAGACGAAAGACAAGAAGAAGAATCCTGCCATACTTATTGTAGATAAGAAGGGCGAGGTCTTGAAGACGTATTCGTTGCCTGTTGGCGCTCACCTATCTGTAAAAGAAGGAGAGGAAGCGAAGGTTGGACAGATTTTGACTAAGATTCCACGTGTGGCTGGTAAATCAGGTGACATTACGGGGGGACTGCCACGTGTTACGGAATTGTTCGAAGCACGTAACCCATCTAATCCAGCGGTTGTTTCTGAAGTGGATGGGATCGTTTCATACGGCAAGATTAAGCGTGGTAATCGCGAAATCATCGTGGAATCACGGCGCGGAGATATCTATAAGTACATGGTGCCTCTCTCTAAGCACATCCTTGTTCAGGATAATGATTTCGTCCGAGCCGGTATGCCGCTCTCGGATGGAGCCATAACGCCTATTGACATCCTCGACGTCATGGGCCCAACGGCTGTTCAGGAGTACATCGTGAATGAAATCCAAGACGTTTACCGCCTCCAAGGAGTGAAGATCAACGATAAGCACTTTGAGGTCATTGTCCGTCAGATGATGAAGAAGGTGGTCATCGAAGATGCTGGTGACACACGTTTTCTTGAGAAGCAGTTCGCTGAAAAGTCGGACTTTATGCAAGAAAATGATCGCATCTTCGGTATGGTTGTCATTACCGATGCAGGGGAAAGCGAAGACTTGCGCTTGGGCCAAATGATTACAGCGCGTCAGTTGCGCGATGTGAACAGTTCGCTCCGTCGACGAGACATGGCAGTGGCTGAAGGCCGCGACGCTATTCCGGCAACAGCTCGACCGCTGTTGCAAGGTATTACACGTGCATCATTGCAGACCAAGTCCTTCATCTCGGCAGCGTCATTCCAGGAGACCACCAAGGTGTTGAATGAGGCGGCCGTTAGCGGAAAGCAAGATTTCCTAAACGGTTTGAAGGAAAATGTGATTGTTGGTCACTTGATCCCTGCAGGAACCGGAACACGCGCATTCACCGAGGAAAAGATGATTACGCGTCGTCCAAACTTAGAGCTTGCACCTGTTCAGGAAGAGGCTGAAGCCTAATCGAAAGCTGCATATGCATACGAAAAAGCCCGTCTGAAGACGGGCTTTTTTCGTTGTTGCTAGCGCAGCAAGCGACTGTTTCCTTAATCACCAGGTGAAATGGCCCTAGCGGCTGCTTCTGCAGCGTCCTCTTGATCGGGTGATGCCGCTGGAGCTGCTGCACCGTTATATCCGAACAAGCGGTCCTTTTTGATGATGCGGTCGACAAAATCGGGCACCATGGTTTCCCAACCTTCTTGCCCGGTTTTGATGAGTTGTAGTGCGTCTTTGCTAAAAATACCCAGTACGTTTTCGTCGTAAGGGATATCGATGATGCGCTTATTGAACCGGAGGTAATCGAAGAGAGGCTGCATGCGCGGATGCAATGGAGTATTGTCTACCTTCCACAAGCTCCCTGTGGGTTCGTCCATCCAGGGGTAGAGGTACATTTTTAGGTCTCGACTGAACAAAATGCCGAACGCTTCTAATATGCCCCCGTTGAGGTTGCGGTAGTACTTCTCATCAAAGACCATGGACAGCGTATTGGCGCCCATGATGATGCCCATTCGTTTTTTAGTGTGCTGGGAGAAGAATTCAACTAGTTTATAGTACTTCTGGTAATTAGAGATGAGCACCGTTTGGCCAATCGAACACAGCACATCGGCTCGGTCCAGGAAATCCTGCTCATCGATGTCGCCTGCTGCAGATAAGTTGTTGAGTGTGATTTCGAAGAGTACTTGGATGTTGCCTTCTTCCACCCGGGCCTCTTGCTTGAACTGTTGAAGCCCCTTTGCAATCATGTCAATGCTGACTTTGGTGACTGGTCGGAAGGACCCCCGGATGGCGAGTATGTTCTTTTTATAGAGCAC
>NZGF01000071.1 GCA_002690915.1 Crocinitomicaceae bacterium
AGGCTGAACCAAGAGTGGCAATGCAGGTGCATAGATGAACCGGCAGCTAGGGATTAGAAGAGGGAGCCTTGTGCGCCCGGAGCGGAGGATTGGCGGTTGCGCGCCCGGGACTCGCCCATGCCGAACATCTCGAGTTCTTGGTGGATTTCGAATCCATGTTCGGGGTAAACACGGGTGCCGATGGCTTGTAGCAGGTCGGAACCGTTGGCGCGCGGGTCGCGGATGTCCGGCGAGATGGGGTAGGCGTTCAGTTTCGTCGCAGGACAGGGCCGCAACATACCGGTGATGTCCGAAAGCGGTGTTGAGAGGTCGACCCACGCTTGCTCTTGCTCTTCGTCGAGCACGACGGGAGAGCGGTGGTGGCCGATGGCTTGCATGAGTTCGTTGGCGACGGTGGTCAGGATGGCAAACGACCGGGTGATTTCGCCCGTGGCGGGGTTGGTCCATTCGTCCCATATGCCCGCGAGGCCAAAGGGTCGGTGGCCGTGCCTGGCGTAGATGAGGTAGGGCTTGGTGAGTTTTTCTTGGCGCGGTCCTTCGATGAAGGCATCGGCGATGACGATGCAGCGCCGGTCCCGGATGGATTGGCGGAACATGGGTTTTTGAAGGATACCCATGGCACCGGTGTACTCGGGCCGGTCTTCTTTGTTGTGGTCGCCCTCGGAGCGGGCGTTGATCATATAAAACTGCTTTTTGGCCCACCGCGGGGTGAAGCCAAACTGCTGCATTTGCAAGGTGCGCGGGCTATCGCTGGCGATGATCGGAGCGGCCTCTCCGTGGCTTACATTGGCGTTGGGGCGCCACTGCGCAGACACGTCGGGTGCGGCCTGCGCCTGGAAGCGGCTTTCGATGGTTTGAACGGTAGAGACGGTAACGTAGCGGCCACACATGATGCAATGAATTTACTGATGACGGTTGGCAAGAAGCAAGGGCGCATCGCCATTGAAGGGGTTGGAGCGTCCGATGGTCCGCGCTTCCATACCGGCGGCGGTGACGACGCTGCGGTCGCCGTACTGCGACCGAATGCGATCGAGGGCGCGGTAGAGTTCGAGGCGCTCGTCCGCGTCGTCGAATAGGTCCATTTGGAACCCGCCTTCGACCAGGTGACTAAAACGTACGCCGATGAGGCGGACCTGCACCCGCCGGTTGTACAGCTGGTTAAATAAGGACTTGAGTTTGGGGATGAGGACGTGATCGGACGAGGTGTAGGGGATACGCGCTTGGAGGGAACGGGTGTCGAAGTCCGCGTAGCGCACTTTGATGGCGACGCAGGCCGTGAGTTTGTGTCCGCGCCGGAGTTGGTAGGCGAGGTTCTCGGTCATGGCGATGAGGATGCCTTTTAATTTTTCGACGTCGGTGGTATCCTTGGAGAAGGTGCGTTCGGTGGAGATGGACTTGCGCTCGTTGAAGGCGATGACCGGACTGGGGTCTATGCCTTGAGCCTTGCGCCAAATGGCGGTACCATTCTGGCCGAGGACCTGCTCCATAAGTTCGATGGGCATCTCTTGGACGGTTTGGATGCGCTTGACCCCGAGGTTGCGCAGCGTCTGGTAGGTCTGGGTGCCGACCATAGGGATTTTCCGAACGGAAAGGGGTGCGAGGAAGGGACGTTCGGTACCGTAGTCGATTTTGAGGGTGCCGGAGGGTTTGGCTTGCCCGGTGGCCACCTTGCTGACGGTCTTGCTGGTGCTCATGCCGAATGATATCGGCAGACCGGTCTCGCGAATGACCTGGTTGCGCAGTTCCCGGGCAAATTGCCAGCATCCAAAGAAGCGGTCCATGCCGCTGAGGTCGGCATAGAATTCATCGATGGAAGTCTTCTCACACACGGGAACGGCTTGCTGGACAATCTCGGTCACCGCCTTCGAATGCTTCATGTAATTCATGGAATTGCCACGAATGACTAAGGCTTCGGGGCACATCAACCGCGCTTGTCGCATGGGCATTCCCGAGTGCACGCCAAACGCACGCGTCTCGTAGCTGCATGCTGCGACGACCCCGCGGTCACCGGTCCCGCCAATAAGGATGGGTTGGTGCGCAAGCCGCCGGTCCATGAGCCGTTCGACCGACACAAAAAAAGTGTCGAGGTCCAAGTGCAAAATCACACGGGCAGATGGGGGAGGCGTTCCGTTCATTTAGGGCTGCTAAAATAATGAGCAAAGCCAAAAATAAACGCAATAGAGTGCTAAAATATTTTACAAACAGTTACTTCCAAAGGCCGAGAGCACCGCCAGCACGTCTTCTACATTGCTCGCACCGTCGCTGTTCACATCGCCCTCGCAGCCCACTAAACACCCGAAATCAGCCAAAATCAGTAGCAAGTCTTGCACTTCTGTCAGGCCGTTTCCACTGAGATCGGTAAGGCAATAACACGAGGCCGGTGCGGTGAAGGCCTGCGGGATGAATACGCTGCACTCTGAGTTGGCCGTAAATCCGACGTCCAAATCCACTGCTTGCCCGTCCGAGGGGAGGTTTGTGAGGACGATGGTTTGGGGGCTTTCGCCGAGTGAGAACAGGCCGCCATTGACCTGGATGAGGCCGGTGGCTGGTGGAGCCTGGTAGGTCAGTACCAACGATTGTGTGTAGGCATCCGAATCGGGATTGCATGCGCTCTGTTCCCCGATTTGAACTTCAAGGATTTGGCATCCGCCGATGATCCACCCTATATCGGCAAATATGCCCAACAATGCAGGACCGGGGTTGTGGTTGGATTCTGCTGTGTTCAGCCCTGGGGTCATTAAGCTATTGGGTGTTCCTGGCGCGTAGGTGGCTTCGTTCAGGTGGGAATAGCTTGAACCGACTTGATAATTTGCAGGAGCATACAACCGCGGACGTCCCCCACCGACACCCTCCATTCCGTTGACTCCGTTCCAGTAAATGTGATCCGACGTCAATGTAGCTCCTAAGGTCTGTGAGCCGTTCGGGAGGTCGAGTAGGCTTATGGAGTCCTGGGTCTCCGTGAAATGGTCGTACGGATAAGGGACGTTGGCAGTGCCGATAAAGCCGAATCCGTTGATGTAATAAGCGCTCCCGATGAAGCCTAAGCCGTGCGCCAATTCGTGCAATGCAGCGGTCACAAAATCATACGTGCCCACGGGCGTATTGCCATCGGTTCCGAGGTACCAATTGGCTGTGCTGTTGAATGTGCACTCGAGGTCAGATTGTTCTGAGAGGTCTTCGTTTGCAAGGGCATTGGCCAAAGCCGCCGGGTAGTAGGTGTCGCTGATGGGCGCATTGGTAAAATTCTGGTGGAGGTTCGAAGGCCCTGCTTGCGCAAGTGCACCAGAACCGAGATCCGACCAAAAGGCATCGATGCGCACGGTCACGTCTGAAGTGAGCAGCACCGACCAAATGTCCACGGCGTAATCGAAGGCCAGCATGGCTTCTTCGGGAAAATCGTTGTAATTCACAATCACGGTGGCGTCTCGGGGTGCGTCTGGCGTATACCAAGCGGGCGGTCCAATGTGAGTGTTGGCATCCACCGGGATGCCTTCGAGTCCGGCTCCGCAAGTGGCGCGCTGGTGGCCGCATGTTTCGAATGCGGGAGGTAAGCCACAAGCCCGCTGGGCGGCACCGGTGTTTACCACCGATACGCCTATTGTCAGGCCCAAGGCCCAACCTAACCCGCACAAGCTTTGCCAACGCATCTTCGTAATCATTTGGGGAATACAAGATACAGTACCCATGAGAATTTTCCTCTTTCTCGTGGCATTGCTACTTTTGTTAGCAAAACCATCCCATGCCGGACGCTCTTCCTCATTTCGCACAGCACTTGAAAACCTTGCGCAAAGCGCGCGGATTGACTCAGCAAGAATTGGCTGACCGCATTGGCCTGAAACGCGCGGCGTTGGGAGCGTACGAAGAAGGCCGGGCCGAACCGCGCTTGGTGAATTTGGTGGCATTTGCAGAGTTCTTTGGAGTGTCCGTGGACACGTTGCTGAAGGGCGGTAAATCGGAAGAGCGCCGTGCGCGCGGTGCGTCTTTGCGGGTGCTTTCAGTGCCGGTGAATGCTGCCAATGATGAGGAGCGCGTGGCGGTGGTGCCGGTGAAAGCTGCGGCCGGATACTTGGACGGGTATGGCGACCCTAACTATGTGCAGGGGTTGCCAACCTTTGGTCTTCCACTTCCGGAGGTCACCCCCAACTTGACCTACCGGCTGTTTCAAATCGATGGCGAGAGCATGTTGCCCATACCGAGTGGAAGCTACATTTTGAGTACGTACGTGGAAGATTGGCACCGCGCCGGAGGCATGCGGCCGTACATCGTGGTGACCCGTAACGACGGGGTCGTGTTCAAGCGTATTGAGAACCGGCTGGATTCCGAGCACAAGGACCTGTGGCTCATTTCCGATAATCCGGATAACCCACCGTACTCCGTCAAACCATCGGAAGTGGTGGAAGTGTGGCGTGCGCGTGGTTACCTCGCGTTCAATTGGCCCACTCCGGCGTTCTCCGGCATGGAACGGATCCAAGGGACGTTGGATTCGCTCCGGGCTGAAATTCAGGCCATCAAGACCGGGCGTTAAACTCCCAGGGCCACCACTTCGGTGATCGCTTCGATTTTTGAAGTCAAAAGCTGCTCAATGCCGCCCTTGAGCGTCTGCATGCTTGAGGGACATCCGCTGCAGGCGCCACGCATATGGACGTATACTTTGCCTTCTTTGAACGCTTTGAAATCGATGGCACCCCCATCCTGTTCAACTGCAGGCCGGACGAACTCGTCCAAAAGGCGTTTGATTTCTGCATCGTGCTCCGAGGGGACAATGTCCACGTCAGCAATGAATTCAACGCCCGGTGCCGGTGCGGCTGCTGGCGCGGGATCGTTTGGTTGCTCCAGTTGGTCTTGCACTTTGAGAAACGCCTCGGTGTCCACCACCGTCTCGTTTTCCATGAGCCATTCGCGGATGTACTCACGCAACTGCTGCACAATCATTTCCCACCCCAGGCTCTGGTCTTTTTTGACCGAGACAAACGCACCGCTTATGAAAACTCCTTCGACAAAAGGAAAATTGAATAGCTCTTCAGCGAGCGGCGAGCACAGGGCTGCTTCGGCTTTGGATCGAAATTCGACTTGGTGTTGATTGGCAATCAAGGCCCGGTCAGCAACAAATTTCATAACCTCCGGATTAGGGGTCATCTCCGCATACACACTGGTTGGAATTGGCATAGTGCAAAGGTAATCGGTGTCTTGTAAATTGCCGTTCTTAAACGAAGTTCATACCTCGAGGATGAGAAAATATTTGAAAGGATGGTCTGCCCAAATGCTGCCAATTCTGGTGGCGGTGGCAATGGGCCACAACACCGTCGCTCAGGAGACCTTTCCCGTGAACGGTGTGGTGAACAAGCAGTTGGTTCGCACGGCGCTGGATCACGCTACAGTCCACATCAGCGCAAAGGAAGTGATCGAAGATGCCACCGTTGTGTTTTACCAAGGCCGAATTGAGGCAGTAGGACCCAGCAGCATGGCGCAAGTAAGTGGTCCGGTCATCCGGCATGACTTGAATGGCCTGCACATCTATCCGTCGTTTGTGGACGTCCACAGCGAATATGCGATGCCGGAAGCACAGCGCGAAGGCCGAGGCCGAGGGCCACAGGATTTGAGCGATAAGAAGGGCGCCTATGGCTGGAATGAGGCCGTACGTCCCGAGACGCGCGCAGCCGATGTGTTTAACCCTACCGAGGCGGAGGCCGACCGCAGCGCATACCAAAAAGGCGGTTTTGGTGCGGTGGTTTCCCACGTTCAGGACGGCATCGTCCGCGGCACAGGCGCATTGGTCGCTTTGTCGGAAGACCCGCGGCGTGCGTTGTTGCAGCCCGCGGCTTCCGCGCACTACAGCTTCCGCAAAGGAACGTCTTCACAGGACTACCCCCGTTCGCTCATGGGGGCTACGGCGTTGCTGAAGCAGACGTTTTTTGATGCGAACTGGTACACCGATGCGAGCCGCTTTAACGAGCGATTGGAAACCAACCTTTCGCTCGAGGCGTTCAATGCGAGCCGTTCAAAGCCTTCGTTCTTTGACGCCGGCGGTTGGGAAGACGGGTTGCGTGCCGCCAAGGTGGGCGAAGACGTGGATCACGCCTTTATCTTGGTCGCCGGGAACAATGTGTACCAGCGGTTGGATGAACTCCAAGCCACCGGGGCAGCGCTCGTGCTATCCTTGGACTATCCGAAGGCGTACGACGTGAGCGACCCGTACACCAGTCGCCTTGTAGGGTTGGACGAATTAAAGCACTGGGAACTGGCGCCTGCCAATGCTGCCAGGGTGCATGCCGCCGGCATTGAGTTTGCCCTCACCGCGGACGGTTTGGAAAGCCCTTCGGGCATTCGAAGCGCCGTGTGGACCAGCATGCGCCATGGGTTGCCGGAGGAGGTCGCGCTTGCCGCCTTGACGGAAATTCCCGCCAAGTTGATTGGCGCATCGGACCGCGTGGGCAGGATTGCCCCTGGCCTCGAGGCCAACGTTTTGGTTACAGATGGACCTATTTTTCACCCCGATGTGCAGCTCTTGGAGAACTGGGTTCAGGGCGAGCAACACACTTACGTTAACCGCGACGAGGTGGACGTCCGGGGCACGTACAACTTGGTTGTAGCCGAAAGGGTTTTGTCTTTGGAAGTTACCGGCGAATTGTCCAAGCCCAAAGCCAAAGTGGTTATCGACTCCACCGATTACAAAGTGGACTTCACACCGGATGGACGTTTGGTGAGCCTTGGGATGCAACTCGATACGCTCGGGTTGGACGGTTGGTGGCGCCTGTCGGGCAATGTGTGGATGGATAGTCGCATTTGGGAGGGCCGCGGACAGCGTGCCGACGGGACGTGGGTCGAGTGGAGTGCCATTCGCCAAAGCGAGCCTGATGACGAGGATTCCACATTCCAAGCCCAGCCTGATTCGGTGCAAGGCGACGTCATGTATCCTTTTGTGGCGTATGGCAACGTGGAGCGGCCTGCCCAGCGAACTGTCTGGTTCGAAAGGGCGACGGTGTGGACGTGTGAAGCAACCGGCAAGCTCGAGCAAGCGGATGTCGTTATTCACAGCGGCAAAATCCTGGCAGTCGGCGAGGCGTTGGATGAGGCTTCGGTCTTCGGCTCCAATGTGCCCGCCTATGAGCGTGTTGATGCGCGCGGCAAGCACCTGACGCCGGGCATCGTTGATGAGCACACGCACATTGCCGCCACGCGAGGCATCAACGAAGGCACGCAGGCCAGCAGCGCCGAGGTGACCATTGAATCCTCCGTGAACAGCGAAGACGTGAACATCTATCGCCAGCTCGCAGGGGGGGTCACTACGGCACAAATCCTGCACGGCTCTGCCAACCCCATCGGTGGTCAAAGCGCCATCATCAAATTCCGATGGGGCGCTTCACCGCAAGATTTGCTTTTCGAAGACGCCTCGCCATTTATAAAGTTTGCACTCGGTGAAAACGTGAAGCAAAGCAACTGGGGCAGCGACTACCGCTCGCGTTTCCCCCAAACCCGAATGGGGGTTGAGCAGGTCTATTACGATCATTTCTACCGGGCACGCGAGTACGACCAGGCGTGGAAGGACTACCGCCAAAACGTGCGGAATTCCAGCCGCAAGGCGCGCCGAAACAACACCTTGCCCGCCGCGCCGCGCCGGGATTTGGAGTTGGAGACCTTGGCTCAAATCCTCAACGAAGAGCGTTTTGTCACGTGCCACAGTTACCGCCAAGATGAGATAAACATGCTGATGCACGTGGCCGATTCAATGGGCTTTACAATCAATACCTTTACCCACATCCTGGAGGGCTACAAGGTGGCTGATAAGATGGCCGAACACGGCGCAGGCGGCTCGAGTTTCAGTGATTGGTGGGCCTACAAATTCGAGGTCAAGGACGCCATTCCATACAACGGCGCCGTCCTGCACGGACAAGGCATCGTGACGGCCTTCAATTCTGACGATGCGGAGATGGCCCGACGGCTCAATCAAGAAGCGGCCAAGGCCGTGAAATATGGGGGCGTCTCCGAGGAAGAAGCATTGAAATTTGTGACCCTCAATCCAGCGAAATTGCTGCGCATCGATCACCGCGTGGGCTCCATCGCAGTAGGCAAAGACGCGGATATTGTGCTATGGGACGACCATCCGCTGAGCGTTTATGCCCGTGCCGAACAGACCTACGTGGACGGCACGAAGTATTTCGACCTCGAAGTGGACGCGGCGAAAAGGGAATGGATGCGCGTTGAGCGCGCGCGCCTCATTCAGGCCATGAAAGCGGCCGCGAAAGACGGAGGCCGCGCCCCGTCCGAGCGGATGCACTCGCATTATCACTGTGACACCTTAACCGACGAGAACCGATGAATTACAAAGCACTATTGACATTGCTTGTGGGAGTAGGAGTGGCGGTTGTGGCCGTTGCTCAGCCCACGCCCGCTCCGGAACAGAAGGAGAGCATTTTGATTTTGGGCGGAACGGCGCATCTCGGTACCGGCGACGCTTTGGAAAATGTGGCAATCGGATTTCGCGATGGAAAAATTGACTACGTGGGGTTTGCTCGTACGGTGGATCGTGCGCGCTACGATCGGGTTATCGAGGCCAAGGGCCGTCACATTTACCCCGGTTTCATCGCGCCCAATTCCACCCTTGGCCTTCAGGAAATTGGCGCTGTGCGCGCCACCCGTGATGATGCAGAAGTAGGCACATTCAAGCCGCACGTTCGGTCCATTATCGCCTTTAATACGGACAGCGAGGTCACACCTACCGTGCGTTCCAACGGCGTCTTGATGGGGCAGATCACCCCACGCGGTGGAGTCATCAGCGGCTCCAGTGCGTTTGTGCATTTCGACGGATGGAACTGGGAAGACGCTGCATTGAAGACGGTTGATGGCATCCACCTGAACTGGCCCGTCACCCATCACCGGCATTGGCAGGACGGTAAAATCGACATCCGTAAGCGCAAGACTTACGACCAAGAGCGCCACGAAATCCAGCGCTTTTTCTCCGAGGCCAAGGCGTATGCTCAGGCCGGTGAACGCTCTAGCACTGCCGTGCGTGACCTCCGCCAGGAAGCGATGCGCGGACTCTTCGACGGCACGCTGCGCCTCTATGTGCACGCCAACGACGTTCGCCAGCTCACTGAAGCGGTGCACTTCAAACGCGAGATGGGCATTGCGCACCTCGTTATTGTGGGCGGCATGGATGCTCCGGTCGTAGCGGATTTGTTGCGCGACAATAACGTATCGGTCATGGTCAAGCGGGTGCATTCGTTGCCACGCTTTGCCGAAGACGATGTCAATGCGCCTTTTCGTTTGGCCAAATCCCTCGAGGACGAGGGCGTATTGTTTTGCTTGCAAAACGCGGGTGGTATGGAACACATGGGCGTGCGCAATCTGCCCTTCTATGCGGGTACGGCACATGCGTACGGGTTGACCTATGAGCAGGCCGTCCAGAGCATCACGCTCAACGCAGCCAAGATCATCGGCGTGGACGCTTTTTGCGGTAGCCTCGAAACGGGTAAGGACGCCACCCTCTTCATTTCAGAAGGTGACGCCCTTGACATGCGGACCAATTATGTGACCGAGGCGTTTATCCAGGGCCGTGCCATTGATTTGGACAATCGCCAGCGGCAGTTGTACCGAAAGTACCAGGCCAAGTACGGCGCTCCGATTTTGGACTGAACGAATTCAACAGCACGTGTAGTTCCTTCGGGTATGTGATTTCGATGTCCTCGTTGTTCGCGATGGGCAGTGGGTAATCGATTTCAATGAGTAACGTGGCGTATTTGGGGTTGGTGGCGGTGAACACGTATTCTCGCAAAACCCCCGCTTTCCGCTGATCAAATTAGAACGATCTTCCCGTAAGGGGAGCTTGTGCCGCAACTGAATGGAGGGATCTGGGTCCAATGCAATCCCCAATGCATCTTCCTTGAAATCCGGTCAACAATTTTGGTTTTGTTACCGGATGCCCAATGCAAGGAAGAGATCAAGCTGTAACAAAATGAGAGGGTGCACGGTGTATGGTCGTTGATTTAAGTGACGAATGTTTTCACCCTTCAACGAGGGGGCATGCAAAATTAAAAACCGATTTTCTCGCGGACCCGATTAAGGACGGGTTGGGCCACCTCTTGGGCGCGTTTAGCGCCTTTGGCTAGCTCGGCGTCGAGGGCGCCTTTGTCGCTCATCCAGCGGTTGAATTCTTCGCGTTCGCTCGCGAATCCATCGACCACGGCCTCCAACAAAGCTTTCTTGGCATGGCCCCATCCGTAGCCGCCTGCGCGCAGGGATTCCGCCATGCGCGCCACGTCATCATTCGAAGCCACCAACTTGTAAAGGTTGTAGATGACAGATCCTTCTGGGGTTTTGGGCTCCTCCAAAGGCGTGGCGTCGGTGACGATTTCTTTGTTAATGCGCTTTTTCAATGCACTGGGGTCGGCGAAAATATCGAGTGTATTGCCCTTGGACTTGGACATCTTCTCACCGTCCAATCCAGGAATGAGCTGCGTTTCGTCGCGGACCAATTCCTTGGGCACCACGAATGTCTCACCCATTTTGTGGTTGAACCGGCTCGCCACGTCTCGCGTCATCTCTAAGTGCTGCAACTGGTCTTTGCCTACCGGCACAAAATCTGCATCGTACAGCAAGATGTCAGCGGCCATGAGCATAGGGTAAGAGAACAAGCCTCCGTTCACGTCCTCCAGCCGATCCGCCTTGTCCTTGAAACTGTGCGCCAGCGTCAATCGCTGGTAAGGGAAGAAGCAATTCAGGTACCAAGCGAGTTCGGTCACTTCCGCGACATCGCTTTGGCGGTAGAAGACCGTTCGCTCGGTGTCCAATCCAAAGGCGAGCCAAGCGGCAGCCACTGCATAAGTGTTTTCGCGCAGTGTTGCCCCTTCCTTGACCTGCGTCAGGGAATGCATATCAGCGATGAACAGGAACGATTCGTTTTCTGATTGGTGGGCGAGTTCAATGGCGGGCCGAATGGCGCCGAGCAGGTTGCCCAAATGAGGCGTACCTGTACTTTGAATGCCGGTGAGGATGCGTGCCATACGGGGCAAATTTACAGCGGTAGCGGTTTCACACAGAACGCATCTGCATAAATGCTGTCGCCATCGGATTCGAAGCCGACGGCAAAGAAGTACAGACGATCAGGCAAGGCCTTCAAATGCACATTGACTGCGGCTCGGGTCCAGTCCCCCGCGTGTTCGCCGCATGCTGCTACCGGCACGTGTTCGATCCAGCCCCGAGATCCATCAGGCCACTCTGCTTCGCACACCCACTCGAATTGGAGGGCCTCGCGACCAGCGTGTTCGCTTCCGTGCCAAAACCAGCAGCTGGCTTCGATAGACCTTCCAATCCAAGCACTATCTGGTCGAATGGTGTCTGCGATGAGGTATTCATTTTGGCGACCTCGTGCAACACCCATGCCTTCTAAGGCCTCGCTGAATGGGCTGCGGTTGAGACCGTTCCAATGCCAATCGTTGGGCTGTTCTGAATGGGTTGATCGCGGCTGCGCAAAGAATGCCTCTAGGCTCAGAATGCGCACGTTCGACTCTGATGTAGGCGTGCCAGCCTGCCAAATGCGGTGATCATCCGGCAACCACGTCGAAGTATCATCGCAAGCATACAGCAAAATGCTCGCCCCTTCAGGCCATTCACCGATAGCGCTTTGAAGTCTTTGCGCACTTGCACCCGGACCCATCCATTCGGTCAATGTGCGAGACTCGGAAATGCTCATCCGGGTAAGGTGCGTCGCCGTGGAGGGCAGACCGGTGTGGAAGGAGGCTTCCAAGGTGTTTCGGTGCGCGCGCTGTGTGCCCTCTCGGCCGACGCTTTCGCTTCCCATTTGAAACCAAGGAACAGGGTGGATGGCAAGTATACGGTGCGTTTTAGTCAATGCGTCCAAGCGGCTCAGCTGAGGTGACGCCATGTGAAAACCATTGGGAGTGGGGTTCATCTGCACGCGTGCTTCCCGGTGCATCCAGAAGGCATCGAAAGCGAAGCATACCACGACAACGCCCATCCAGAGTTTGTTCTGCCGTGCCCACCAAATGGCGAACACTGGGAAGGCCCACACTGCCGGCCACGTGAACCGTCCGATTGCGCGGAACTGCATGAACAGTTTGGCTTCTTCCAACCACGCATTCTTTCCTGTTAAAAATGGCTCGCCTACCGCCACGGCATAAAGCACAATGCTCGCTGCAACAGCGGACCATGGTCCAGACGGGTTCAGCCTTGGCAGGGTTCGGAAAAGAATGCCCCGCCCCGCAACGGCACCTAATCCCACTACCAACGCTACCCAGACTCCCGTGCCGAGGAACCCCCAGCCTTCCCAGGTCGTCAGTCCCCATCCCCAATCCACTCGGAGCTTTCCGAGCGGGCCGTGCGATGGCAGTACGGCAGCATTCCACCGGCTGACGTTGTCCCAAAACCCGAACGGCCGGTCCGTGCGAAACGGGTGGGTATCGGTCGCTGCCAAGAGCGCCATGTACCCTGCAAGAGGCGAAGCAGCAGCAAAGACGAGGTATGCAATTTCACGCCTTGTTCGCTCCTTGTTGGCCAACCAATGGAAGCCGCCTGCTAGTCCAGCGAATGCCGCAGTGATGGAGCCGAGGTAAGCATGCGTGAGGAGCCAAGCGAGGATGTTGATTGACTGCTTCCAGGTATTCTTCCATGTGGGGTTGGCTTGCCATTGAAGTTGTAGCCACCACGTGAGCGGCAAGGCAACCGTGTAGGCCATGGCATAGTGCCCGGTCCAACGCAGCATCTGCGGGTGGCTTAAGGCGATGAAACTGCTAACTAGTACGGCACCCGTTCCACGGACTCCGTAATAATGAAAAATGCGAACCAGTAGCGCTGCTGCCACGCCCCATGACGCGATTATGGCCCCGTGGAGCAATCCGGCAGTCCATGTTGCCGGAAGGATGCACGGAACCAGCCAACCTCCGGTGAGCCAAGCCAAAAGCGGGTGGCCATCTGTGTAGAATACGTGTTCGGTAAACGGCCACCCCATCCCAGTGAACTCACTGCTGAATGCCCCTCCGTGTGCCCATTGCCAGGCGAGTGTGTAGATATTTTTAACGGCGTCCCGACTCGATGAGAGTAGGATGGAATTGGGTCGAAAGAAGACATCCGGATGCAAAAAAGCCACCCATAGCCAAGTCAATCCGGCTGCTTGCCAGCTTGGTGAAACGCTTTGGAGGACTTTGTTCCAAGGCCTCATGCCCGCATTTAGCAGTATTCGTCGAATGCCATTTGCAGGTTTTCCGCAATCATCTCCGCGGTTCGGCCTTCAATGTGATGCCGCTCGATCATATGAATCAAGCTGCCGTCCTTGAACAGCCCAATGCTCGGTGAGCTTGGCGGGTAAGGCAACATGAATTTGCGGGCACGATCAACAGCTTCGCGGTCGACGCCGGCGAATGCGGTCGTCAAGTGAGTGGGCAACTTGTTGTGTTGCAAGGCGAGCTTGACACCAGGGCGCATGGCGCCTGCGGCACATCCGCACACGCTATTGATGACGATAAGGGTAGTGCCGGATTCTTTGAGTGCGGCGTCTACCGATTCGGGTGAAAGCAATTCTTTCATGCCGGCCTCGGTGAGGTCGGCTTTCATGGGAGCTACGAGTTCGGGTGGGTACATGGTTTGAGGTTATTCTTCGTTTTCTGATGCTGTGGAGCGCAAATAGAGTTCGTCGTATTGTTCGTTGTGGATGGGACTGGGCGCGTCAATCATGACGTCGCGGCCCGAGTTATTCTTGGGGAATGCGATGAAGTCCCGAATGGAATCGCTGCCGCCAAAGAGCGAGCACAACCGGTCGAATCCGAGTGCCAGTCCTCCGTGAGGAGGCGCTCCATACTGGAAAGCATTCATCAAGAAGCCAAACTGAGCTTCTGCCTCTTCTGGAGTAAAGCCCAACAGATCGAACATCCGAGCCTGGATCGCTTTGTCATGGATCCGGATGGAACCGCCGCCGATTTCTACGCCGTTTATAACCATGTCGTAAGCGTTTGCACGAACAGCTCCAGGATCGGAATCGATGAGGTCGAAATGCTCGGGTTTGGGCGATGTGAAGGGGTGGTGCATGGCGTGGTACCGCTCGGTATCTTCATCCCATTCGAGGAGTGGAAAATCGACCACCCACAAAGGTTTGAAGACCTTCGGATCCCGCAAACCGAGGGCACTTCCCATGTGGAGGCGAAGCTCATTCAGTTGCCGGCGGACGTGGTTTAAATCACCGGAAAGCATCAGGATTAGGTCTCCTGCTTTGGCACCGGAGTGGGCCGCCCAAGCGGCCTGTTTGTCGGCGGCGAAGAACTTGTCTACGCTTGATTTGAAGCTGCCGTCTTCGTTGATTTTGCAGTACACCAATCCTTTAGCACCGATTTGCGGTCGCTTGACCCAATCGGTCAATGCATCGAGTTGCTTACGGGTGTAGTTCGCGCAACCTGGCGCCACAACGCCCAACACAGCCTCAGTGTTATCGAATACGCCGAACCCTTGCCCTTGTGTGACCGGTCCGAAGTTCACGAATTCCATGCCAAAGCGCACATCGGGTTTGTCACTTCCGTAGCGCTCCATTGCATCATCGTATGTCATGCGCGGGAACGCATCGATATCGACGTCAAGGACTTTCTTGAATAGGTGGCGAACGAGTCGTTCGAAGGTTTGAAGCACGTCTTCCTGCTCCACAAAGGCCATTTCGCAATCGATCTGGGTGAATTCGGGTTGACGGTCGGCACGCAGATCTTCGTCACGGAAGCACTTTACAATCTGGTAGTAGCGGTCGTAACCGCTGACCATCAGCAACTGCTTGAAAGTTTGTGGGCTTTGAGGCAGGGCGTAGAATTGCCCGGGATTCATGCGTGAAGGCACGACAAAATCCCGCGCGCCTTCGGGCGTCGACTTAATTAAGTAGGGTGTCTCCACTTCGATGAACTCGACGCCATCGAGGTACTTGCGCGTTTCGATGCTCAACCGATGGCGGAGCATGAGGTTAAGTTGCACGGGCTTCCGACGCAGGTCGAGGTAACGGTATTGCATGCGCAGATCATCGCCACCATCGGTGTTATCTTCGATGGTGAATGGCGGCGTCTTGCTTGCGTTCAGGACGTCGAGTTGAGTGACTTCGATTTCGATGTCACCGGTGGGGATTTGGGCGTTTTTGGATTCTCGGATTTTGACGAGTCCTGTCGCTTTAATAACAAATTCTCGGCCAAGCTTCCTTGCGCTCAGGCAAAGCGCTTGGTTGGAGTCCATGTTGAAAGCCAATTGGGTCAGACCATAGCGATCACGAACATCGACGAAGGTCATTCCGCCTAAGTCGCGTGTGCGTTGAACCCAACCGCTCAAGGTGACGGAGTGGCCTGCGTGTTCGGCGCGCAGTTCGCCGCAAGTATGCGTTCGATGCATGGTTTCTGAATATTTTTTTTCAGACAACCAAAGGTACGGCTTGAACCGCGGTCATTCCTAGGCGACCATGTCCTTAGATTTGTCTCATGGAACAGCACAGAAATCGGCTCAGTGAATTGCGTGAAATGGCGTTGCAAGGAGGCGGGGAGAAGCGCATTGAAGCTCAGCACGCCAAGGGCAAATTGACGGCACGTGAACGCCTAAATTTACTTTTAGATCCCGATAGTTTCGAAGAATTAGGGATGCTCGTGAAGCACCGTTCGACCAACTTTGGGTTGGACAAGCAGCAGTTTTTAGGCGACGGTGTGGTTACGGGATATGGCCGGGTCAACGGCCGGTTGGTGTACGTTTTTTCGCAGGATTTTACGGTGCTAGGCGGATCGCTGGCAGAGTCCCACGCGAAGAAAATTTGCCGGGTCATGGATCTAGCCATGAAAAACGGCGCACCTCTCATAGGACTTAATGACAGTGGAGGGGCCCGCATCCAGGAGGGCGTGGTGTCACTCGGTGGTTATGCGGACATCTTTTACCGTAACGTACGCGCCAGCGGCGTGATTCCACAGCTGAGTGCTATCCTTGGGCCCTGCGCAGGTGGTGCGGTTTATTCGCCGGCCTTGACGGATTTTATTTTCATGGCGGAAGGCACCAGTTATATGTTCGTGACCGGCCCAAATGTGGTCAAAACTGTGACCCACGAGGAGGTAACGAGCGAAGAGTTGGGCGGGGCGAAAACGCATGCGAGTAAGTCAGGTGTTACGCACTTCACTGCGGCTAACGAAGCCCTCGTTATCCAACACCTCAAAAAGGTGCTCAACTTCCTCCCGCAGAATTGCGAGGAGGATCCTGAGGCCTTGGTGTATGCCCCAGGCGATGAGCAGCGACCAATACTTGATGCAATTGTGCCTGATAGCTCGCAGCAGCCCTACGACATGCGTGAGGTGGTGAATCAGGTGTGCGACCAAGGCACCTTTACAGAGGTTCAAAAGGACTACGCGGAAAATATCGTGTGTGGGTTTGCAAGGCTTGCCGGCAAGAGTATCGGGATTGTCGCGAACCAACCTGCGTTTCTTGCAGGGGTATTGGATAACAATGCCTCGACGAAGGCGGCGCGATTTGTTCGTACCTGCGATGCCTTCAACGTCCCATTGCTGGTATTCGAGGACGTCCCCGGCTTTCTTCCCGGAACGGACCAAGAATGGAACGGCATTATCACCAACGGCGCCAAGCTGTTGTTTGCTTTCAGTGAGGCGACCGTACCCCGTATCACGGTGATTACGCGGAAAGCCTACGGTGGTGCCTACGATGTCATGAACAGCCAGCACATCGGCGCCGACCTGGTCTATGCGTGGCCTACGGCGGAGATAGCGGTCATGGGCGCAAAGGGGGCAGCTGAAATCATTTTTAAACGCGAGATTGCGGCTTCCGAAGATCCGGAGGCGATTTGGAAGGAGAAGGAAGCGGAGTACGCGGAACTATTCGCTCACCCATACAATGCAGCGGCCCGAGGTTATGTGGACGAGGTTATCCTTCCACACAACACCCGGGCCAAGCTGATTCGAGCATTCGGGATGCTCCAGAACAAAGTGGATGCCCTGCCGCGCAAGAAGCACGGCAACCTTCCCCTCTAATTATTTAGAAACGCGCTTGATGGAGCAGCCGATTGCTTTGGTCTCAGCCGTGCCGACCGGCTTGCCGCTGGCAACGTCGGAGATGGCGTCTTGCACGTAGCGCTCCGTGACCGCTTCAGCGTCACTCACGTTGTTGTCAATGGATCCGCGGTATACGAGGTTCATGTTACCGTCGAAGAGGTAGACGTGCGGCGTTTTCAACGCCCCAAATGCATCGGCAATTTGGTGGTTGGCATCAAGCAGGTAGGGCATACCGTAATCGTTCTTCTTTGCGTGTGCCTTCATTGCGTCCATGCTGTCGTAATTGTCCCGTTTCGCTTCATTGGAGTTAATCAATACCATGGAAACGCCGTTTTCTTTGGCAAAAATGGCCGTCTCGTTGTACCGGCCTTCCCAGCCATCGCTCTTTTCACCGTTACCCACCACAAATGGGCAGGTGTTGCAGCTAAATACCACGAGTAATCCGTCAGGACCTGCGGCGGAATTGAGACTCATTTGTGTGCCATTGACGTTCATCATGAGCATGTCGGCAAGCGGGGCTTTTGAACCGAGGGCCAATTCAGGTTGGGCCCCAGTGATGCCAGCGCTTGTCAAGAAAACGCCGAGGGCGAGGGCAGAGACCAAGCCGAGTGCGGCTTTGAGAGGAGAGAATAAGAAGTTCATATCGCAATAACCATTGGGTTCCCACGAAGTTCGTTTATCTGTCGCCAATAAACAGCAGAAATTTTGCAAAAACGGCGAGTTCAACGGCCCTCGAGACTCATCGAATTAGCAGCGCGTCGCCATAAGCGAAGAAGCGGTACTTCTCCTTCATTGCTTCGTTGTACGCCTCCATCACGAGATCGTAGCCGCCAAACGCTGAGCTTAGCATGAGCAGCGTGCTTTGTGGCGTGTGGAAGTTTGTGATCAGCGCGTCGGAAATCTTAAAGTTATATTTCGGAAAAATGAACTTGTTGGTCCATCCATTGAAGGGCTTTAGGGTATCCGTCGTGCTTACTGATGTCTCCATGGCCCGCATTGCGGTTGCCCCGACAGATACAACCCGACGGCCTTCAGCTATAGCACGGTTAACGCGAGCAACGCAATCTTCAGGAATGATGAGTTGTTCTGAATCCACCTTGTGTTTCGTGAGGTCTTCCACCTCGACGGGGCGGAACGTACCCAAGCCGATGTGCAAGGTCAAAAAAGTTAGGTCGATGCCCTTGATTTCAAGGCGCTTCAGCAATTGCTTTGAGAAGTGCAGACCGGCTGTTGGCACGGCTACCGCACCAAGTTTGTCAGCGTATATAGTTTGGAAACGCTCCCGGTCTTCGGCTTCAGCATCTCGTTCCAGGTAATTAGGGATGGGGGTTTCACCGAGTTTAGAGATGACCTCCATAAACTCTTCATAGGAGCCGTCAAATAAAAACCGCAAGGTGCGGCCTCGTGACGTAGTGTTATCAATGACCTCCGCCACCAATTCGTCGTTTTCCCCAAAGTAAAGTTTGTTGCCGATGCGGATTTTTCGCGCTGGGTCGACCAGTACATCCCAAAGGATGCTTTCGCGATTGAGCTCACGCAGCAAAAACACCTCGATGACGGCACCAGTCTTCTCTTTGTTGCCGTACAGTTTGGCAGGGAAAACTTTGGTGTCATTGGCTACAAATACGTCACCTTCGTCGAATTCATCCAGAATGTCTTTGAACATTTTGTGCTCAATTTTTCCGGAGTCCTTGTCCACCACCATTAAGCGGCTGTCGTCTCGGTTATCGAGGGGCCGTTTAGCGATGAGGTTAGGTGAGATGTCGTATTTGAAAGAGGATAACTTCATGGCGCGGTGTAAGGCGGCAAAGCTAAGAAATTCGCAATCAAAGGTCAACAGCCACCGGGGTTAGTCAAACCGGGGTCGTCTCGATGGCGGACAGCACGTCCGTCAACGGCTTGCACTGGCCGATTCCAAACGTTCCGCTCTGCGTTCTTTGGAGGCCAATCAAGTGCCCGCCGACCCCAAGGTGGTCACCAAGATCACGCGCGATGGCACGGATATAGGTGCCTTTCGAACAGTCGATCTTAGCGGTCACATCGACCACTGCGTTGCCGTTGATTAAGCGGGCTTCTACGGTACCGATTTCAAACCTTGAAACCTCGATTGTTGCATGCTTGAGCTCGATTTCGCCGCCTTTTCGTGCAACGGCATAGGCTTTTTGACCTTGGACTTTTTTTGCGCTGTAGAGTGGGGGCATTTGGTCAATGGAACCGGTCTGTTTGGCGGCTGCAGCGAGCACCAATTCGCGATTGATGTGTTGAGCATCAATCCACTGGCTTACTGGTAACTCGGCATCGAGGCAGGGTGTTTTGGCGCCGAGTCGAATGGTGGCCGCGTAGGATTTGGAATCGGACTGGAGGCCTTCAATTGCTTTGGTGGCTAAACCGGTGCATATGACCAGCACACCCGTGGCGAGCGGATCAAGGGTGCCGGCGTGGCCAACCTTGAATTTTTTCACTCCGAGCCGATTGCGCAACGCCCAACGGAGCTTATTGACCACATCAAAGGATGTCCATTCCAATGGTTTATCGATGAGCAGGATTTGACCATCGACGAAGCGTTGCTGCGATGAAAAGTCCATCACTGCAAAATCAGAGACGGGCTTACTCCCCATCGGTAATGGCTTCAGGTGGATTGTAATCCGGTGCGGCTTCATCCGCCCGTAATCCGGCAATATCTTCCAACACTCGCAATGCTGCGAGGGGGCTGGTGATGTTTTCGATGCTCATGCGCAAGGCGTTGTTGCGCTGGTACATCTTGGTATCTCGAGCATGGTGCTTAAGGTAGTTTAGGATGCGCGCAAATGTCGATCCCTGAAAGAAAGGGCTGTCCTCATCGGCAATGAAAGCAGCGATCATTTTTCCACCTTTAAGCATAATTTTTTCCATGCCGAGGTATTCTGCCAACCAGCGCAACCGAATGGTTTCAATGAGGTCTTCGGTTTCTCGTGGCAAGGGGCCAAAACGGTCTTCCAGGCGTTCTTTGAATTCCACCAAATCTGATGCTTTGTCCAGGTCATCGAGCTCGCGGTAGAGGGAAATCCGCTCGGGAATATCGGAAACGAAGTGGTCTGGAATCATGAGCTGGAAATCTGTTTCAATGGCCGCTTCGACTACAAAGCGCTGGCTGGCTTTATTCTCCTCTTCAAACAACTCAGCAAACGACTCCTGTTTTAGCTCTTGCACCGCTTCGGCCAAGATTTTTTGGTACATATCAAAGCCCAACTCCGAAATGAATCCACTTTGTTCGCCGCCAAGCAAGTCACCGGCGCCCCGGATATCGAGGTCGCGCATGGCGATTTGGATACCGCTCCCCAAGTCGCTGAATTGTTCGATCGCCTGCAGCCGTTTTCGGCTTTCGTCAGGCAATAAACTTAGCGGGGGCGAGAGGAGATAGCAGAAAGCTTTTTTGTTCGAGCGGCCGACCCGGCCTCGGAGTTGATGCAGGTCACTGAGCCCAAACTGATGCGCGTCGTTTATAATCATTGTATTGGCATTGCTGATATCAATTCCAGACTCAATGATCGTGGTGGCAATCAGCACGTCGAAGGCACCGTCGATGAACCTCGCCATGACATCTTCGAGTTGCTTGCCGTCCATTTGTCCGTGGCCAATTCCGATGCGCGCGTCAGGAACGAGTCGCGAGATCATGCCGGCTACTTCTTGGATATTTTTGACGCGGTTGTTAACGAAATAAACTTGACCCCCGCGGCTGAGTTCGTACGAAACGGCATCCCGAATTACCTCTTCGTTGAACGGCGAAAGCGTTGTTTCTACTGGTTGGCGATTAGGGGGCGGGGTGGCGATGGTGCTCAAATCGCGCGCACCCATCAAACTGAATTGAAGTGTTCGAGGAATGGGAGTGGCCGTCAGGGTCAAAGTGTCCACATTCGCCCGGATGGTTTTGAGCTTCTCCTTGACCGCTACTCCGAACTTCTGTTCCTCGTCTATGACCAACAGGCCAAGGTCTTTAAATTCAACGCGCTTTCCGACAAGGGCATGTGTTCCAATCAAAATGTCGACTTGACCAGCTTTCAATTTATTGACCGTTTCGGTGAGTTTTTTTCCTGTTTTGAATCGGTTGATGTAATCCACTGTAACGGGAAAATCTCGTAGCCGTCGGGTGAAGCTTCGGTAGTGTTGCATGGATAAGATTGTCGTGGGAACTAGCACTGCGACCTGCTTCCCGTCAGCAGCGGCTTTGAAGGCTGCACGGATGGCAACCTCTGTTTTTCCAAAGCCTACATCACCGCACACCAATCGGTCCATGGGTGTGGAGCGTTCCATGTCTTTTTTGACCGCGTGGATGGCGGCTCGTTGATCTGGGGTCTCTTCAAACATGAAACTCGCCTCCAGTTCGTGGAGCATATAATTGTCAGGAGAGAACGTGAACCCTTTTGATGACTTACGCTTTGCGTATAATTTCAGTAGATCAAACGCAAGCTCCTTGACGCGCGACTTGGTTTTGGCCTTTGTCGCCGCCCAGGTCCCGGTGCCTAGCTTACTGATTTTTGGAGCGGTGCCCTCCTTTGATGAGTACTTCGAAATGCGGTGCAGAGAATGGATGTTGACGTACAGAACGTCGCCTCCACGGTAGCTTAATCGAATGGCTTCTTGTTCCTTCCCGTTGACATCGATTTTCTGCAAGCCTCCGAATTGGCCTATGCCATGGTCGATGTGTACGACATAGTCTCCGGGCTGAAGGGCTGAAAGTTCTTTGAGTGTAAGGGCTTGCTTGCTCTTTTTGAATCCTTCCTTAAGGCGGAAGCGGTGGTAGCGCTCAAAAAGCTCGTGGTCCGTGTAGACAAGTAATTTTAGCGATTTGTCGACAAAACCCTGACTCAACTCAATAGGTATGGGATGATGCGGGACTTCGGCTTCACGGTCAGCGAAAATATCATGAAGTCGCTCGATTTGCGTGGCTTGTCCCGCGACAATGACGTTATGGTAGCCTTGGCGATGGTTGGCTTGTAAATTTGAGGTAATTAGGTCGAAGTTCTTATTGAAACTGGGTTGTGGAATCATGTCCCAATCGATAATCATCCGGTTCGGGAACGAAGTACCCCCGTCAAACTCCACGACGTGAAAGGGTTTAAGCAGCGTCTCTAGCCGTTCCGGTCGAACGAAAAGCGATTCTGGCGGGGTGAATTTTACCGAATCAGATACCCGTTCAAAGGCACTTTCGGCGCGTTCCATGCTCTTTTCCAACTGGCGTTCGGTGCGTTTGGCATCGGCCATCCAGATGCGCGTATCTGCAGGAATGAAGTTGAAAAGCGGCTCGACGGATTCGTGCAGGCTCTGGTCTCCGATGTTCGGAACTACCACCGCGCGGGTCATCTTGTTGACACTGAGCTGGGAGCTGGGATCGAATTTCCGGATGGATTCAACTTCATCACCGAAAAATTCGATTCTGTACGGATGGTCAAACGAGTAGGAGAATACGTCCAAGATGCCTCCGCGTACCGCATACTGACCAGGCTCGTATACAAAATCTACTTTGTTGAACCTGTACTCGAGGAATACTTCATCGAGGAAGTCCATGGTATACTTTTCTCCCAAGGCGAGGGCGAAGGTTTGTTCGGACAGCTCGCGTTTGCTGATGACTTGCTCAGCAATCGCCTCGCCAAAGGTGACAATGGCAAGCCCCTTGCCATGGCGGTTTATCTCGTTCAGGACTTCAGCGCGCATCGCGATGTTGGCGTTCTCTGTTACCTCCTCTTGGTAGGGAACCCTCGCAGAGCGCGGGAAAAACAGCACGTTATGTGTGTCGCCAATTAGTTGTTGTAGGTCATTGAGGAAGTAGGCAGCGGATTCCTTGTCATCCAGGACAAACAGATGGCTAGGGGCATCGCGCAGCGCGGGTTCATCTGCAGTGACACTGTTTGGACTCAAGATCGAGGCAGCCAGCAATGCGGGCGCCGACCCCACAATTCCTTTCAGTTCAGTTTTTGAGCTATCGTTTTCCCAGCATGTGCTGAGCATGCGAGCCCGTTGGTCGGCTCGGTAAAAATTCAAGAGGTCGTCAACACGCATTTCGCCAGCTATCAGGGTCAAATTTAGCCCGACTTTTCGGTGTCGAGCCAACACGATCGCAGACCGTGGACCATGTTAATACTTCCAACATAAAAAGGCGATCGCTCATGCAAATGTTTCGGCTGCTTGGTCAAAATGTCCCCGGCATTGTCTTCAGCTGTTCCACCGGCTTGCTGAGCGAGGAACGCAAGCGGGTTGCATTCATAGGTAAGGCGGAGTTTTCCCTGCGAATTTGAGGCAGTGCTGGGGTAGAGGTAAATACCCCCTTTGATCAGGTTGCGGTGGAAGTCGGTGACCAGGCTGCCGATGTAGCGGGCTTTGAGTCCATCGCTCGTTGCCTCTCGGCAACCGGTGATAAATCGCTTCACGGCCAGCGGCGAAGAGTCGATGAGGGCGTCATTGATGGAGTAAATGGTGCCCATTTCTGGGAATGCCATTTGGGGGTGTGAGAGAAAGAACTCGCCTACTGCCGGGTCCAATGTGAATCCGTTGACTCCGCTGCCGGTCGTGTACACCAACATGGTGGAGGAGCCATAGTGGATGTATCCGGCCACCACTTGTTCCGACCCCGGCTGCAAGAAGTCCTCATCCTGTAAGGGCTCACCAAGCGGGGTGATTCGGCGGTAGATGCTGAATATGGTTCCGATGGAAACGTTGACGTCGATGTTCGAACTGCCGTCCAAGGGGTCAATCATGACAACGTACTTGCCTTGGCGGCCCGTATCGCCGCATAGGATGCAGTTTTCTTGTTCCTCTGAACCAATTCCGGCAACGGATTTTCCAGCAGTCAGGATGCGCATGAATGTTCTGTCGGCAAAAACATCCAGTTTCTGCTGATCTTCATCGTGGGCGTTCTGGGTTCCTGAAGTGCCGAGGATGCCAGCGAGGCCCGCGCGGTTGACCTGGTGGTTAACAATTTTGGCAGCTACACCGATGTCCGTGAGCAATCGAGTGAGTTGTCCGGATACGAAGGGAAACTGAGCCTGCGTATCCATTATGAATTCTTGGAGGGTAATCGCTTTCGACATGGGTGGAGTTGTTCATTGCAAAACCACTGTCAAGATAGGAGGGATTGGTCCTTACTGTGAACCGAGCTGGCGCATCAAATTCACAAACGCTTCAGGAGAAAGTTGCTCCGGGCGTAATTTGAGGGTAGCTTCATCTATTCCGTCGACGTCGAATCCACCGGCCCGCAGGGAGTTGCGTAAGGTTTTGCGGCGTTGGTTGAATGCCGCTTTGGCGAGGCGTTTGAGGTCAGTATAGGCGACATCCTCCGGCCATTCGGTCCGACGCTGTAGCCGCAACACGCCACTGTTCACTTTCGGCGGCGGATTGAATACCCGGGGAGGAACAGTGAATAAGTATTCAGCCTCGTAATAAACCTGAACCAAAACGCTTAGGATGCCATACGTCTTGGATCCATGGTCGGCACACACTCGTTCTGCGACTTCCTTCTGGAACATTCCTACCAACTCGATTCCATGGTCCTTCCAATCAAGGAACTTGAAAAGAATCTGTGAACTGATGTTGTAAGGGAAGTTGCCTACTATGACCAGCGGACCACTGGAAGCCACGCGTTCCAATGGCATGCGCAAGAAGTCGCCAACTTTTATGCACTGCGTGGGAACCCATGCCTGTTGTAGGAGAAAGCGAACGCTTTCTTCGTCGATATCAAGTGCCAATACCTGCAGTCCGAAACGTTGAATGAGTGGCCGCGTGAGTGCGCCTGTTCCCGGTCCAATTTCGAGGATACAGGCTTCAGGCTGTTCCGTTTGAATAGCTTCCACAATGCGTTCGGCGACGGAGGGATCTTCCAGGAAGTGTTGGCCTAGGTATTTCTTAGCTTTTACTCCGTTGGATTTGGCGGGCATAGTGCGTGGATTAGGGGGAATTAGTTTTCAGAGCGATTAATGTCAGCAACGACTTCGCCCTCTTCTAATGCATGCAGGACGGTTCGAAAAGCAGGTGCAATTGAGCCAAATCGTGCAAGGTATTCTTCCTGCAGATCAGGGGCAAATTGTGTTTGGTAAATTCTGAATTTATCTGAATTGACCGAGAAGTATTGCACAGCTACAGTATAGCTTTTCGTCGTTTCGTCGACCATTCTACAAATTTTATATCCTGAGAAACAACCAGTGGATAAAATTTTCGGAATGTGCTCTTCCCGCATGAAAGCTAGCCATTCCGGGTAAATCGAGGCTTCGACGCTTATTGTAGCGTTGTATAAAATTCGATTTGACCGACGGTTAATAGAAATTTGTCGCATTCGTTTGGTTGTTTATCGAGATTTTTCTTGTATATTCGAATTCTGAAATCTTAACCAAGATAAAGTGATGCGAACACTTTTCCTCTCCCTGCTCTGTTTATTTGGAGCTCTGACGGTCCTGCAAGCGCAGGACCCTGGCATCGCCTACCAGGCGGTTGCCCGTGATGCCGACGGCGATCCACTGGCGGACGCCGAACTCGATGTGCGCGTTACCCTTTACGGGGCTGACGACGCTGTCTTGTGGCAAGAAAATCACGCCAGCGTATTAACCAATCAATTCGGCAACCTTGCCCTCACCATTGGTGATGGCGCGGTTACTCCCGGCTATGGCGCTCTAAGCGTTGTGGACTGGTCAGCTGCTGGCTTGCACTTCGGAATTGAAGTGGATGCCGGAGCCGGATACGCCTCTTTCGGAGACGTAGACGTCGAAGCTGTTCCAATCGCAATGTATGCGTTGAACGGGCAAGAAGAAGAGATTGCAGCTCTCCAAACGCAACTAGACGCTTTGGAAGGTGATGTTTCGGCATTGACTTCCGGCCTCTCAGATGCCATTGCGGAGAGTGTAGACCAAGATGCTTACCTGTTGGGCTTGATTCAAGACAACGATGGTGACATTTCGGTTTTGCAATCTAGTGTTGCTGCTAACACGGCTGATCTCGGCGACTTGCTGTCGGTGATCACTGTTGGTGCAAATGGTATAACAGTTGAAGACTTGAACGTCACGGGTGATCTTGATATCACAGGTGTGTTCAGTGCCGCCACAGGTTTATTCAACTACCTCAGCGCCAACAACGCCGATTTCGAAGACATGATTGCAGAGGCTGCACAAGTCGAGCAAATGACATTCTTCGAAGGCCGTGCGCTTGGATCAAACTCTTCTTTAGACGTTGATGGTTCTTTAAATGTAGACGGCACAGCCACTTTGGCTAATCTGTCTATCAATGGAGAGCAAGCTGCCACACAACCATATGTAGATAGCGCAGATGCTGTCAACGCCCAAGCCATACAGGACGAGGCGACGACCCGAGCGAATGCGGACAGTGATTTGCAAGGGCAAATTGACACCAACGACAGTGAAATTGCTGCTCTACAAAGTGCAGACGTCATGTTGGGTCAGAGCATTGCAGCCAATGAAGCCGCGATTGCGGACAACGCTGCTGCTCTAGCTGCCAATGCTGCTGCCGATGCTGCTGAATCAGCTGCTGGTGCTGCTGCTGATGCTGCACTCGCCGCTTACGACGCTGCACAGGACTCAGTGAGCGCTGTGGTTGTTGCTCAAGCTTACGCGGATCTTGCGGCCAATGCCGCTGCCGATGCTGCCGAATCAGCTGCTGGCTCTGCCACTGACGCTGATTTGCAAAGCCAAATCACATCGAATGCTGCTGCCGATGCTGCTGAATCAGCTGCTGGCGCTGCTGCTGATGCCGATTTGCAAGGTCAAATCACATCGAATGATACTGAAATTGCTCAGGCAACCTCAGACATTTCTGCAAATGCAGCAGATGTAGCTGATAACGAATTCCGCATTGCTGCTTCTGCCGCAGATATGGGCTTCGTTGAATCGACTGTTGGATCTGTAAATAACGTTCCAACACACCCGGGATATGACGGTGCGAATTATGTTGCTGCAGACGCTAACATGGTTGCTGCAGACATGGCTTTGGATGCGGCATTGAACTCAGCTCAAGCTGACATTGATCAGAACGAAGCTGACAGTGATACTGCAGATGCCGATTTGGCTGCTGCTTTAGCTGCCAATGCTGCTGCCGATGCTACCGAATCTGCCGCTGGCGCTGCTGCTTTAGCTGCCAATGCTGCTGCCGATGCTACCGAATCTGCCGCTGGCGCTGCTGCTGATGCTGCACTCGCCGCTTACGACGCTGCACAAGATTCAGTTAGCGCTGTGGTTGTTGCTCAAGCTTACGCGGATCTTGCGGCCAATGCCGCTGCCGACGCTGCTGAATCAGCTGCTGGCGCTGCCACTGACGCTGATTTGCAAAGCCAAATCACAACGAATGATGCGGACAGCGACGCGGCAGATGCAGATTTGACTACTGCTCTAGCTGCCAATGCTGCTGCCGACGCTGCTGAATCTGCCGCTGGCGCTGCTGCTGATGCTGCACTCGCTGCTTATGACGCTGCACAAGACTCAGTTAGCGCTGTAGTTGTTGCTCAGGCTTATGCGGATCTTGCGGCTAACGCCGCAGCTGATGCTGCTGAATCATCAGCTGGCGCTGCCGCTGATGCTAACTTGCAGACACAGATTGATGATAACGCAGCTTCTTCTGTTGCTGCTGACGCTACTCTTTCTGGTCAAATCTTAGCAAACGATGACGATATCGCATTGTTGGACTTGCAATTGGAAGCAGAAGCTCAAATGCGCTTGATTGCGGACATTAATAACCAGCAACAATCGCAGATTAACGCCAATGCCATTGCGAATGAAATCACAGCTCGATCAGATGCTGACGACGCTTTGGATGAGTATGATGCATACTTGCTCGGTTTGATTGAAGGCACGGCAAATACGCCTCTCGATGTTGAAAATATTTTGGAGGATCTTGATTACTTTGAGAACACCGGGAATACCGTGTCTTTGGAAGACCCATACAGTGCACTCGAGGCAGGACATATGATTGCTTCAACGGCTTCTTTCGATGCTATGGATGCACAGGACATCGACGTTGATAATGCTGCGATTCAAAACGTAACCGTTGAGTCGAACATTACTTCACCATCCGGTACGATTAACCAATTGAATGCTAGTGACCTGGTCGTATACGAAACAAGCGCTTTGAACGGAGCGGTTACAGCCGGTTCTACTCTTGATGTCGCTGGGGAGACGACGATGGGAGCGAACTTAAGCGTAACAGGTAATGTTTCTGCGGCGGATGCAACTGCTGCAAATCAACTCGCATCAAAAGGACAAATGGACGCTGCTGATTCAGCATTGCAATCTGACATTGATCAGAATGAGGCTGACAGCGACCAAGCTGACATCGACATGCAGGCTGATATCGATCAGAATGAGGCTGACAGCGACCAAGCTGACACCGACATGCAGGC
>NZGF01000072.1 GCA_002690915.1 Crocinitomicaceae bacterium
AACTCTGAGGCACTCGATCTCACCCAACTCACCCAGAGCTTGCACACCAATCTCACAGCGCTTGGACTATTGTCGTTTGTTGTTGGGACATTCATCGTCTTTAACGCAGTACATTTCTCGCTCCATGCGAGGCGCCAAACGCTAGGGATTTTAACTGACTTAGGCGCGGGTAAAAGCGCCGTGATAGCAGCAATATTAATTGAGGCATCACTTTGGGCTTTGTTGGGCGCCGTGCTAGGCACGCTCTTGGCACAACCATTAAGTGCCGCTCTGATGCCGGCTGTGGCCGCGACGCTACAAAATATTTACGGCGCATCTGTATCGAGCCAGCCTGTTTTTAATGCGGATCTGTTTTGGCAGGCCTTGTTGCTCGCACTATCGGGTCTCTTACTCGCTATGGTCCTACCGCTCATTCGGTCTATTGATAACCCTGCTGTTGCCGGGCGCGCTTCAAACGAGGCTTCAGCTGTTGGCGGCGTGCTATCGCAAGGGGAGCGGCTCTCGGTGTTTGTAGGGATTTCTCTTTTGGTGATTGCCTTTATGGCCTATCCCCTAGCCGGCACCGTCGTCCAAGGGTTCGCTTTACTTGCGCTGGTTCTTTTTGCGGGAATAGCGCTGCTTCCAGGCATTATCGTGCTCATTGTGGTCGTTGGAAATCTAGGGCTGGGCCATCATTGGATGGGGCGTTGGGCACTTTCTGATGTCCGTTTCCAGTTGCCGCATTTGCGCCTCGCTATGATGGCATTACTGCTGACGCTGATCGCAAACATTGGCGTTACTTCCCTTGTAGGCAGTTTTCGTATCGCCTTAACTAACTGGCTCGAGACTCGGCTTTCTGCCGATATTTATGTTACCGCAGGGGTGCTTGAGCCCGAGTCGATAAGCCAGCAAAGCTGGGTGCAAAGTGCGCATCAAAGAAGAGAAATCGATACGACGTTTTCAGGTCGGAAAATAACGATCGTTGGAGTAGATGTCGACGCACCCGATTTCACGGCGACAAATGTTATCGACGGTGCGCCGGATGCTTTTGAACGCTGGATCGCCGGCAACGAAGCTCCCCAAACTTTAGGATCTGTGGTGACTAACGACAACCGCCTGAACAGTGCGACTTCGACAGGGGAAGCGGGTGGTCGGTCTGCGGTAAAGGTATCCGAAGAGGCTGGGTCTAGCAGTGGGTCGATAAGCAATTCAGTGGCCTCATCCGCATCCGCATCCGCACCTGCCAGTAATGAGTTCGCTAGCACTGAAAAGGTGTTTGCGAATGAACAACTCAGATATTTGGCGGGTATTGAGGTCGGCGATTCTTTTGAACTAATGACAGCCCTCGGTGAACGCAGCTTTGAGGTGTTAGGTTTTTTTCACGACTACGGAAACGTCAATTACGCGCTGCATCTGCCAACCGAGCGCCTTCTCGAGTTGTTCCCCAATGCGAAGCAGCAGGGTTGGGGGCTGTGGATTGCCGATGAGAGTTTAGCTACTGCTGAGTTGGGCTTAACCGAGCTCGGCGTTGAACCGGGGTCTTGGGTATCTCAGCGAGATGTGCTGGCCATATCAATGGCCATTTTTGATCGCACCTTTGCTATCACCCGCGCGCTTAATACCTTGACTCTCTTGGTTGCGGCCATTGCCATTTTTGCGTCGCTGCTCGCTGTTTATCAAATTCGTCGCTCAGAATATGCGCTATGGCGCTCACTGGGCGCGACATGGCCAACATTCTTTTTGGTATCCGGGTTTCCAATGATTCTCATGACCGGCGTGGTCATGTTTTTGTCTTTGCCGCTGGGGATAGCACTCTCCTGGTTGCTGATTAACAAGATCAATGTGATTTCTTTCGGTTGGACCATGCCGGTTGTGATTGATGCAGCGCCCATCGTATTTTTATTTGCGGTGGTTGCGACCGTTGTTCTCGCAGCCTTTCTACTTGCATCGCTTGGGCAGAGGTCGGCAGTAAACGGTGCGCTCAAAGAGCTGGCGGGGGAGTGAGGGTGTCTTTTTTTAAGCGACGATTATCGCGCTTGCTGGCGCTACTTGGATTCATGGTGGTTTCGGGGGAGGTGGCCTATGCACAAGACCCGTATCAGCTACTTCGTCAATCAGGGGAGGGTTTTGCCAAGGTAGTGCCGGGTAAAGTCTTTAACTTTCCTGCAGATCATTACCCGCACGAGAACTTCAAAATTGAGTGGTGGTATCTCACAGCTAATTTAAAGGGCGCTGACGGCACTGATTATGGGGTGCACTGGACCTTGTTTCGCCAGGCCATGGATCCAGCCCCAAATCCTGGTGGCTGGCAATCTAATCAGACATGGATGGCCCACACCGCGATATCAACGCCGGAGGGTTTCGAGTTTGCACAACGCTTCGCCCGCGGGGGTATTGGTCAGGCGGGTGTAGAGTGGGTCAATCAGTCTCGCTTTGAGGCCTGGATGGATGACTGGCTTTGGCAGGGAGAGGCTGCGTCCCCGTTTCCTGGCGAGTTGTCTGCCAGCACGGATAATCAGCGTTTCACGCTCACGCTCTCTGCGTCGGACAACTGGGTCTTGCAAGGAAACAACGGCTACAGCCAGAAGAGCGAATTAGGGCAGGCGAGTTACTACTACAGTCAGCCGTTTATCGACATTGCGGGGACTTTATGGGTGGATGAAAAACCCGTTGAGGTTGCGGGTAAAGGATGGCTCGATCGAGAGTGGAGTTCTCAGCCTCTTGCGGACAATCAGGCGGGATGGGATTGGGTATCGCTGCATCTGAATGATGGCAGTGCATTGATGGTTTACCAGCTGCGTCACGACTCCGGCGAGCATTACATCAGCGGTAGCTTAGTCAATGAATCGGGGAAGGTCGTCTCACTCGAGGCAGGTGACGTCACGATGAAACCTGTCAGTGAGACGCGGCTAAGCCTCGCTGATGATGTTTCCAACTCGAGTCAAAATCGCGAGAAACTCATTCCCCTTGAATGGCGGGTGCGAGTGCCTAAGTTCGATATCGACTTGTCCGTGACCGCGGATCGACCTGGCAGCTGGCTTGCCACAGCCTTCCCTTACTGGGAGGGACCTGTCTCCGTCGAGGGTAGCCACGAAGGCGTTGGCTACCTCGAGCTAACAGGTTACTGAGTCTGCGACTCATCTCCTTTCCCGGGATTCTTATAGCGATCAAACCACGCAAGTATGTGATCAATTTTGCTGATCAGTCTTGACGGTCTACTTGCGATACCGTGCGATGCGCCTGGCATACGAATCATCACGCTCTCCACACCTCTTAAGCGCAGCGCCTGGTAGAACTGCTCGGTCTCGGAGATTGGGGTGCGCCGATCACTTTCTCCCGTCAGAAGCATGGTTGGTGTGGTCACGTTTCCGACCAAAGAAAGCGGAGAGCGCTTCCAATAGTGATCGAGATGCTCCCATGGGGGGCCGGGAAATTGGTGATAGATCTGCCCGACCATGGAGTCCGCGGTCAGCGTCTTACTGACCCAGTTAATGACGGGTTTGGCTGCGACAGCTGCGTTGAAGCGGTCTGTTAGGCCAACAGCGTAAGCTGCTGCGATACCGCCTGCACTGCCGCCAGCAACGAAGAGGTTGGTCTCGTCAACAAAGCCTTTTTCGATCAACGCATCGATACCCGACATGTGGTCAGCAAAGTCCTCGTCGCTCGAGTATTTATATTGCAGAAGCAACGCGAAATCCTCACCGTAGGACAAGCTACCACGGTGGTTATCGTAGAAAACGACATAGCCCTCGGCAGCCATCATCTGAAGTTCGGCCGAAAAATGAGGACCATAAGCAGAGTGCGGTCCGCCGTGAATCTCAAGAATCAATGGGTATTTCTTGGTGGGATCGAAATCAGGCGGCGTGATGTACCAGCCTTGAATTTCCTGACCGTCGAATGAGGAGTTATAGACAATCTCATGAACCTCTCCGAGTTGTCGGAACGAGAGTAGGTCTTCATTCAGGGCTGTGACGACTTGGCGCTCACCTTTTTTCATAATGGCGAGATCAGCCGGTCGGTCGACGCGGCCGTGTGAGAACACAATCGTGTTATTCGCCGCATGGAAGCCGCCTGAAAGATAGGGTCTGCCTACAGTGGTGCCACCAACCCCAGCGGCCACCTCGCTGAGTTTTCCTTTAAGCGTAGCTTGCCCGACTTTGCGCTCACCGCGTTCGTCGTAGGTATATAAAATCGATTTACTGTCCCTAGCCCAGATGAGGCCGCGAGCATCGCCATCCAGATCGTTGCTGATAATGCGCATATCAGAACCATCGAGGTTCGCAACAGCGATTCGATCGGGTGTGAATGCAAGAGGGCGGCGCTCTTCGTGGGTGAAGGCGAGCATTCGACCGTTAGGAGACACGTTTGGGCTTCGCTCGGCGCCAGGCCCATTGGTAATCTGGGTCAGCGCTCGCGTGGCAATATCGATAGTGTAAATATCGGCCTCATCGCTTACGAGCTCCCAGTCATCCTGGCGGTAAGCAGAAAAGAAAATTCGTTCGCTATCGGGTGACCAAGAAAGCGGTCCACCGTGGTTAAAGTTCCCCGACGTTAACTGACGAGCAGAGCCGCCCTCTGCGGGCACAATAAAAATGTGTCGATATGAGGGGGCAACGATACCGCGACCGTCGTACTGATAACGCGTTGTGCTTACTGTGACCGCTTTGTCCGCCCACTTTGCACCTTTCGGTTTTGGTCGCGGCTTTACGATGGTTTCCGTAGGAGCTTTGACATTCATTGTAAAGGCCAGCCATTTACCATCGGGTGACCAACTAAGGCTGGAGGGCGACGATTGAAGGTGTGTTACGACCGCGACATCACCGTTATCCATCCATCGAAGATGAATTTGAGCTGAACCGGTTGCTGAGGAGATGAACGCCAATTGATCGCCATCGGGTGACCATCGGGGTGAGGATGCATTCCCGGTTGTTGATAGTGAAGTTGAAAGGAGGGGGCGATGATTGTTCCCGTCCGCGTCGATCTGCCAAAGCTGCGAGCGCGTGCGATCGCTCATGATGTCGTTGGATCGTCTTATATAAACTACGGTATTCCCGTCGGGTGCGACCTGTGGGTCGGAGACCCATTCCAGGTCAAATACATCCATACCGTCAAATCGGGGGAGCGATTCATCATTGGCGAGCACCAGCGCTGGTAGACAGGCTGCTACGATCAGCAGTGCTTGGAGGACGGTTTTTGTCGTCTTATGAAAAGCGTCAAAAGAGATTCGGATTGCGGACATAAAACTTCCTTTCGGTAGCGTGCGCTGTTTGGGAGCGGGTACTTACATTGATAAATGCGGCTTTATTTGTCCATCAGGGTAGTGCTTTTGGGCTTTGTATTCATCCCCGATAAATCACAGGTATCATCAAGCCTCTAAGGTCGTTTCTGCACGGATGAGACCCTTATCTCTGTGACGCATCTTGCTTTGTGAGATATCTTGGTCAGATGCGTGCCGCAATGGCAGTCGGGCGGTGATAGCGAGCAAAGTCCGAGCCTAAATCACCACAACAATGTCACTTCTGGGCTTGTGCAGGGCGCTACTCGCTTACGCTGGCTTGCAAATCGACATATACTTGTAGCCGCGTAAGCAATCCCAACATGAACAATATTAGCCAAGCAGCCTTTAGTGTGGGCCGCCACTGACCGAGGTAACAAACATGCCGCAAATTACGCTTCCTGACGGATCGTCTCGTCAATTCGATACTCCCGTTTCTGTTTTTGATGTTGCTGCCGATATTGGGCCGGGTCTTGCGAAGGCCGCTCTGGCAGGCACAGTGAATGGCGAGATGGTCGATACGTCATTTGTTATGACAGACGACGCTGCACTCTCGATCATAACGGCAAAGAGCGATGAAGCTCTCGAGCTGATTCGCCACGACGCTGCGCATGTGATGGCGCAGGCAGTGCAAGAACTGTTTCCAGGGACACAGGTGACGATTGGTCCCGCCATTGATGACGGCTTCTATTACGATTTTGCGCGTGAGACACCTTTCTCGGCGGATGACCTCACCAAGATTGAAGACCGAATGACTGAAATCGTTGATCGTGATTTAGCGATTACGCGTGAGGTCTGGGATCGTGACACCGCAAAGCATACCTTTGGTGACATTGGTGAGCGCTACAAAGTCGAGATCATCGAGGACATCATCCCGGAGGGAGAGGAAGTATCAGTCTACCGTCAGGGTGATTGGTTCGACGTTTGTCGAGGGCCTCACTTGCCGAGTACAGGCAAGCTACCGAAAGCTTTCAAGTTGATGAAGCTTGCCGGCGCTTATTGGCGCGGTGACTCGAATAACGCGACCTTACAACGGATTTATGGAACAGCTTGGCGCGACAAGAAGGAGCTCAACAAGCATCTGACTCAGCTTGAGGAAGCGGAGAAGCGAGATCATCGAAAAGTTGGTCGTAAACTCGATTTCTTCCACTTCAGCGATGATGCGCCGGGCTCGGTTTTTTGGCATCCCAAGGGCTGGACGCTATTTCGGCAGCTACTTGATTACATGCGTCAGCGTCAGGACGAGGCAGGCTACGTTGAGGTCAATACGCCAGACGTAATGGATCGAAGCCTCTGGGAAACCTCGGGTCACTGGTTTAATTACCGTGAAAACATGTTCTCAACACAAACTGAGGACGAGCGGATCTTTGCGCTAAAGCCCATGAACTGCCCGGGGTCAGTCTCGATGTTTGCCCAGGGTCTAAAGAGTTATCGTGATCTCCCACTGCGTATGGCTGAGTTTGGAAAAGTACACCGCTACGAACCATCGGGTGCACTTCACGGACTCATGCGTGTACGCCACTTTACCCAAGATGATGCACACATTTACTGCACCGAGCCGCAAATGGAGCAGGAGTGCATCGACGTGGTCAGACTGGTGCTAGATATCTACAAAGATTTCGGTTTTGACGATGTAATTATCAAGCTTTCGACCCGCCCCGAGAACCGTATCGGTAGTGACGAGGTATGGGACAAGCTCGAGGGCGCACTGAGTAACGCGCTCGATGTTATGGGCTTGGACTACATTCTCTTCCCAGGAGAGGGCGCCTTCTACGGGCCCAAGCTTGAATTTGTATTGCGCGATGCGATTGGGCGCGACTGGCAGTGTGGCACCTTGCAGGTTGATATGAATTTGCCTGAGCGCTTTGAAATCAGTTACGTGGACGAAGACGGGAGCCGTGACAAGCGTCCTGTCATGTTGCACCGAGCGCTGTTTGGTTCATTAGAGCGCTTCATTGGCATTCTCATTGAGCATTACGAGGGGAAATTCCCCGTTTGGTTGTCGCCGGTTCAAGCGGTGTTAATGACGATCACCGATAAGCAGGATGACTACGTCAAAGACGTCGAGAAGCGTCTAAAAGCGCGAGGCATTCGTGTTACCACTGACCTTCGGAACGAGAAGATCGGTTTTAAGATTCGTGAGCACACGCTTCAGGCGACACCCTATTTGTTGGTAGCAGGCCATCGCGAAATGGACAATGGAGAGATCGCTGTCAGAACCCAAAAGGGTGATGATTTGGGCACCATGTCCGTTGATGACTTTGCCAATAAGCTTGCTGATGATTTGGTAATGCTTCGCTGATCTAGGATTGAGCGCCTGCTAGGCGCTCTGTTGATGCGCCTACTGGATCGAAGTCGGGTTAAGTGGTCTAACTGATCTTGCTCGTTAATGCAGGGCCTTTTGCCCATGACGCCGTGCTTGATGCGCGTACATCGCGGCAAGCGGCGCTTGTCGACTAGGACAGTAATGACTATTTAATGTAAATCATTCTCATTAAAAAAGAAAGTTGCTGCCTCATTACAAAGCGAGGTCTGCTCGTAGCGCGTCTAATAGGTCACGACGCTACCTGTCAGGGATTGGGGCTTGCTGCGCTAAATAACTTAAGGGTTTGCCCCTGGCGAGTGACCGCGAGCCGTCTCAAGATAGGTAGCAAAACTACCGAGCCAATGGCTCCCCATGTAATGCATGTCGCCTAACACAGCATCGAGGCCTGCCTTTCGGTGCGCTTCAGCGGCCACGCGGAGCGGTGCGCGTCGTTCATCGCCCGATGGGAGTCCGTGCATAATTCCCTGAAGCATCCAAGCACGACTCGTGTTGAGGCCGTCAAGATGTGCAAGTTTGCCATCGGTTTTATCCGTGACAACGGCCGGAGCTAGCCAATCGCTACCTGTTTCGGCAGACAGCGTCGGGAAAAAAAGCGTTAACCATTCGGCAAATTCTGTCCGGGTGAATACCCGTCGCATGAGGTCAGCCTCGGCGAGGCAAGGTGATAGAAAGTCTTGTCCTGAGGGCTCATAAGCCAAGGGGCAGTCGACATCGCCCGCATAGAGTTCGCGAATTCGGGCTTTCAACAGCGAATGGAATTCCTCATTCGCGGCAATTTCAGCCCAGTCCAACATGAGACCAAAGGCAAATGCGGTTTGGCTGTGCTCGCCGGTTCGAATCGGAAACGAGAGTTTAGGCAACCACTCACTGATATTGGCGACGGCCTGCCGCTCTAACGGCAATAAAAAGCGAAGCCACCGCTGAGCCTCT
>NZGF01000073.1 GCA_002690915.1 Crocinitomicaceae bacterium
AGGTTGTCGGCTTCGAACGTGAAGGTGATGCCGCAGTCGGCTGTTCCTTCTGCGAAGAGCTGGCCGCCGCGAGCGACGATCAATGCAGCTGCGTCAGCGCCTTGACCGGCCATGCCCTTTACTACAGTACCGGCCTCAATGGTGAGGGCCTGTCCGTTGTTCACAAATACGTATCCGTCGAGGAGGTACGTATTGTCGCATGTCCATGTGGAAGTGCCTACTCCAGAACCGTCATCGGCAATAATGACTTCAGTTCTGTCAGCGAGCGGGGGACAGTCACATTGGGCTTGAGCAACAAATGTTGCCGCGGCGGCCAGTACTGCCATTAACAAGTGCTTCATAACAATGATAATTTTAGTTGGGTGTTAATTACAATTCGTCCCCAAAATTCAGTGTTCGATACCCTTGTTAATGTTTTTCAGATGTTATGATTTAATGTCGTTTCGTGTTAAGTAATTCATCAAAATACTATCCCGGCGTTAAGGAAATATTTCCTTCACTTCCTTTATGTTAATTTCGTGACGCTTTGCCAGATTTATAAAAATCCCGCAAGGTACAGCAGCCCCCCAGCCAACGTCAGTTTTTGCCATGCCGAGACGGAAGCCACTTGCGTTCGAGTCAATTGAATGTGCACGGCGAGGAAAGGAAGGGCAAAAAAGAGTGGCGCCAAGGGTCGTTGCACCAAAGCAATAGACGCCCACCAAGCAATCCCAACCATAACCCATCCAACGAAGTGCATTCGGTGAAGCAACGACTTGGTGCGCTTTGGCCCCCAACGCACCGGTAGGGTATCGTACCCGGCAAGTGCGTCGCCCTCTGCATCTTGCCAATCCTTGGTGATCTCCCGTAGCAACGTGATGTAGCCAGAAAGCACAACATAGCCGAGCAGAATGTTGCCCTCCGTGCTCTTGAAGAGCTCTAGCCATCGTTCGAAGGAACGGGATTCCAGCAGCGCCAGGCACCACAATGGCAATTGCCCCACGGACAATGCGATGATGAGGTTGCCGCGTAGGAAGCGACGCTTGAACCACGGGGAATAGCCCCAAAGCAGAACACCCAAGATGGCAATCCATAGGGCGGGGACAGCGCTCTTTGCAGCTGCCGCAATGCCGAAGCTGGCGAGCACGGCAATCCCAGTGAGCGTGTAATTCAGTGCCAGGGTCTGCCGGCGGGTGATAACCCGTCCCACAAATGTTCGGTGTGGTCGATTGACGCGGTCCTCCGCCACGTCGAAGTAATCGTTGATGACATTGGCACCTGCGGCCAAAGCGGCCATGGCCAATGTGCCAAGCGCGAGAAGGGCTTGTTGGTGAGGTGGTAATTCGCCACCGAAGGCTGGGTGGAGCAAGGATTTGGTAATGAGGCCCATGGCCACCACAATCATCAGCACGTTCCATGGACGAATGAGTCGGATTCCTGCCGAAGCGGCAGAGTCGGTGATAGGGCGTTGCTTAGCCATGCGAGGCGTCAATCAAAACGCGCTGAACGGTCCCTTTAGGCTCCGCTTGCTGATGAAAGGCATAATTGAACCCGCCGTGAATGGCGTGGCCTCCAACTTCTCCGTTGCGACCAAGTGCCAAGTAACCGACCTGCAAATCGTCGGTTGGCATGGAGCGGATGATCCGCTGCACCGCTTCGTAACAGGCTTCTTGCGGTGAAGCGCCCTGACGCATCAATTCCACAACCAAAAAAGAGCCAACGGTGCGCATCACCGCTTCGCCGAGGCCCGTTGCGGTGGCACCACCAACAGCGCCATCGACATACAAGCCGGCTCCGATGATGGGGCTGTCGCCCACGCGGCCATGCATCTTGTACGCCACCCCGCTGGTGGTGCATCCACCGGCCAATCGGCCTGCGTGGTCCAAGGCGAGCAAACCGATGGTATCGTGGTTTTCGATGTTGATGACGGGTTCGTAGTTGGACGTGGTTTGCCACTTTTCCCACGCCTTGCGCGCTTTATCGGTCAGCAGGTTGGTGGGTTTCATGCCCAATTCTCGGGCGTATTGTTCCGCACCTGCGCCGGCCAACATTACGTGCGGAGTTTTCTCCATGACCTTGCGCGCGAGGGTAATTGGATGGGCTACGTCTTGCACAAAACAGACCGAGCCTGCATTTTGTGTGTGGTCCATGATGCACGCGTCGAGCGTCACATGGCCATCCCGATCGGGGAGACCGCCGATGCCAACGCTCAATCCCTCGGCATCCGCTTCCACCAGCCGCGCTCCGGCTTCAATCATGTCCAGCGCATTTCCTCCAGCTTCCAGTGCGGCAAAGCCTTCATCATTGGCCAACATGCCGTGGTTCCAGGTAGAAGCCATGACGGCTCGGCCGCTTCCTTCCAGCTGCGCATGAACAGGGGGGCGAGACCATGCCTTGCTCCACCAACTTCCAATTCCGAGGGTGCCTGCGACAGCTGTGGCCTCTTTGATGAACTTCCTTCGAGATGATGCCATGCACCTAAGGTCGCAAAATTTTACTTAGGATGCTTGGGTGTTTGGGTTGTTTCCAGTGGAGTAGTCTCAGCACGAGCCACGGCAACACGAATAGGTCCGATAAAACAGCGAGCAGGAGGGTGGTCGAGATCAACACGCCGATGTAGAAGGTTCCAAGAAAGCTGCTCAGGCTCAACGTCATGAACCCACCGCAAAGGATGATGCTGGTAATAATGATGGCCTTTCCGGCATTTAGGAAACTGCTCTTTACCGCCTCCAACAGGTCTTTACCTTTGGCCAGTTCGATACGGAGTTTGCTGATGAAGTGTATCGTATCGTCCACGGCGATGCCAAAGGCAATCGTGAAGATGATGCTGGTGGAAAGTTTTAAGTTGATCCCGGTCCACCCCATAATCCCTGCGATCATGAGCAATGGAAGCACATTGGGTATGAGCGATATAATAACCATGTAGGCATTGCGAAACATCAGCCCTGAGATCAGGGCTACAATGAGAAAAGCAATGGCCAAGCCTAGCACCATATCACTAGCTAAAGATCCTATATTCAAATCAATCAACCGAGCCGTTCCCGTTACGTGGAGATCCAACTCAGAATCTGGATGCTCAGCGGCAAACCAATTGAAGAATGCTTCGTCCTGAGCTCGGTAATGTTGGGCGCCGAGATCGGGGAGTTTTCCGAACACTCTCAACACGTTGGTTTCCTCGTTGACCACCAGCGAAAGGGGGCTGGTGCTTTCATCACGTGCCAAGGTCCGGACCATACGGTCGATGTCACGTTGCTGTTCAGGGACACGGTGGAAACGGTCTTGGTCGCCGTTGTTGAGCCGATTGGCATGTGCCAAGATGCGGTCACTGCTCACAATCGAACCGACGCCGTAGGTCTGCTCCAAATACGCGGTGATGTCTTGCATGGTTTTTTGCACCTTTACGTCGAGCGGACTTTCTCCCGCAGGCAGGGCAATGGACAATTCGAAAGGCCGAACGCCTGCAAATTCTCGTTCGAAAAATGCAAATTCTTGCCGAAACGGATCGTCCTCAGCCAAGTCTTCCAACAGCACATTATTCACTTCGATACGGCTGGTTCCGAGGATTGCAAGGGCCGAAAAGCCTAATGTGACTGCTGCAATGACCAAGGGGCGACGAAGCATCGTTTGCAAGGCGCTTTGCAGCCAATTGTTCCAAATCACGCCGTTTCCTTCGTTGGAGACTCGAGGTGCGGGAAAGAGCATCATAATGGAGGGCAGCAATGTAAAGGCGAGAAGGTAGGCGATGCCGACCCCGGCTGCGGCGTATACCCCGAAATCGCGAATGGGCTGCACGGAAGACGACAGAAGGGTCAGGAAACCAACCGCCGTCGTCAAGGTGGTCAGAAAGGTGGCGAGTCCGACCTCCTTGAAGGCAGCTAGTATGCTTTGGAATTGCGTGGCGCCTTGCCGCAGCTCTTCATAGTAACGAGATAGAATGTGAACTACATCGCTGACTCCGACCACAAAGATGATTGTGGGAAGCACAATGGTCATGACATCGATTGATTTGCCAGTCATTTCCATAGCGCCGAGCGTCCACAGGCCGCTGAGCAGGACGACGAGTAAGGGGATGCACACCCCCCAAATACTCTGGAAGGCCACCCACAGAAATACCACTACGAGAACCAATCCAATGCTCACGAAAAGGGCGACTTCACGTTGCATGACGTCCACGTAGTATTTCTGCGCCACAGCCCGACCGGCGATGTGTACGGAGTGATTCCAAGTGGATGCCATTTGGGTGATGGCATTGGCCAAGCTGTCACAGCCGGCTTTGGACAGGAGCTGCTTGTGCCTGACTTGGATGGCGAGCGCCCTGCCTCCAGTTGAGACAAACGATCCGTCCCAGGTAGGATGTCCTGCGATGCGAGTGGAGTCGGCAATTAACTTGGTCCGCGCGTCTTTCTCTTGCCAGCGCAGTAGGGGACGCTGCACAACCGTAAGACCGAGCTTGACGGGTTCATTGAGTCGTGTGGGGCTGATAACCTCTTCGATGTAGGGAAGAGCCTCAAGTTCTTCTACGTATCCCTCCACTTCCTCGAGAAACGCGGGGTGGTAAATGCTTGTTGGGTGCTCTACGCCAACAATCAGGAAGTCATTGTCCGATTCAAATTGTGACCGAAAATTTAGGTAGAACTCGGTTTCCGGGTCGTCCAGCGGGAAGAAGCTTTCAAAATCGTAATTGAATCCGATTTGAGACACGCGCCATCCCATCCATAATGTCGCCGCCCCAATCAAGACCAAGACCCACTTAGCGCGTGTTTTCCAATGATTCGGAATATCGTTTCCCATCGGATGTATTAACAAGTCCTCGCGTTCAGGGTTCAAGGGTAAAACGAAAAAACCCCGGACCGGAGTCCAGGGTTTTTCATTGCTCCAAAGTTGAACTTTACTTTACTTCTTCAAAATCCACATCGGTGACTTCGGGATCTGCTTTGCCTGCCTCTGGAGTGCTGTCCTCCGGTTCACCAGTCGCACCTGCCTCTTGCTGGGCCGCGTACATTTCCTGACTCGCCGCTTGGAATGCACTATTGAGCTTTTCGATGCCCGCCTTGCAGCCGTCTATGTCCTGCTCACCATGGGCCTTCTTGAGCTCTTCCAACGCAGCATCGATGGGTCCGCGGTTGCCTTCGGAGATTTTATCGCCGAACTCCTTAAGTTGCTTCTCAGTCTGGAATACTAAGGCATCGGCTTGATTCAGTACTTCGATGCGTTCCTTGGCTTCTTTGTCCGCTTCGGCATTGGCCTCCGCCTCCTGCTTCATGCGGTTCACTTCTTCATCGCTGAGTCCGCTGGACGCCTCGATGCGGATGTTTTGCTCTTTGCCTGTTGCTTTGTCTTTGGCGCTCACCTGAATGATTCCATTGGCATCGATGTCAAACGTAACCTCAATCTGAGGCACACCGCGAGGAGCGGGCGGAATATCTGCCAGCTGGAACCGACCAATGGTACGGTTGTCGTTGGCCATGGAACGCTCGCCCTGCAGCACGTGGATTTCAACGCTAGGTTGATTATCGGAAGCCGTGCTGAACGTTTCTGACTTTTTCGTAGGGATGGTGGTGTTTGCATCGATCAACTTAGTCATCACACCGCCCATGGTTTCAATTCCCAAGGACAAAGGGGTAACGTCCAAAAGCAAGACATCTTTCACGTCGCCTGAAAGCACGCCACCCTGAATGGCTGCGCCGACAGCTACTACCTCATCGGGGTTGACGCCTTTGGAAGGCTCCTTACCAAAGTAGGCCTTTACCGCTGCCTGCACAGCGGGGATGCGGGTGGATCCGCCCACTAAAATGACCTCATCGATATCTGACTTGTCGAGATCAGCCGCTTTCAATGCGGATGCACACGGTTCAATGGTTCGCTTGATTAATTCATCTGCCAATTGCTCGAACTTTGCTTGGGAGAGGGAGCGGACCAAGTGCTTAGGCACGCCGTCAACCGGCATGATGTAGGGTAAGTTAATTTCTGAACTTGAGGTACTCGAGAGCTCAATTTTGGCCTTTTCAGCGGCATCTTTCAAACGCTGCAGGGCCATGGGATCTTTTGAGAGGTCCAATCCGCCGTTCTCGTCCTTGAACTCCTGTACTAACCAATCAATAATGACCTGATCGAAGTCGTCTCCACCCAAGTGAGTGTCCCCATCAGTCGAAAGAACCTCGAACACACCATCGCCCAACTCGAGGATGGAAACGTCGTGAGTGCCACCGCCTAAATCGAAGACGACAATCTTCTGGTCAATGGCTTTCTTGTCCATGCCGTACGCAAGCGCGGCGGCTGTGGGCTCGTTGATTATACGCTTGACTTCAAGACCAGCGATTTCACCCGCTTCCTTAGTGGCTTGGCGCTGTGCGTCGTTGAAGTAGGCTGGGACGGTGATAACGGCACCGGTGACTTCCGTTCCAAGGTAATCCTCAGCTGTCTTCTTCATTTTCTGAAGGGTCATTGCGCTGATTTCTTGGGGCGTGTACAACCGGTCATCAATTTTGACGCGAGGCGTGTTATTGTCTCCTTTGACCACGTTGTAAGGCACACGGCCAATTTCAGTTTTCACTTCATCGAAGGAGTTTCCCATGAAACGCTTGATGCTGAAAATCGTTTTTTGTGGGTTGGTGATGGCTTGACGCTTCGCCGGTTCACCGACCTTTCGCTCTCCGCCATCGATGAAGGCGATGATGGAAGGCGTTGTGCGCTTGCCCTCCGCGTTGGTAATGACCACGGGTTCGTTGCCCTCCATAACGGAGACGCAGCTGTTTGTGGTACCTAAATCAATTCCGATGATTTTACTCATAGCTTATCTTGAATTATAATGCTTGATACAGCAAGGTCAAGGAGCGTGCCGTTTGGCATTTGGGCAGCGCAACCTGACAAGGCTGTCAGACTCTACCGGTAAACCTGACAAAACGTCCTTGAAACAGCCCTAGTGTGACAGGTCATCCAATGCCTGACGCATACTGCTGAGGTATTCCTTAGCATGCAGCATCCTGCTGCCGTACCAGCTAAAGGATTCGCCATCAACCAAAATTGGCCGAAGTCCGATGGATGCAAAGTGAGAACAGTGCTTGCGATTAAAAGGGTAGGGCTCAGAAGAAAGCATGACGGGTATGCCAATCATTCCATGCAATTGCCTCTCGCTCAGCTCGGGATAACGACCGACAGTTCCCTCAGGCAAGGCATTGCCAATGCCCCACCAGTTCATCACGGCATTTATGAAGGTATCTCGACCGGCGACCATGAACGGATTTTGCCAAATGGCATAGAGCGCTTCTCCATTCAGCGGCCTAGGTTCCCCCCAAGCTTTTTCAATTTCAGAGCGCCATGTGTTAGCCGCAGCTCGTTTTTCCAGAACCTCCCCAATGCAATCCAATGCGTCAAATGCACTTTCAACGGATCGGACATCGGTCACGAGCACATCCGCAAAGGCTCGACAAGCTTCGACATCTTCTCGGGTATTTTCCTCCTTGCTGGCAATCACGATGTCGGGCTTAAGTTTCTCGATTCGTTCGAGATGAATGCGCTTCGTTCCGCCAATGATTGGTATTCCCTCAGCCTGATTCCCGGCGCGGACGCAAAACTTTGTGCGGCCAACAAGGCCGCTGGCGAGTCCTAAATCCACCACGTATTCGGTCCAGCTCGGCACCAGGCTGACGATTCGCATGTTGCAATTTAGTCCACGTTCGAAACCTTTCTGCCATCGTGACCATGGTGCAGAATGCCTTGTTTTTACGTACGGGCTGTAAAACGACGTTCCGACGGATGCCACGCAAGTTGAATATGACACCGGTCATAATCTTGGTCTAAGCGGGTCAGTCGGCTGTTTCGTATTGTGGTTCTGACAATGCCATAAGTCAAGTCGGGGTCTTGGTAGTAATGGATCAGTCTGAACCGTACTTCACAGATGCAGTTTTGATTTTGCCTTCCGCACTTTTAATCGAACACCTTGAAGCCTGCGGAATTCTCGGGTGTGACATAGGCAGATTACACACAGATGAAGTCCGTGTTGGATTCGAGCGAGTTGTCGTCGTTTAAGGGCCTGGAGTACTATGACGGGCGGCGCAACCCGAGGTTGTTCGAGCCCCACTTGGGCTGCAGGATTTTCCAATCGACTGCCGGCTGTTAAGGCGGGAAAGCCTAATTTCGCTGCATGATAAATGTCAACTTTGGCGTCGTCGGTGCTGGCCACATTGGCAAGCGGCACATGGAGATGATTCGCCGAAAGGATGGGTTTACGCTGGTAGCTATTGCGGATATCCGATCGAAAGAGGCGTGTGGAGTTGAGGGCGATGTTCCCCATTACAGCAGTCATAAGGCGATGCTGGAGGCGCACCCTGAACTGGACGTCATTTGCGTCTGCACCCCCAACGGTTATCACGCTCAACAGGCGATCGACAGTATTTCAGCCAATTGCCACGTGGTCATCGAAAAGCCCATGGCGTTGACTCGATCCGATGGCGAGGAGGTGCTTCATGCCGCATTGGCAAAGGGCAAACAGGTGTTCTGTGTCATGCAAAATCGATATTCCCCGCCTTCGGTCTGGTTGCGTGATGTCATCCAAAGTGGGTCCCTGGGGGCAATTCACATGGTTCAAGTACAATGTTATTGGAACCGAGATGACCGGTACTACAGTAAGATACCTTGGAAGGGTACAAAAGACTTGGACGGCGGGACGTTATTTACGCAGTTCAGTCACTTCATAGACTTGATGTATTGGATCTTCGGGGACATTCACAACATTCAGAGCCGTTTCGAAGATTTTTCTCACCAGCACAATACGGATTTCGAGGATTCCGGGGTGGTCACCTTCGAATTTGTTAAGCACAAGGCCTTAGGTATGTTCAATTTCTCCACCGCCGTTGCTCACCAAAACTTCGAGTCTTCGGTGATGATCATTGGAGAGAAGGGCACCATCAAGGTGGGCGGCCAGTACATGAATGAAGTGGAGACATGCGATATCGCTGGGTACACAATGCCCGAGCTGCCACCGTCCAATCCGGCCAACGACTATGGTCATTACAAGGGCTCAGCCGCCAACCACGGCTACATCTTTGATAACATCCACGCCTCGCTCAACGGAGACGGTGAGATTACAACGAATGCCCTAGAAGGGCTGAAGGTGGTCGATATCATCGAGCGCATGTACGCTGCAGGTAAACGTCCTCTCAAGCAAGACTGATAGAGCGATTATGAAGATTGCTAACGTTGTCCTTAATGATTTCACCCGGGACAATCGGGTCTTGAAAACTGCGCTGTCACTTGCAGAAGTTGGGCACGAGGTAACGGTCGTTGCATTGCACGGCAATCATTTGCCCCGTGTGGAACACCACCTGGCAGGTTTTCGCATCGAAAGGGTGCATGCATATGTGCCTGCACTTCGAATTTTGGCCTTTTTCAAATGGGCCGAATTTGCCTTTCGTATCGTACTGACCTACAGAAAGGTAGATGTATGGCATTGCAACGATGCGGAAGCTTTTGGCATGGGCCTCCTGGCTAAATGGTCACGGCCGAGGTTGAAACTCGTTTACGACTGCCATGAATTTGAATCGGAGCGAAATGGCAAGCCTGCTTGGCTGAGCAAAGCGGTGCAGCGCATGGAAAGCCGCCATATCCACAAGGCGGAAGAGGTCATTGTCGTCAGCCCTTCAATCCAAGCCGCTTACGAGTCGCGTTACGCGGACCGTGGCATGCGTCGCATTTCGCTGGTTCGAAACGTTCCTGGGGCTCGTTCTGGGAGCTCAACAGCGCATCATCCCCTGCGAAAAAATTTGGGGTTGAAGGAAGACGACTTTGTAGCCATTTACCAAGGTGCTTTGACCATAAACCGTGGCATCGAGACATTGCTCGCCATGGCTCCTCGATTAACAGGAGGGCGCATTCACTTGGTTTTTATGGGTTACGGCCTTTTGGAACCTGAGGTGATGGAAGCCGTCAAAGGCAGTCCTAATGTGCATTTTCAACCCGCAGTACCGTACGAGGCGGTGCTTGATTACACAGCGGACGCAGACGTTGGCTTGGTGTCTGTGAAACCAGTTTGTCTGAGTTACTTGTATTGCCTGCCGAATAAGTTGTTTGAGTCTATTCAGGCGGGAATCCCGGTGTTGGTTAACAACCTTCCTGATTGCGTCGAATTGATTGAACAATTTGGAATAGGAGCCCGCGTAGTCAATGACACCCCAGAAGGCTGGTATGACGCTTTAAACGAGGCAGAAGGCAAATCGCCTGCATGGAAGGTGCAGGCGATTGGAAGAATTCGGGAGGCCCAGGCGTCTTTGAATTGGGAGAACGAGTCACGCCGGCTGACAGCGATTTACGACCGCTTGAAGGCTAACGAAAACCTGAATCTAGAGTGAACGCAGCACGGCTTGGACTTCACGGTCAGATTCGAACAATGCATTGGTTGCTTCAATCCACTTTCTAGCGTCGGATCGGTTGCCTTCATCGGCGAGCATTTCGGCCGTATAGATTACGGCGTACTTCAGTAAATCCTCCTGAACTTCCTCTAGGCCTTTACCTCCATATTCTATAAGCAATTGCTCTGCTGTGTTCCAAGACTCTTGTGCGTCCCGCACCGCTTTGGCTTTCCAAAGTACAGCACCATACATAAGCCATGCACCCGGGTCCTCGGCATCGAGGGTCCAAAGGTACTTGTAGTACGACTTGGCCTTCGTGAATTTTTCTTCATCCACATAAATCTCTGCTTGGTTCATGGTTGCGCGACGGAGATCATTGAAATAATCAACATATTCACCGATGTACTCTCTTTCTTTGTCCTTTTTCACAAATTTGGAAGCGTACTTCAAGGAATTTTTCAGGGCTTTGGAGTATTTCTCGAGTAGCTCTTCATCACTGGACTCTGAAATCTTGAAAAAAGCCATGCTCATGAACACGTATGGCACGGGTTCTTTTTTTGTCTTGTCATTTTCGGTGTAACGAATGGCCTTATACAGGACCTTTTCGTACTTGCCATCAACCATCCACATCAGCAATTCGTCGAAGTCTTCCTGTGGAATCAGAAGTGCTTCATCTTCATCGCCGTATCGCTGGCCAAAGGATGCGAAAGGTTGGAGTAACATTAAACCAACCAAAAGAGTAAATTGTAATGCTTTCATGCAGGTGAAGTTACCAAATAACATGCCGAAGATACAGTGCGGGAGCTGCAAGACAAACCTGCCATGATAGAATGCAGACTGGAATCGTGGTTTCTCGAACAGGGATGGACGCCACATGACTTTCAACGTGATGCATGGAACGCCTATGCGCTGGGGGAGGAAGTTTTGATTCAAGCTCCAACCGGTTCCGGTAAAACCTATGCTGGTTTAGGCGCTGCGATTCGTGAGGGTGTCCAACGAGCTGAATCCTGCGAGAGTGCTTCAGGGCTTCAACTCATTTGGATTGCGCCGATTCGAGCGTTGACTAAAGAGATTCAGTACAGCGCTCAGCGCATGATTGCAGGAATGGGACTGGATTGGGAGGTCGGGGTTCGGACCGGGGATACTTCGAGCAAGGAGAAAGCCAGTCAGCGGAAAAAGATGCCCCAAATTCTGATTACAACGCCGGAATCCTTGCACGTCATGCTTGCAATGAAAGGGGTGGAAAAACGATTTGGCAATCTGCGGCTGATGGTTGTAGATGAATGGCACGACCTCATGGGCACCAAGCGCGGGACGCAAGTGGAGTTGGCATCGGCCTGGTTCCGTCACGTCGCTCCTCGTTATCGGTGTTGGGGCGTATCTGCTACCGTCGGAAATCTCGATGAAGCCTTGCGGGTATTGGTCGGACCCGAACGCCCGGGACGGCTTGTCCGATGCGACTGGTCCAAACGCACCGAAGTGCGCTCTCTGATGCCTAACCAATTTGAACGGTTGCCGTGGGCGGGACACATCGGTGTTAAGCTCGCCGAGCATGTTGTGGAGGTCATCCGATCCCACGAGAGTACGCTTATTTTCACCAACACACGGGCGCAATCTGAGATCTGGTACCACAAACTCCTTGAAGTTGCTCCCGATCTCGCCGGTGTCCTGGCATTGCACCACAGTTCCATCGCGAAAGACCTTCGCGATTGGGTGGAAGATGCCCTGCACCAAGGCCATTTGAAGGCCGTGGTCTGTACCAGTTCTTTGGACCTCGGGGTCGATTTTCGTCCGGTTGAAGCCATTGTTCAAGTCGGCGGCCCCAAAGGTGTGGCCCGCTTCATGCAACGGGCGGGGCGTTCTGGACATCAACCTGGTGCAATTAGCAGGATCTTTTTCTTGCCCACCCACGGATTGGAGTTGATTGAGGCCAGCGCTCTGCGGGATGCCATGGCCGCTCAGCGCATTGAGCCGCGTGAGCCCTTAGTGCGTTCGTTTGATGTGTTGATTCAATTCATGTGTACGTTAGCGGTTGGCGATGGATTTCGGTCCAATGACTTGAAGGGAGCATTAGCCGGTACCTACGCCTTCGAGAGCTTGGATGATGAAGAGTGGAGCTGGTGCTTGTCATTCATATGCGACGGGGGAAAAGCGCTTTCAGCATACGGTGACTACCGGCGTGTTGAATGGGACGGTGATGAAGAGTTGTACACCCTAAGGAATCGAAGACTGGCCAGGCGTCACCGGATGAGTATTGGAACCATTGTTTCGGATCAAATGATTAAGGTGCGCTGGACGAAGGGCGGTTTTCTCGGGCATGTCGAGGAGTATTTCATCTCCAGCCTGGATCCAGGAGATGCCTTTTGGTTTGCAGGCATGAGCTTGGAATTTGTGCGTTTAAAAGAGGGAGCTGTGCATGTTCGAAAAAGCAAGAAGCCCAAGGGCCGCATTCCAGTCTACCTCGGCGGCCGGCTTTCACTGAGTTCTGAGCTGGGCGATGCCATCAGGGATGAATTGGACGCATTCAGTAAAGGCCACGTGCGCTCTCCGGAAATGAGCCGCGTTAGCCCGTTGCTCGAACTGCAACAAGAAATGAGTTGCCTTCCAAATCGGGAGGAGATTCTTATTGAGCAGTTTCAATCTGAAGACGGTCACCACATTTGTGTGTTTCCCTTCGAAGGAAAAGCCGTACACGAGGCCATTGGAATGCTAATGGCCCACCGCTGGTGCGCAGAACGGCCACTCTCAATGTCGATTGCAAGCAACGATTACGGTTTCGAATTGCTTTCCGATTCTCCGCTGGATGGGACCGAAATTGATTCACTCAGGCTGCTCCGCACGGAAGGATTGATGGACGATTTGCAATCGGGGGTCAATTCTGTTGAGATGGCGAAACGTCGGTTTCGTGACATAGCGGTGATTTCCGGACTTGCCTTTCAGGGATTTCCGGGACAACGGCAGGGCGTGCGGCATTTGCAATCGCATTCTGGACTGCTTTTTGACGTCTTTCAGGAGTTTGATGCAGAGAATTTACTGTTTCGACAGGCGTATGATGAGTTATTGGATCAGCAGATGGAATGGACTCGATTGCGCCGGGTGCTTGAACGAATGCGGCAAAAGCGCGTTGTACTCGAACGTACGAACCATCCAACGCCGTTTTCATTTCCGTTGGTCGTCAACCGCTTGCGTGAGAAAATGAGCTCGGAGCAATTGGAAGATCGAATTCAAAAAATGCTCGTGCGTTCGACCCATTGAATGCCGTAAATTCGCACCCATGCAAGAATTGAAACGCCACGCGGGGCTACTACTGTTGCTGCTTTTTCCGGCCATTCTCCACGGCCAAGCCACAGTAAAGGGTTTTTTGCGCAGCAAAGAATCTGGTGAGCCGGTGATGTTCGCGAGCGTATCCTTTGAGGGAACGAGCTTCGGTGTTATGTCGGACATTGAAGGGTTTTACAGCCTCAGTCGGGTGCCGGCGGGCACGTATACGCTGGTGGTGTCCAGTATGGAATACGAAGGCGTGACTGAGCGGGTTGAATTGGTGGACGGGAAAATAACAACACGAAATTTTTTGTTGGAGCAGCAGGTCATCCAGCTTGGCAGTGCCGAGGTAAATGCTGACCGCGAGGAACAGACCACCAAGGTCAATATGTCGGTAGAGACCATTCGACCAAGTGATTTAAAGAAGATTCCGAGTTTCGGCGGTCAGCCGGACTTGGTCCAGGCCCTGCAAGTGTTGCCTGGATTCATTAGTACAGGAGACCAAGGAGGTCAACTTTACATACGCGGCGGTTCCCCCATTCAAAACAAGGTGCTGCTCGACGGTATGATCGTTTACAACGCCTTCCATAGCATTGGATTGTTCAGTGTTTTTGATTCGGATGTTATTGCCAATGCCGATGTTTACACCGGTGGTTTTGGAGCGAAATTTGGAGGGCGTATTTCATCTGTTATGGACATCAAAACGCGTGATGGCAATAAGATGAAGACGGAAGGTCGCATTGGCGCGAGTCCTTTCGGAGCTAAGTTGACCTTGGAAGGCCCTCTGAAAAAACTCTCCGATTCCGGAGCGGGCATTTCCTATATTCTCTCTTTGAAGCACAGTTACCTTGAGGAGACGTCCAAGGTGCTCTACGATTACATCAACAACGATGGCGAAGGACTTCCGTTCAACTTTACGGATGCGTACGGCAAGGTTTCTTTTGGCAGTGGGAACGGTTCAAAATTGAGCCTCTTCGGGTTCAATTTCAATGATCGGGTGAGTTACCAAGCCCTCTCTGACTTGCGCTGGAAAAACTACGGCGGCGGCGGAAACTTCACAGTTGTTCCCAGTGGCTCGGCCATATTGATGAATGGGCACTTTGCGGCAAGTGACTATGAAATTCGCCTGCAAGAGGAGGGACTCGAAGACCGCTACAGCGCTGTAAATGGCTTCAATTTCGGGTTGGATTTTAAGTATGTCTTGGGAGAAGATGCAGTGGAATACGGCCTCGAGGTTGTCGGTATGCAGACAGATTTCCAAACCTTCAATACCATAGGGGTTCAAGTCGGACAAGTGGAGAACACAACGGAATTCGCAGGCTACGTGGACTACCGCATCAACAGAGGAGACTGGATCATTAATCCGAGCATGCGCATGCAGTATTACAGCTCACTTGCGCGCTTTCGTCCTGAACCACGGGTCGGTGTAAAATACAAAGCCAGTGAACGCCTTCGCTTAAAATTCGCTGCTGGTCTTTATTCGCAGAACGTAATTAGCTCCAATTCCGATCGGGACGTGGTCAACCTTTTCTATGGTTTCTTGTCCGGTCCGGAGAACCTCCAGCGGAACCTCTTGACTCCGAGTGGTGATGTGCAGGAAGTCATTCACTCATTGCAAACAGCAGAGCATTTGATTTCAGGATTTGAATTTGATTTGACTGAACGCTTGAATCTGAACGTTGAAGGGTACTTTAAGAATTTCAGCCAGTTGACCAATGCCAACCGCAACAAACTCTTTGAAGACAACGCCTTCAACAGTGAGGTGCCCGAGGTTTTGCGCAAGGATTTTATTGTTGAAACTGGAGTGGCCTACGGCGCTGATGTGGTGCTCAAATACGAGGAGCGATCGAGCTACGTATGGCTCGTGTATGGGTATGGAAATGTAGATCGTTGGGACGGGTTCAGATGGTACGATCCTGTTTTCGATCGCCGGCATAACGTGAATTTGGTGGTGTCTCAGGGCATTGGTCGAGAAGATGCTTGGGAGGTAAGCGCGCGGTGGAACCTCGGTTCGGGATTGCCTTTCACCCAGACACAAGGTTTTTATCAGCCTCCAAACGTTACCGATGGTATTTCGACTGACTACGTGGTCGCCAATAGCCAAGAACTTGGTATTCAGTTTGCAGGGTTGAACCAAGGGCGATTGCCCGCGTACCATCGCTTAGACATGAGTGTGAGGCGCGAATTCGAGTTTGGCAACGGTCAAAAGCTTGAGTTTTCAGCTGGGGCGACGAATGTTTACAGCCGAGACAATGTGTTTTACATCAATCGAGTGACAGGGGATCGGGTGAATCAATTGCCCTTCCTGCCCTCCATTAGCGCAGATTGGCGCTTCTAGTGACGATGCTTTACCCGTGCATGCCGGCACGGAGCGATGCAGCATTCGCTTTGGCGGCTTCGGTCACCACCGAACCGCTCAGCATACCCGCGATTTCTTCAATGCGATGGTCATCATTGAGACTGGTGACGAGTGTTCGTGTCGAACCGTTATCGGTGGCTTTGGCCACTTTGAGGTGGTGATCTGCTAAAGCAGCCACTTGAGGTAAATGGGTCACGGAGATGACTTGCTGCTCACTTGCCATGCTGTGCATGAGGCTCGCCATTTCTTCGGCGACCTTTCCGCTCACCCCGGTATCAATTTCGTCAAGGACAATTGTTGGAAGGCTAGCAGCGCCTCTGCCTGTGGCTTTGAACGCCAACATGAGACGGCTTTTTTCGCCTCCTGAAGCCACTTTGTACAGCGGAAGGGCCGCATGACCAGGATTGGCAGAAAACATGATGGTTACCTCCTCAATTCCATATTCATCGGGCTCAGGAAGTTGCTTCCATTGAAAAGCCAATGCAGCTTCGGGCATACTCAGGCGCTTGAGTGTCGCTTCAATCTTACTTGCAAGGCGCTCGCCTACTTGCTGTCGGCTCCGCATCAAGGCATCGCCTGCTTTCAAGGCATTTCGGCGTTCAGTATCGAGCTCATCTTTCGCAGCTGCGTAGGCTGTATCAATGCCTGCGGCCTCTGTTAATTGCTCAGTTAGGCTTTGCGTCAGTCGCTGCAATTCACGCGCATCTGTAGCGTGATGTTTATGCAATACGCGTTGGAGTTCGTGGTGCAGTTCGTTCAACCTATGAAGTCGATGTGGATTGGCTTCAGTTTGCTCTGCTGTGCCTTCGATCTCATTTGCCAAATCGTTCAATTCTATTCGAACGCTGGTCAACCGTTCCAAAAAGGACTGGAACTTTGGGCCTACGTGCCCGACTCGGTCGAGGTGCTTCGCGGCTTGGTGGACGCCGTCCATGGCACTTGTTGATGCTTCGTTTTCGCAGAGTGCGGTATACGCTAGTGTCAGGGCCTCGCGTACTTCCTCACTGTTTTCGAGCACGTCGCGTTCTTCTAGGAGCTTCGGCCAGTCCCGCTTTTCCAGTTCGAGTAATCGCAATTCCTCCAGTTGGTAGCGGATGTAGTCCAGATCTGTTTGGGGTTGGGAGCGCTTCAATTCGAGTTCTGCCAACTTATTCTGCGCAGTTTTAAACCCAGAAAAGGCAGCTTTGTAAGCACTGAGAAGATCCGGATGATTTGCGTTTGCATCAATCCAAGCGAGCTGGAAGTCACGTTGAAGAAGCAGTTTGGCGCTGTCTTGTCCGTGCAGGTCTACCAAAAGTTGTCCCAACGACTGAAGCAACTGGAGTCTCACAGGCGTATCGTTGATGAAGACCCGACCGCGTCCTTGCGTGGAAAATTCCCTGCGAATGATGAGTTCGTCCCAGGTGTCCAACTTTTGGCGTTGAAGCCAGGCTTTGACATGGGGAAAGCAGATAAACACCCCCTCAACCGTGCATCGCTCAGTACCCGTACGAATGCTGCTCGTATCGCTTCGACTCCCTAGCAGCAATCCAAGCGCGCCCAAAACAATGGATTTACCCGACCCCGTTTCCCCGGTCATAGCGGTCATACCGGAGTGCCAGGTCAATTCGAGTGAATCGATCAGTGCATAATTCTGGATGTTGAGGGATTTAAGCATGCTTCGAAGGAGCCTCAGCCCAAGATGCTGTCGTATTTCGAAATGTTGCCGGGATCCATTTGTTTCAATACCGGAAGCAAGCGCGTTTTCTCTGCTTCTGGTGCTGGACCGAATACCTTGAGGATTTCGTCGGACTTCGCGAGGAAGAATAATTGGAGGTTGTACGATGAGGGCCGGATTCGATGTGTTTGACGCATTTCGATCAAAGCATCTGCCATGGCTAAGCGTCCAGCTTCTACGTCGTCGAATAATTGATCCAGTCCCGTGCGGTGATAATAGTATAGACAATTGCGCACTGGACGAAAAGTTTGCGAGAGCATGTTCTCGACTAACCAGTAGCGGTTCTGATTGCCTTGGCTCGCCTTCCATCCTGTAGGACCAGAGTTTTGTGCATTAGCTACGATGGTTTGAGCTTTCAGGTAATGCGCTGTTCCACCATCCAGTGCCATGCTGTCATAGTCCATACCGAGTATCATAAAAGCGTAGTAAGCGAGAATGGAAGAGAGGTTATCGCGGTATTGATCGATGCTGAATTGAATGTTGCTGCTGCCGTCCCACGAGATTTCGAAATCTCCGTCGTTCACCAGGAGCATCGCGGAGTTGTAATCGCTGTTGTAAACCGGGCGCGAGCTTTGGACCTGGATATTGCCTCGGAATGAAGTAGGGCTTGGCGCTTCCGAAATGGTGATTTGCATGGTGCACTCAATTCGCTCTTCAAACTCGAATTCGTCATTGGTCCAACGACGGCCGTTCATGAATTCCTGAATATTCTCTTCCAACGATTCAAAAATGGACGCCTCGATGTTCGCGATTTGCGGCGCAATCACTTGCACCCTGCAATTCAACTCTTGCGCTGTGATTGAGGGGGGCTTGGCCATGCCGAGGCAGAGCAAGATGCAGGTCAAACCGGATCGAAAAAAGGTGTTCATGAATCGATGGAGTTCAAAAGGGTACGCACAATGTCATTGGCAACTTCTGCCTTCGACTTCAACTCAAATTTAAAAGAATTGCCGCCTTTTTCGAAGATGGTTACTTGGTTGGTGTCGGTTTCAAAACCGGCCCCCGCTACGCTGGTTGAATTCAATACGATGAAGTCAGCATTCTTGCGTTCCAACTTCGACAGAGCGCTTGTGGTGCCTTCGTCGGTTTCCAACGCGAAGCCGACTACAGTTTGATGGGGTGCTTTTTGTTGTCCCCATGCGGCCAGTATGTCCCGTGTGGACTCCAGTTCAATGGCCTTAGGTAGTTCGTCTTTGTGAAGCTTCTTGTCCGATGGTGTCACTGGCCTGGCGTCGGCAACCGCTGCCGCAGCAACCGCTATGTCCATGGATTCAAAGCGCTGCAAGGCAGCATCGTACATTTCTTGTGCTGTTTGAACATTCACCAAGTCGTGAACGCCTTCTGGCTCGAATAATTGCACCGGTCCTGAGATCACGGTGACCTGAGCTCCGAGTCGGATAAAGGCATCTGCCAACGCGTAGCCCATTTTGCCCGAACTACGGTTCCCAATGAACCGGACTGCATCAATGGGCTCGTGCGTGGGGCCAGCGGTAATGAGGACCTTTTTACCGTACAACGGGGCGGAAGCTGCGAACCATGATTCCATCCAATCGGCGATGTGTTCTGGTTCGGCCATTCGTCCTTTGCCCTCCAATCCAGAAGCCAACGGACCAGATTCAGGTTCGATGATACCAACGCCGCGTTGAGCAAGGATTTTCAGGTTTTCCTGGGTCGCGGGATGTTTGAACATATCGAGGTCCATAGCCGGTGCTACAACCACTGGACTACGGCTGCTCAAGTGCACAGCGAGCAGAAAACTATCGCCCGCACCTTGCACCATGCTGCTCAATGTTTGCGCCGTAGCTGGGGCAATTAGAAACACATCGGCCCAAAGACCAAGGTTAACATGATTGGTCCATGTGCCCTGTTCTTTACTCTCGGTGAAGTCACTGTAGACCCGATGATCGGTGAGTGTTGCGAGGGTTAGGGGCGTGATGAATTCTGTAGCTGCTTCTGACATTACGACGCGAACTTCAGCGCCTCGGCGTTGAAGCTCACGGGCGAGCAAAGCGGATTTGTAGGCAGCAATGCTGCCCGTTATGCCTAGAAGAATGCGTTTTTTGTGCAACATGGCGGGACGATGACTCCGCCTGTCGGCCTATGCGTCGGCGTCAGCCGATTTTTCGGCTTCCTCGCCTTCGACAGGGTCATTGACGCCAATGAGGTCATGACCAAGTTCCGCAATGGCTATGCTGTGCGGCTTGGGCAGTCGCTCGTAAAAGCGAGAGATTTCAATTTGCTCCCGATTTTCGAATACTTCTTCCAATGAATCTGTTGGAGTAATGAATTCTTCGAGCTTGGCATTCAGCTCTTCTTTCATTTCAACAGCTAATTGTTTGCTGCGGCTGCTCAAGACGACAATGGTCTCAAATAAATTACCGGTGCCTTGCACTTCCAACGTATGGTTGTCGCGCGTTTCGGTGGTTTTGTCCGCCTTGATGGATTTGAAATTCGTGCTCATTCGGTAGGTCGATTTGCCGCTAGGTCGTCAATGGCTTTGACGCTGTTGTCGTGGACGTTTTGCGCTTGAGCCATGTATTGACTTTCCGGATAACGGGCCACAAATGTAAGGAAAGCTTCAATGGTATCGTTATAGCGTTCCAATTTCCTTCGTTCGGTGCTCAATTCTGCGTAACGGAAGTAACTGTCAACGATGAGCCATTGCATTTGTTCGCGGTAAGGCGTGTCTGGGTATTCCTTCAAGGCATTCTCAAAGGCGATGACGGCGCTCTTGTAATTTTCTGTGTGGTAGTAGTTGCGTGCGGACTCGTATGATTTCATCTCCAACTTGTGTCGTAGTTCATCCACCATAACTTGGCTGGAATCCCTGTATGAACTTGAAGGAAAGCGGTCCAGGAAGAGCTGAAACTCATCAATGGCTTGTTCCGTCTCCAATTGGTCCAGAGAAGGTTTTGGGCTGAGCAAGTAGCTGCAAACGGCACTTTCGAATTGAGCTCCTTCCGCGCGGGGGTCGTTGGGAAAGGTTTTGGCGAACATTTTGAAGTAGTACCGCGCCAGGTAATAGTCCCCGACGCAGCGCTGGGCTTTGGCAAAATTATATTGGGCGTCCACGGAGCGTTCGGTTCCCCGGGTCAAGCTGACCACCTCTTCTAATATTGGCAGTGCTCCATAGCATTTGTTGGAGTCCAAAAAACCAAGAGCGCGCTCGTATTTATAATCGAGGTCCGTGCTCTTCATGATCTTGTTGTATTCGCTGCAGCCTGTGCCGGTGAATAGCATGGCGCCAGCGAAAAGCAACGTACAACACGCGGTCAAAATGGACGGGTAAATCGTAAGCTGTTTGTTCATGCGATTGCGAAGGTAATTCCTCAATGGAATTCCGGCCTCTGCGTTGACGTAATTTTGAAAACTTAACCCTTGCCCTCCATCCCCACGTAGCTGTGGACATAAAACGCATAATGTGGATGCGAAAATGCTGATTAACTGCGAATCGCATAGTAAGTTTGCGCCTTTAAACCCTTGTACTTTGGATATTTTTGATCGCATTCGAAACGACCGTGGCCCTTTGGGGCAGCATGCACGAGAGAGTCACGGATACTTCACATTCCCTAAGCTGGAAGGAGAGATTTCCAACCGTATGGTTTTCCGCGGGAAAGACGTGTTGGTCTGGTCCGTAAACAACTACCTCGGCCTTGCCAATCATCCGGACATCCGCAAAGCTGATGCCGATGCAGCGGAACAGTGGGGCATGGGTTACCCAATGGGAGCACGGATGATGTCGGGTCAAACCGCTCAGCATGAACTGCTCGAGTCGCAGTTGGCTGATTTCATGCAAAAAGAAGACGCATTCCTATTGAACTACGGTTACCAGGGATGCCAATCTGCCATCGAAGCCTTGGTGAGCCGCCACGACGTCATCGTCTACGATTCAGAATCGCATGCGTGCATGGTCGACGGGGTTCGTTTGCATCAGGGGAAGCGTTTCGTATTCCAGCACAATGATATGGAATCGTTTGTCAAGCAATTGGACCGAGCGAAAGCATTGTGCGACCAAACAGGAGGAGGCATTCTGGTTGTCACAGAAGGCGTTTTCGGGATGGCCGGTGACCAAGGAAAGCTCAAAGAAATTTGCGATTACAAGGCGGAGTATGGATTCCGACTCTTCGTAGACGATGCCCACGGCTTCGGAACAGTGGGCGAAAATGGACGCGGTGCGGGAGATGCCCAGGGCGTTCAGGATGAAATTGACGTTTATTTTGGGACATTCGCGAAGTCCATGGCAACCATTGGGGCCTTTGTTGCAGGCGATGAGGATGTGATTGATTACCTCCGCTACAACATGCGCTCGCAGACGTTTGCGAAGTCGTTGCCCATGCCTATCGTTATCGGTGCACAAAAACGATTGGAAATGCTGCGTACGCAGCCAGAGCACAAAGAAAATTTGTGGAAAGTAGCCAATGCTCTCCAATCCGGGCTGCGAGCTGCTGGCTTTGACCTGGGCGTTACCAATTCATGTGTAACCCCGGTGTTTCTCAAAGGGGGACTGGGTGAAGCAACCAACCTAACGCTCGATTTACGCGAGAACTATGGTATTTTCTGTTCGATTGTTGTGTATCCGGTGGTTCCGAAGGATACGATTATGTTGCGTTTGATTCCAACGGCTGTCCACACGATTGACGACGTGCAGTACACCATAGAGACATTCACTTTGGTCAAAGAAAAATTGTTTGCTGGCGAATACAAGAGCGAGAAGATTGCATCTTGGGCTTAAGCCCAGCCGCCATGCGCGTTTTCATTGAGTTATCTTACGATGGGGCTCCTTTCCACGGTTGGCAAAGGCAGCCCCATTCCCCCTCTGTGCAAGAGGTGCTTGAAAAAAATCTCGCTTTGTTCACAGGTCAACCGATGCCGGTAATGGGATGCGGTCGCACGGATACGGGTGTTCATGCTTCCTATTTCGTGGCGCATGCCGATTGGCCTTTGGATTCGCCAAAAGCCAAACGATTCAAGGACTGGAAAGAAGCGGCTTGGAAGCTCAACGGTATGCTGCCGCCTTCGATCAGTATCCACAGAATTTCAGAGGTGGCTTCGAATGCTCATGCTCGATTTGATGCGACCGAACGTGGCTATGTTTACAGGATGCACACCTACAAGGATCCCTTTTTGGTGGGGCGCTCTGCTCGCATCTTGCGACAAACGAATTTTGCATCTATGCAAGCGGCTACCCAGTACCTTGTTCGGCAGGGAGATTTTGCAGCTTTTTGCAAGGCTGGAGCGGATAACAAAACAACGCTGTGCGATGTGCGCTTTGCTGAATTGCGGCAGGACGGCGAACAATACACTTTTGAAATCCGCGCTGATCGGTTTTTGCGTAACATGGTTCGCGCCATTGTCGGTACATTATTTGAAGTGGGACAGGGGCGCATGAAACCAGAAGACGTTCAAGCCGTAATTGCAACCGGTGATCGCAGCGCAGCAGGCGCTTCTGCGCCGGGCGAAGGGCTGTACTTGAACCGGGTTGTGTATCCGGGATTTGAGCCGATTCAAACCAAGTCATTCATGAAGCCTTGATTTATGAGTAAGGGGCAACAAAACGAGGTGACGGGACGGATTTTTGACGGAGCTACCCTGCGCAAAATTTTAGCTCAGGTTCAGCCGTACCGTGGCCGATTTGTGACAACGGGCTTTTTGGTGGTGCTGCTTTCCGGCTTGGTGTGGGTGCGACCGGCACTCATTCGAATCGCCGTGGATGACGCCATGCCTGCTGGCGACGATAAATTGTTGCTGAATGTCTTCTTGGCGGTGTGTGGGATGCTACTTTTTGAAGCTCTGTTGCAATTCCGCGTCACATACTTAGCCAACTGGGTCGCCCAATCGGTGAGCTTGGACTTACGTTCGAAGCTGTTTCGTCACGTAGCGCAATTCCAGCTTCGTTATTTCGATAAAACCCCAGTGGGTACTCTTGTCACCCGCCACGTGAGTGACATTGACGGCATCGCCAATGTATTTTCCAATGGCATCCTCAATGCCATTGGCGACTTGCTGGCTCTCGTGGTCGTTATCGGTACCATGTTTTTTGTGGATTGGAAGTTGACGCTTCTCGTCTTGACTCCCATTCCGTTGTTGCTATTGGCCACGCGGATTTTTCAGCAAGTCATTAAAAAGGCGTTTGTTGATGTCCGCAATCAGGTCAGTCGCATGAACGAATTTGTTCAAGAACATGTCACTGGCATGCATATTGTTCAGGCGTTTGGGCGTGAAGACATTGAAGCGAAGGCCTTCGCTGCTATCAATGCTTCTCACCGTGATGCGAACATTCGATCGGTGTGGGCTTTTAGCGTGTTTTTTCCATTGGTTGAAATGCTATCGGCTACGAGCGTGGGTGTACTGCTTTGGTGGGGCATGCAAGATGTTCTCATCGAGCGGATGACATTGGGGATTCTTTTGCAGTTCATCTTGTATGTGTTCATGTTGTACCGTCCGATTCGTCAGCTTGCTGACCGATTCAATGTGCTGCAAATGGGGATTGTGAACTCAGATCGAGTGTTCAGGTTATTGGCCCGAGATGAGCGAATTGAAGATGCCGGTGCCTCGGCCGTGAATCCGGAGTCCATTCGCCTTCGAGGGGCCATTGAATTCGAAAAGGTGTGGTTCGCTTATTCAGACGACGAGTGGGTATTGGAGGATGTTTCTTTTCGTGTGGAACCCGGTGAGTCGGTGGCTTTTGTTGGCCCGACGGGTGCGGGAAAATCGACCATCATCAATTTGTTGAACCGTTTTTATGTTCATCAGAAAGGGCGCATTCTAATCGATGGTAAACCTATTGAAACCTATCCGCTGCATGTGCTGCGTCAGCATATTGGCATTGTGTTGCAGGACGTTTTCTTATTTTCAGACACCCTGCGAAACAACGTGACGCTGTATGCAAAAGGCATCGAGCAAGAACGCTTAGACGCGGCGGCTAAAGCGGTCGGAGCTGATGAATTCATTGGAAGATTACCGGAAGAGTGGGAGCAAAACGTAAGGGAACGCGGGGCCATGCTTTCCGTTGGACAACGCCAGCTCATTGCCTTCATGCGGGCCTACTTAGTGCAGCCTACCGTCTTGGTGTTGGATGAGGCTACATCGAGCATTGATTCCGAAAGTGAGCAGCTGATTCAAAGGGCAACAGAGGCGATAACGCAGGGCCGTACCTCCCTGATTGTAGCGCACCGTTTGTCCACGATTCGGCATGCGGATCGCATCATGGTATTGGACCAAGGCCAATTGATTCAGGCTGGTTCCCACGATGAATTGATGGGTGAGGAGGGCATGTACAAGGACCTTGTGCTTTCACAGGTTGAAGCGGACTAATTTCAATTGACGTGCTTCAAGCCTTCCTGACCTAATCGTTGCATTAAGCGAAACGTTGGGACGCGCTCGATTTAAAGGGTGAGCGCATTAATGGCTTCGGTACGTTTTGCAGCAACAATGGAACGCCTAACGGCTCGGATGGCGCTGATGCGTTGCTGCAGTTGTACCAATAAGTTCGGCTGGCATTCGTTGAGTTCAACCCAGTGCGTGCGGCTGTATCGGACCAAACGCGAGCTCCGCAACGAAAGGATCAATTGCAGGCGGGCCCGCAATGGCCTTGTGTGTACTTCTGTATTGAACCTTTCCAAGGCAAGCAGTTGGACGCGCAGCTCACGGAAATAGAGGTCGCGACTGGCCTCGCGAAAATCAGGGTTAACGCCGCCGTGCATTCCATTTATGAACAGTCGGCGAATGCGTGCGTGGAAGGTAGAATCATCCGTTTTCAGAGCGTTGGCTTCGAGGCGTAGGTTGATGGAAGTCATGCCCCATCTACGCAATAAATCAGTGGATGGTTGCGCTCAAAAGCATTTGAAATGATCGAAGGGTTCCGCGCACGCATTGCACTGAAAATGCGCTTTGCATGCGGTTGAACCAAACGGACTAACGAGGCGTGTGTCATTGCTGGCGCAACGGGGGCAAGGAACGATTTGAGATTTTCCAAGCAAGAAAGCCTTGTCTACACTCGTCCCTTCGGGAGGCGCAATGCCGTTTAAGCGCATCTTCTCGCGCGCTTCGGGTGAAATCCAATCTGTTGTCCAAGCTGGAGCGTGTACCACTTCGATGCGGAAATGAGGCTCTACAGGCTTTAAAGCAGTCTTGATATCGTCCTGAATCGCATCGGTGGCTGGGCAGCCCGAGTAAGTTGGGGTCAGTCTGATTACGACGGAGCCTTTTTCATCCAACGCGCACCCCTGAATCATCCCCAATTCCGTGATGGTCAAAAACGGCATTTCTGGATCCATTATCCCGTCTAGGATGCGTTCCACTTGAGCGATTCGGTCGCTTACCATTCGGCCCCGGGGTAGGTGCGCTGCAGTACTTGCATTTCGGCAAGCATATAGCTTAAGTGCTCGGTGTGTCGCCCGTTGCGTCCGCCGGTTAGCAATGCCTTTGATTCCGGAATTGACAGCGTTGCTTCACTTAATATACTCTGTACCTGTGATGACCAGACCTCCTTAAAACTCGCGTTTAAAGGGAGGATGCCAGCCGCTGCACAAGCCTGTGAAACGGCATCGTCTTCAAACAACTCCTCGGTGTAGGGCCAGAGAACATTTAGGCTCTCTTGAACACGCTGGTGACTCTCCTCTGTACCGTCTCCAAGTCGGACCACCCATTGGGAGGAATGGGCCGCATGGTAGCGTACTTCTTTCAATGCCTTGGAGGCGATCGCCGACAATTCAAGATCTACGGACTGATTGGCCAACGCGTCGTAGCGGAGGACAGCGAATTGGTCGAACAACATCTGTCGCGTGATTGTGTCACCAAAATGTCCGTTGGGCAACTCGACAAGCAATGCATTGCGGTATTCGCTATCCGTTCGAAAATAGGCCAGGGCGTCCTCATCCCTTCCTCGGCCTTCTCGGCCTCCAGCAAGCGTCAGCATCGCACGCGCTTGCCCCAAAAGATCCAAGGCGATATTGGAGAGCGCAATATCTTCCTCCAGCGCGGGTCCGTGGCTGCACCACTCGGAGAGCCGTTGTGCCAGGACGAGCGCGTCATCCGCGAGGCGAAGGATCCATTCGTGTTCTTGGGCCTCCATCACATATTTTTAATTTCATCCGGAAGATCGTAGAACGTTGGATGCCTATACACTTTGTCGTTTGCGGGGTCGAACATCACGTCTTTTTCCGAAGGTGTAGACGCGGTAATATCTTCTGCTTTCACAACCCAAATGCTCGTCCCTTCTTGCCTCCGTGTGTAAACATCCCTCGCGTTTGAAATGGCCATGGCGGCATCGGCAGCGTGCAGGCTTCCAACGTGTTTGTGGCTCAACCCTTGTTTACTTCGGACGAATACCTCCCAGAGGGGCCATTCGGTATTGGGCGTACTCATGCCGCTGAATTTTGGCTTGATGCACGTTTGGATGACTTCGCGGCGTAAGCCGTTGCCGCCTCGCGCACCCAGGCTCCGTTCTCGTGCGCAGTGACGCGCGTATCAATGCGCTCGCGGTTGCATGGGCCATTGCCAGCAACGACCTGTTCAAACTCACCCCAGTCGATCGGGCCAAAATCGTAGTGACCTGTCACCTCGTTCCACTTCAAATCCGCATCCGGGACGGTTAACCCCAAAAGTTCGGCTTGCGGCACCGTCATATCTACAAACCGCTGGCGTAGTTCGTCATTGGAGAAACGCTTGATTTTCCATCGCATGGATTGTTCGCTATGCTTGGAAGTGGCGTCGTTGGGGCCAAACATCATCAAGGAGGGCCACCACCAGCGGTTGAAAGCATCCTGGGCCAACTCCTTTTGCTCGGCAGTGCCTTGACTTAATGTCAGCATGATTTGAAACCCTTGGCGTTGGTGAAAGCTCTCTTCTTTGCACACACGGACCATGGCGCGTGCATAGGGCCCGTAGCTGCACTTGCACAAGGGCACTTGGTTCATAATGGCCGCTCCATCGACCAGCCATCCTACGGCGCCCATGTCTGCCCATGTCAGGGTAGGGTAGTTGAAGATGGAACTGTACTTTGCCTTGCCGGTGTGAAGTGCATCAAGCATTTCGTCGCGGCTAATTCCTAACGTCTCTGCTGCTGAGTACAGGTACAAGCCGTGTCCGGCCTCGTCTTGGACTTTCGCTAGTAGGATTGACTTGCGCTTGAGGCTTGGAGCACGGGTGATCCAATTTCCTTCAGGCTGCATGCCGATGATTTCACTGTGGGCATGCTGGCTGATTTGACGGATGAGAGTCTTGCGGTAGGCATCAGGCATCCAGTCCTTCGCTTCAATTTTTTGATCTGCAGCAATGTACTGTTCAAACCGCTGATTCAAGTCCATTTCTTGTGTCATGCCTGGAGATTTGTTACAAAGATAACAACCATGTAGTCCATTGGTTTTCTTCCTGATTTGTCATGTAGTTTTGCGGGCATGAAAGGACTGTATGAGCTCAAAATTGCTGATGTACGCAGGGAAACTGCCGGATGTGTCTCTGTTGCTTTGGACATCCCCGAAGGCCTCAAATCGGATTTCGCATACGAGGCCGGTCAATATTTGACGTTGGAGGCGGACATTAACGGCGCATCCGTGCGCCGGAGCTATTCATTGTGCAGCGCCCCGAGTGATGGGGAATGGCGAGTGGCTATCAAACAAGTCGAAAACGGCGTCTTCAGCACGTGGGCGAACCACTCACTAGTGAGTGGGGAAAGCATTCGGTGCATGGCCCCGACCGGACGTTTCGCCCTCACAACACAGCCAGCAGATTCGCGAAATTTCATAGCGTTCGTGGCTGGGTCTGGAATCACCCCCGTACTGAGCCAAATTAAAGAGGTCCTCCGCAAAGAGCCAAGCAGTGTCTTCACGTTGTTCTATGTCAACCGTGATACGCCGAGTATTATTTTCAGGGAAGCTTTGCAGGAATTGAAAGATGAGTACCTCGAACGGTTTCGGCTGTTTCATATTTTAACGCGTGAGCCTCAAGACATCGAGCTGTTCAACGGCCGATTGGATGAAGACCGATGCTCGGCTATTTTAGCCAGCGACTGGGTGGACATAAATACCCTTGATGCGGCATTTTTGTGCGGTCCAGAGGAAATGATTTGGGCGTGCAAAGCGGCGCTGGAATCGGCAGGCATGGCCTCGGATCGGGTGAAGTTCGAACTTTTCACGTCATCTGCCGGCGTGAAGAAGACATCAACGCAATCGGCAGAAGAAAGCGATTCCTCGACCAAGCGACTTTCCATTGTCATGGATGGCATGACCACCGTGGTCAATGTCGGCGAGGGCAAAAGCGTTTTAGATGCGGCCTTGGAGGCCGGTCTAGACGCACCTTACAGCTGCATGGGCGGGGTGTGTTGCACGTGCCGGGCCAAAATGGTCAGCGGGGAGACGGAGATGGACGTCAATTACGCGCTTGAACCGGACGAGGTCGAGGCAGGCTTTGTCTTGACGTGCCAAACCAAGCTCAAAGGCATCGGGCCCTTTGATGTGGATTTTGACCAACAGTAGCCTGTCTATCCTGCGCGCTCCGACAGTTCAAGCCAGCGGTTTTCGGCTTCTTCGAGTGCCGTTGTTACTTCATGGAGTTTTTCTCCGAGGACTTGGAGTTTAGCCTGGTCGGCGGGATTGGCGTAAAGCTGTTCTGTAAGCGATGCTTTTTCATGCTCCAACTCCGTCATTTTGTCTTCGAGCTGTTCAAACTCGAATTTCTCCTTGAATGACAAACGCTTGGAATAGTCGTTTTTGGGCGAGGCGGATTCAGCGTTTGATTCAGAGGTGGCTTTGTTTGCTTCACGTAAATCTTGGGCTTGGCGCTTTTCATCGGTCAAGGCCAATCGGTATTGGCTGTAATTCCCGGGGAAAAACCGCACTTCGTTTTGGGTTCCAAGCACCCAAATGTGTTCCACCAGTCGGTCCATGAAGTACCGATCGTGACTGACTAAGATCAGACACCCTGGAAAGTCAAAAAGAAATTCTTCGAGGATTTGAAGGGTGTAGATATCGAGGTCGTTTGTTGGCTCATCAAGAATCAGGAAATTCGGATTGGCCATCAAGACTTGCAGTAAGTGAAGGCGCTTTCGTTCGCCGCCACTGAGGGTTGAAATCAATTGATGGTGCGCGGATCGGGGGAAAAGAAATCGCTCGAGGAGTTGTGTCGCTGTTATTTTTAGGCCTTTTTCCAAAGGCATGAATTCAGCGATTTCGTAGACGGCTTCAATGATGCGCTGGCCTTCTGGGAATTGTGCGCCTGACTGATGGTAATGGCCAAAAACTACGGTTTCTCCCACCACCACTTTTCCACGCAACGGCGCATCACCTTGGGTGATGAGGTCGAGCAATGTGGACTTCCCTGAGCCGTTGCGTCCTACAATTCCAATTCGTTCGCCGCGCTTAAAATGGTGGGTGAGGTTTTCGAACAGTACGTCGCCGCCAAAACCGTGTGCCACCTTGTGTAATTCAATGATCTTACCTCCGAGGCGATGTGGATTCAGCCGCAAGGCCATGTCGTCCTCCTCAAGGCGTTTCTTGGCTGCATTTTTGATTTCGTAGAACCGTTCGATGCGCGATTTGGATTTTCCGGTGCGAGCAGAAGGAGTGGAGCGTATCCATTCAAGTTCGCGCTTAAAGATGCCACGGGCCTTGGCACGGTTGGCAAGGGCGTTCTCCTTGCGCTCCTCTCTTTTTTCAAGGTAATAGCTGTAATTACCCTTGTACTTGTGCAAGGTTTGACCATCCAACTCGAGAATTGTGTCGCAGACGTTTTCTAAAAAATACCGGTCGTGGGTGATCATGAGGATGGTCATCTTGGATTGGGCCAAGTAGCGTTCAAGCCATTGGATCATATCCAAGTCCAAGTGGTTGGTTGGCTCATCGAGAAACAAGATGTCGGGCTCCTCAATCAACACACGAGCCAAGGCGATTCTCCGCCGCTCCCCGCCGCTGAGCGTGGCCATGGTTCGGCTGAGGTTGTGCAGGTTGAGCCGACCAAGCACCTCCTTTGCTCTTGCCTCGAAGTCCCATGCGTTGTGGATGTCCATGCCCTCATACGCCGACTGAAGGGTATCGTCATCGGAACCTTCCGCCGCTGCTACGTAAGTGCGCATGGCTTTTACAGCTGCCATGTCGCTGGCGTAGAGATGATCTAGGATGGTTTGGTTGCCGTCATATTCCGGATCCTGGGGCAAGTAGCTCCACTGGATTCCGGCGTCCATGCTGACTCGTCCATTGTCCATCGGTTCCACATCGCATATCCCGTTTAGCAAGGTGGTTTTACCTGTGCCATTTTTGGCGACAATGGCACACTTCTGACCACGGGACAGGCCGAACGTCAGTCCCTCAAAGAGCAACCGCTCACCGTACCGTTTGGAAAGGTTTTCAGCTGAAAAAACATTGATGGCGGCCATGATGCGAAAGTACGCCGAGCCTCGGGGTTTTCACGGCCATTCGCATTGTAAATTGCGCCGTGCTTTGGTCAGAGAAATCGTTTGAAGAATTGACGGGGAGCGAGGTCTTCTCGCTCATGCGGTTGCGTTCGGAAGTATTTGTGGTTGAGCAAAATTGCATCTACTTGGACTTGGATGACAAAGACCCCAAATCGATTCACTTGTTCGCAAGCGCTAAGGGAGCGGCCTCAGGAGCTGCGGCGCGCGCTGTAGTAAGGTTGGTGCCCCCGGGTGTGTCGTACGATGAGCCCAGCATCGGCCGTGTTGCCATTGATTTGGCATCACGAGGCTCGGGGTTGGGGGAGGAGTTGATGATGCGCTCTGTCCGCTCGTGTTATCGTCGGTGGCCAGGTCAAGGGATTAGGATTTCTGCTCAGCAGTATCTGATTGGATTTTACCAACGGTTGGGCTTCGCCACCGTTGGTGAGGGTTATTTGGAAGACGATATACCGCACATTGAAATGTTCCGGCCTTGGGCTGGTTTGTCCTACTGGCAGGTGCAGCATGAAGAATCCGTTCGCGCATTTTCGGACTGCTTGCGTAACCTCCCAGTACGCTTGTTGCAGGGTACAGAAGAAAAATGGGGAGGCATGCAGGTATTGGAGCATTTGAGACGCTCAGAACAAAGCACCTGGTCCTACCTCGAAAAGAAAAGCCAAGCTGATCCCTTCGAATTATTAGCGTGCGATCTGGATTCGGACGCCCGGGGCATCGGGCTCTTGCGCGCCCTTGATTCGGATGAGCGTTGGACCGATCCCACGCCCGGTGGCCTGCTGTCACCTTCTCCATGCAGCGATATCGATGCAGAAAGGGCGGTTGACGATTGGAAGAATGCAATTGACATTGGCTACGAACAATTGAGTGCGTTATACGCTGCCCCGGAATGGTGGAAAGTGCAGGTATTCAAACATCCCATCGCGGGTAGAATTGGATTTTTGGATACCCTGGCGTTTGGTGTTGCTCATGTTCGCCATCACATGCGTCAGTTGATGCGAATCGCTGAATCATCGCCATGATCTCTGTTGTTATCCCGTGCCTAAACGAGGTGGAATTCATCGGCGCCACCCTGCAAAGCCTTATCAATCAGGAGCCACCGGGGGTCACGTGGGAGGTGATTGTAGCCGATGGAGGGAGTACCGACGGCACCCGGTCCAAACTTGAGGAGTGGAGTGGTAAGCACGCTCAAATTCGTTGGATTGACAATCCGAAGCGAACGACCCCGCACGCCTTGAATGAAGGTGTTTTCGCTGCTCGAGGTGAGGTGGTTATCATTTTGGGCGCTCATGCGCAAGTGAGCCGAGATTGGTTGTTGCGAAATTATCAAGTGTTGATTGCACATCCGGAATCTGGATGCGTTGGTGGGGTGGTGGAGCAAGTTCACGGTTCCCAGACATCCCAGCGAATTGGATCGGCGATGAGCACCCCTTTCGGTGTAGGTGATGCCCGATTCAGAACGGGGGGTAGCGCGGGCCATGTGGACACCGTGGCTTTCGGTGCGTACCGCCGGGAAGCGTTAAACGAAATCGGGCTGTTCGATGCGGCGTTGACCCGAAATCAAGACGATGAATTGAATTACCGTTTGTTGAAGTCTGGTTGGCGCATTTGGTTCGATCCACGCATTCGCAGCCAATACCATGTGCGTTCAACGTACCGAAACCTCATTCGTCAATACTACCAATACGGCTACTGGAAAGTCTTTGTCAACCAAAAGCACCGAACCATAACCACATGGCGGCAAACGGTTCCAGCACTTTTTTTGCTAGTTACTTTTGTATCCGGTATCTGCTGGCTGGCCGAAGCCACAGGCCATTGGGATGATATGTGGGGTGGATTTGGTGCGTCTATCTTCGTGTCTTCGCTGTTTCTCTGGCTTGTTCTAGGGGTGGGCTCGGCGATCATGTCTGCTGCGTCCTACCGAGATGTCGGTGGTATCATCCGGGCCTTTGCAATGATTCATGCAGGTTACGGTGTTGGGTATTGGAAGGGCATTGTCGATTTTATCGTTTTCAAGCGGCAACCCGATACTGACTTATCTGAATTGACAAGGTGATGAATGGGCTAAATAAAGCGCTTCAGGCCATGCCGGCAACTGTGGCATTTTGCATGGTACTCCATCCGCGTGGGAGTACGTTGCCGCTCGCTGTGTGGTTCTTGCTTGTTGTCGCCTTTGAAGCCATTTGTTTAATCCAAAGGCCTCACTCAGTGGTTCGGATGCCTGTGCCTCCTGCATTCCAATGGTTTGCCATCGGAAGTATTTTGTTCTATGTCCTGATGGCGTTGGGCCTCGGCTGGACTGAAAATGAGGGGGCTGGATGGTTTGCCTTGGAAGTGAAATTCAGTTTGTTGCTCGTTCCTCTGCTCATGATGCACCATTGGCGTCGTCATGGCAATGTGGGATTGAGCTACGTGCCCATAGCCCTCGCATCTGGGCTGGTGATCTTTATGGGTTGGCGTCTCATGCTTGCCGGTGTCAGCGGCGATTCACAATTGTGGCGTTATGATGGTTTGGCGGGCCCCTTTCATCCAACTTACATGGGGCTTTACTTGGTCATGATGCCGGCGTTGTTGCCTTGGAATTCGAGATGGTGTTGTATGATTTTGGCCCTCACCGGTCTGTTTGTGGGTTTGTTAGCGTCTAAAGCCGCATGGATTATTGCAGGTCTCTTGTGGGGGAGTACTGCGGTGTTTAACACCTTTCATCGAGGCATTCGTTCTTGGGGAATCGCTGTTGCACTCGCTGGCATGTGCCTTGGTGCATGGCTTGGCGATGGAGGTCGATGGAGTGAATTTGCGCATTACGTTTCCGCAGAAGTTGTCTCCACAGAGCAACCAAACGTCGAGCCTGCAATTCGCACTCCACACGAAGGGCAATCTCAACCGAAGAAGGTCGGTTCATCAGCTGGACGCATGCAAGCATGGAGTGCCTCACTGGACATCCTGTTGGAGTCGCCTTTTGGCGTGGGAACGGGTGACGTCACGGATGCATTGTGCGAAGTCTATCGGGAAAAGGGTAGCACCTACGCATTGGATAAGAGAATGAATCCGCACAGTACATGGCTTCAGCTCGCGGTTAGTCACGGTTGGATAGGATTGGTGCTGACGCTTTTGTGGTGGTCAGGGCTAGTATTCTCAGCGTATTGGTTTCAAAATACCCTGCTTTTTATTTGGTCCGTTGCTTGGGCATTGAACGGTACCATTGAAAGTTTGCTTGAATTGCAGCAAGGCGTCGTGCCAACTGTGCTCTTATGCTGCGTGTTCGCGCTGAAGGATTCGCCAGATGTAGAGTCTAGCAGTCACTAACGGTTGGTTGCTCTGTGGCCGATGGTAGGCGATTGCTTTTCACCATTGCCATCCTTGGCAGCTTTGATGAAAGCAGTGAACAAGGGGTGGGGAGTTTCAACTGTGCTCGCGTATTCCGGATGGAATTGAGATGCTACAAAATACGGATGCTTTGGAATCTCAACAATTTCCACCAGCCCAGAATCCGGGTTCTTTCCTGTTGCTATCATACCCAGTTCTTCAAACCGTTCGAGGTACGCGTTGTTGAACTCGTACCTGTGACGATGACGTTCTTCAATTACGGTTGACTCAAACGCATCAAAGGCACGACTTCCTGGCTTCAATTCGCATGGGTATGCCCCCAGTCGCATAGTTCCCCCCATGTTCTGAATGCTCTTCTGCTCAGCCATTAAATCGATGACGGGGTGGGGTGTGTACTCTTTAATTTCGGTGGAATGAGCATCTTTCAAGCCGACCACATTGCGTGCAAATTCGATCACTGCGCATTGCATGCCCAGGCAAATCCCGAAGAAAGGAACGCCCATCGTGCGCGCGTACTGAATGGTTTCGATTTTACCATCAACTCCCCTCGATCCAAACCCAGGAGCAACGATGATGCCATCGAGTCCAGCTAGTTTTTCTTCTGCGCTTTTGGAGGTGATGGATTCGCTGTGAATCCAGTCCACTTGAACATCGACTTCTTGATGAGCACCAGCGTGAATAAGGGCTTCTGCGATGGATTTATAGCTATCCTTTAGCTCGACGTATTTGCCGACCAAGCCAACTTTAATGGTCGTTTTCGGATTTTTGTATTGTGTCAAGAATGTCTTCCACGATTGGAGGTCTGGTGCTTGACCTTCCGTTGCCATTCCCAATTTTTCGAGAACGACTTGGTCCAGGCGTTCTTCCATCAAAAGAAGCGGCACGTCGTAGATGGTCTCCGCGTCAATGCTTTGAATCACCGCGTTGGACGCAACGTTGCAGAAACGCGCAACTTTTGTGCGAACCGAATCGGTGAGTTCGTGTTCGGTTCTGCACACCAATATGTCCGGTTGCACTCCAAATTCGAGCAATTGCTTCACGGAGTGCTGGGTTGGTTTGGTTTTTAGTTCGCCAGCTGCAGCGAGATAGGGAATGAGGGTCAAATGAACAACTAAAGTCTCCTCAGGACATTCCCACTTCATTTGGCGAACCGCTTCAATGTAAGGGAGGGATTCGATGTCTCCCACGGTTCCTCCGATTTCCGTAATAACGAAATCGTAATTGGACTCGGCACCAAGGATTTGGACGCACCGCTTGATTTCATCCGTGATGTGCGGGATGATTTGAACCGTTTTGCCGAGGTATTCTCCTCGTCGCTCTTTGTCTATGACGGACTGGTAAATTCGACCTGTCGTAATGTTGTTGGCCTGGGTGGTTTGTACGTTTAAAAAACGTTCGTAATGGCCCAAGTCCAGGTCAGTTTCTGCACCGTCAATAGTGACGTAGCATTCCCCGTGTTCATATGGGTTCAAGGTGCCGGGATCCACATTGATGTAGGGGTCGAGTTTCTGAATCGTTACAGAATGTCCGCGCGCTTGAAGCAATTTGGCCAGTGATGCGCTGACAATCCCTTTGCCCAAGCTCGAACTTACGCCACCGGTGACGAAAATATAACGGCTGTTGCGCACCGTTTCTGGTGGCGATGGGTTGGAGTCAGAAGGCTTTTTTTGAGGCATGGTCCCGTATGAGAATACGGGATATAAAGCTAATGAGAAATAACAGGCTTGAAACGGCTGTGAACAACTTTTAGACTCAAGTCACTTTCAGAGCGCTTACTTCAAGTTTTGTGTCAGTCGATCGACCAATTTAAAACCGCTAAACAGTTCCTGTGCAACGATGCGGAACAGGGTGTAAGCAGGGACGGCAAGTACCATACCCAATATGCCCGCTGCGCTTCCCGCAATGCTGATAACGATAAAAATCTCCAAGGGATGGGCGTGAACGCGGTTTGCGAAAACCACCGGCTGGGTAAAGAAATTGTCGACCAATTGAGCCGCTGCGAATACGAGCAAACTGCCTCCGATTATTGCTGGAGAAGTGGCTTCTGGCCCGCTGAGCACTACCAGCATTACGCCCAGAGCAGTGCCCGCAAGTGGGCCAAGGTAGGGGACCAAGTTGCACAATCCAGCGAGAAGACCAATGAGGAAGGCATGATTCGCACCGATGAGTTCCAGCCCGGCCGTTACAATGGCGGTGACAATGGAGACCTGAATGACCAATCCACCGAAATACCGAGTTAACAATTGGCTCGTTCGATCCAGAATGGATTGGACTTTGGGCATTAACTCATCCGGAGTAATGGCTTCGATTATGTTGCGAAAAAGAGCTCCATCTTTCAGAAAGAAAAACGCCATGAAGACCACGGAGAAAATTCCGAAAAAGAGACTGCCAATCTGTGCGAGCAGCGCGCTAATGCGTTCCCCCAATTCTTCGAATTTCAAGGAAGATTCGAGCTGTTCGAGGACGAATTGACTATTGCTTCTGTTGTCGCCGCTAAAGTTGATGGCTCCGAAGTGGTCATCAAGCCATGCAGTGCTCTGACCCGTGGCTGTTGCGAGTTGATCAAAATTCAGCTTTTGGACCGCTTCAACCTGCTCATTGACCAGGGGGGCGAATAGCTGAATGATACCAAGCGCACTGACGAAAAGAAGGAGCATGCTTACTGCTGCCCCCACCGAAGTGGGGAAGGAGCGTCCTTTGATTTTGATTTTGCTCAGCAGCAGTACGACTGGCCTGCCGATAAAACTGATGGCAACTGAGAGCAGCAGCAATCCCACGAGGCTTTTGAACTTCCAAAGTCCGATGGCGAGCAGAATGAAGCCTAGGATGCCAACGAGATTGCGGAGTGTGGGTCTGGGGAGCATGTGAACGCTATTGCGTACCAAAGATACACAATTAATAAGCCTCATTGTTTTGGTTTTTAGCTCAGGCTAAAAATTTTATTTACCTTTGTTAAATGCGATTGTCATCCAGTCAAGAGAATTACCTGAAGGCCATTTACAAGTTGGAGGTCGGAGATGGGATTGCGACGAACCAGTCGCTCGCGGCATTGGTAGAGGCCACGCCAGCTTCAGTGACGAACATGCTTCGCAAACTCACGGAAGCGGGGTGGGTGGAATACCAGGCCTACCAAGGGGCAACGCTAACACCATCTGGCCGCAACGAAGCAGTGACACTGGTTCGAAAGCACCGGCTTTGGGAAGTGTTCTTGGTGGAAAAGCTTCATTACGATTGGGACGCTGTGCACTCCCTTGCGGAGGAGCTCGAACACATTGGTGGGGAAGAGCTCATCAATCGATTGGATGCATTCCTTGAACATCCTGCGTACGACCCCCACGGTGACCCCATCCCCAACGCCAAGGGTGTGGTTCGGATAAGACAGCACGCCATTGCGGCGAGCGAGGCTGTAGTGGGAGATAGGTTTGTTGTTTGCGGTGTGAAAGACAGTTCGAGTCTGTTCCTACGCCACTTGGACAAACTGAGTATTTGCCTCGGTAAAGCATACACATTGATTGATCTGCTTGAATTCGATCAAAGCGCAGTTTGGACTGAGAAAGATTCAGCGCTTACAAGTGTTTCCAATGAAGTGGCCAAGAACGTTTTGATTCAATTGACCGATGAATGATTTAATGGGATGGATGAGCTCAATGGGAGCCGTCGAAGCAGCACTAATTGCCACCCTTTTCACATGGATGATGACCGCTTTGGGTGCCTCACTTGTTCTCGCGTTCAGTGACATGCACCGGAAGTGGTTTGACAGCATGTTGGGCTTTACCGGAGGTGTTATGGTGGCCGCTAGTTTCTGGTCTTTGCTTTCACCGGCTATTGAGATGTCTCCCGGTGATGGATTTACCAAAGTATGGCCGAGCGCTTGCGGTTTTGGTTTGGGTGCGCTTTTCATTTATGCATTGGATCGTTTAACGCCCCATTTGCATATCAACTTCAACAAAGACGAGGCAGAAGGTCCGCAAACGGACTGGCATCGATCGACACTTTTGGTCTTGGCCATCACCTTGCACAATATCCCGGAGGGATTGGCGGTAGGTGTTTTGTTTGGCGGAGCTGCATTGGGCTTAGATGGTGCTTCAGTTGGTGGAGCCGTTGCTTTGGCTTTGGGGATTGGTATCCAAAATTTTCCTGAAGGCTTTGCCGTCAGTATGCCTCTGCGCCGTCAAGGAGTGAGCGCAGCGCGATCACTGTGGTTTGGTCAATTGTCCGCTGTTGTGGAGCCAATTGCAGCTGTGATTGGAGCGGTTGCGGTGCTTCAGATGCAGGTCATCTTGCCGTATGCACTCGCTTTTGCCGCCGGGGCGATGATTTATGTGGTTGTGGAGGAGGTTATTCCGGAAACACAACGCGATAAATACACGGACTTTGCCACATTGGGATTCATTGGTGGGTTTCTGGTGATGATGGCCCTCGACGTGGGCCTCGGGTAGACGGGCTGCAATCACCAGGACCACTCAGCGTTTCCAAACCAGCCGGAGCTCATGAGCAGCAGGGTTCGGTTCTGAGGAGCCAAACACTGAACGTAATCGTGCAACTCGGAGGCGCTTGTGAAGATTTTTAAGGAATCGGGATGGCCAAAGGCCTCGCGAACAAACGAAGGTTCCAGTGCCGGCATGCCCTTGTGTTCGAGGACGTTGGGATCGTAGAAGACAACGGCCTCGTCTGCGCCATCGAGAGTATTGGCGTAAGTGGGGAGGAATGCCTTGTTGAGGCTTGAAAACGTGTGCAATTCCAGCACGGCAGTGACTGTTCGGTTAGGATAAGAGGCCTTAACCCCGTCGACGGTCGCACGCACTTTGGATGGAGCGTGGGCGAAATCCCGAAATACGGTGAACCCGGGGGCATCGTGTATGGTTTCCAGTCGGCGCGCTGCCCCCTCGAACGTCGCGATGCTGTGGTCGAAGTCGTCATGTGCTATGCCCATTGCGTGCGCCAGAGCCCTAGCTCCTGCCAAATTTTGGACGTTGTGGGTCCCCACCAATTGGGTGGTTAATTGGCTGCCGTCTTCGAATGAAACACGCATGGCACCCGTCGCGTCGGGTTCGCAATTAGGGGTTCGGTAGGGGATGAACTCGAGGTCGTCGCGTTCACATCGAGCGATGACTTGCTGCAATTTCGGGTCTTCCTCGCACCACACCACCTTGGCATTCGATTCAAGCGTGCGCAAGTACTGGTCGAATTGAAGGGTATAATTCTCCTCATTTGGGAATACGTTAATGTGGTCCCATGCAATTCCGGTGAGGAGGGTGTAGTGCGCACCGTACCAAAAGAATTTGGGCCGGCGGTCAATGGGTGAACTCAGGTATTCATCGCCTTCCAAAACACACCACAGGTGGGATGGGTCGATTTCGACCATGCGGTCAAAGCCGTCCAATTGTGCGCCGACCATAAAGTTCGTTTGGATGCGCTGGTCACGCATGGTATGCAAAAGCATGGAGGTGATGGTGGTTTTGCCATGCGAACCGCCGATAACCACGCGCGTTGCGTCGGCATTGCATGCCCGCAGAAATTCTGGATACGATTGGATGTTCAGTCCGAGTAACTGAGCCCTGTGAAGTTCGGGATTGTCTTGACGGGCGTGCATGCCCAAAACAACAACGTCAATCGAATCGTCCAATCGATCGGGATGCCAACCGTCTGTCGCTGGCAAAAGGCCCGCTGCTCGCAGCCTGCCGCGTGATGGTTCGAAAATTTGATCATCCGACCCCGTTACTTCGTGTCCTGCTGCCTGAACCGCTAGCGCAATGTTGTGCATGGCGCTTCCTCCGATGGCTATGAAATGTACCCGCATGCTCGAAGATGCAACGGGTCAACCTGTCCTATGCATGCTCTGAGATTACATTCCAACATGGCATCCTTAATTTCGAACCTATGAAAACGCAATCTTTCGCGAGGCAATTCTATTTGGCCTTGGTGGCTTACCGGCGAGCATTTTCATTTGTGAAGGAGGAGGGGTTGAGGCATTGGTACCTCATCATTACCGCCGGTGCCTTCTTCTGTATGTGGTTTGTCCGTCTTGTGTTGGGTGCAGGTGCGGGTTGGATTGAAACCGAGATGTTGACGCCTTTTCGTGACAATGCAAGTGCAGCAACTGAATCTTGGGGATGGGTAGGTTGGGATTGGGTCGCCGGTGGCCTTGAGCGCGTTGTAGAGTGGCTGGTTTTTGTTTTTGGGCTTTGGATTCAATTCAAAGTGACCAAATTCATTGTGCTTATCGTGCTCAGCCCGTTGTACGCCATTTTTGCAGAATTGATTGCCCGTCGGATTCGAGGGAGTGCAATGTCTGATGGTGGTGAGCGGGGTTGGCAGTGGTCCCTTTGGAGAGGCTTGAGGTCGGCTTTGCTGTTGGTTGGATTGGAAGTGGGAGTAGGTGTGGTTCTGAGCGTGATTTTTCTTTTCATTCCTCTGGTCATTCCTGCAATCGGAGTGGTCACATGGTGGCTGTTCCCCTTTATTTCAGGTGCCGTAAGTATTGGTTTTTATGGAGCAGCTGTTCTCGACTATGCATGGGAACAAACAGGTTACGATGCACGCCAATCACTCCATGCCACTTCGTCGGTTCTCGGGGCGGCCATGGCATTGGGACTGCCGTTTTATGTGTTAATGGCTTTGCCATTTGCGGGTTGGCTAGCGGGTCCATTGTTTGGCGGTATGATCTGTGTAGTCGCAGCTTTGACATGGAACCAGCACGATGTGTGATGTAGGTCGACGTATCGAAAGCATTGTACAATGGTCGACGTCTCCTTAACCCACGGGCCAGGAGCGGATGAACCGAACCTTGATTCAAAGTTATTTCAGTTGAAGGATGAGGAGTAAGCTGGAGTTGATTTGAGATTTCCATTGCTCCGTTTCGTGAGA
>NZGF01000074.1 GCA_002690915.1 Crocinitomicaceae bacterium
GAGCCTCGAAGCTCGAGCACAGACGGGTTGCTCTCAGACACAGTCACTCCTGTTTTATGTTCCGTCTTTAACAAAAGTGTATCTGAGAGATCCCGAAACTGGCAGGTTTGGCGCCGGACTTATCGAGAGACAACCAAATGCGATCGGTGGAGATCCGCCACACATTGTGCCGGGTTTTCAATCCCTTCCGCTCTCATCGCTTTCAAGGCTTTGCCACTGCGTACATTGTCCATAACGTTCGCCATGTCCTGAGTGGTACCCGTCACCATTGCCACATAATCAAAACCTGTGATTCCCAGTGCAGGTGTAAAGACAGCACTGCCCACACTGCCGTCAATCATCTCATTAGCCATCTTGTTCACAGCCTTGCGATACGCGAGTGCGTCGCCGATGCTTTTACCCTCATCCAGATTGCAGACCATGGCAATCAGTGGCTTTTCTTGGGCTGCAGGGGGTTGTGCGCCTGCATTGTGAACTGCGAGCGTGCGCGCCTTGCTGCAGGATACAAGCTCAAAGAGATTAGTCGCTACGTCTTGTGCAGTGGCGCGCCACGCGTCTTCACTGGCAAAGTAGTCGCCCCAGGTTGGGAAGTAGTTGACCCATCTCAAATCCGGTTCGTCGTAGGGCGGGGACACCGCGACAGCCTCCCAAATAAAGGAATTCATAGCGAAGTCATTTTTATCCGCAAACGCTTTGAAGTCAGATCGCGCGAAATCCAGCACTTGAGACACAGTAACCCCCTCGTTCAGAGAGCATTCATAGAACTCGCTTATCATGGGTGTTTCCTCATGATGCGCAGCCATTGCCGATACACTCAACGAAAGGGCACCCACGACCAGTAAACGCTTAAACATATCTATCCCCTTTTTTTTAAAAAAATGGCGGCCCACATGAACCGCTAAAACCAGCATAGGATAGGAAGCACTAACTGCAAAAATAAAACCGGGGGGCAATGCCATGCCCGCATAAACGGGCACTGCCACTGACTAAAGGTGCTGTTCTAAAAACGACAGGTATGCCTCGCTCGCTGTGATGCGATTCACTCGCTTTCGAAAACCATGACCCTCATCGGCAAATAGGACGTACTCAACGGGAATATTATTTGCACGCACTTCCTCGACCAGTTCGTCGCTTTCGACTTGAAGAACACGGGGATCATTTGCGCCCTGGACCACAAGTAAGGGTTTCACAATATTTTGCGCGTGAAACAGTGGTGAAATCGCTGTCAATCGATCGGTATCGGTTGCCGGGTCACCCAGCTCAGCGTAGAGCGACGTACGAAACGCCCCCCACCAAGGTGGAATGGATTCCAGTGTTCTGAGCCAGTTGGTGACACCAAAGATGTTGATACCCACCTCAAATGACTCAGGCTCAAACGCCAGAGCCGCCGCGACCATATAGCCACCGTACGAGCCACCGATAATGCCGACCCGCTCACCATCAATCCATTCGTAAGCCGCAAGGAACGCTCTTGAGGCAACGACGTCACCCAAATCGGCCTCACCGTGTTTTAAGTCATCAAGGTGAAAAAACGTCTTGCCGTAGCCGCTCGATCCCCGATTGTTGATTTGGTAGACCGCGTAACCGTGATTGACCAAATGCTGAATGACCGCAGAATAACCTTTGCGACTCTGGCCCCCAGGCCCACCGTGGACCCACACTAATGCCGGCACGGGGCTCTCAGCAGACGCCTCTCGAGGCTTGTATAGAATTCCTGGCACTTGCAGACCGTCATAGCTTGCAAAGCGCACCACGTCGCCCTCAACCATGAGGCTACTCTCAATCACCGGATTGAGTGCGCGCGTCAGTCGGGTCGCGTCAGCATTCAATGGCATGTGGTACACATCGTACGGCGCTGTGTCGCGGTATAAGCCAAAGGCAATAGCAGACTCGTCACGGTTAAACCGGACTTGAGCAAGGTCACCCTCGGGTACATTTTTAAGGACAATATCGCGACCTGTAGTCAGGTCTTTAAGCGTTACAAGCGTTCGCGCGTCGTTGTTAATTCCACTTACCCTGTAACGCCCACTGGGTGAATAGCCGACGTACATCACGTCCCAGTCTTCGGCGATCAACACCTGCCTTGCGCCCGTGTCGAGCGACAGGGTCCATGCCTGACTGAACTCTCCAAACTCATTAGTCGAGTAAATAAACTGCCGACTGTCGGGCGTAAAACCCATTGAAGCGTATTCAATATTGCCCTCGTGGGGCGTGATGTTGACCAGCTCCAGCTCGCTAGCAGCGACGTCGATTAAAAAGAGATCGGTGTCAGCGTTGCTATTATTGCGGGCATAAACCACCCAGCGCCCATCACTACTGATCGCACCGAGATCCAGACCCTCGCTATTCTCATACAGCATCGTCCGTGAGTAATCCGCTGCGCTGTAACGGTACATGTCAAAGGCCGCGCCATCACGCTCATTGCTGTAGATGAAAAACTCGGATCCGTCAGACGACCAGCCAGCAAACCCGGCCTTGTGTCCCTCTCCAGGGGTCAGGTCTTTACTGACTCCTGCAGGCGACATGGCAAACACGTGGGTTAACTCATCGCCATTACCGTCCTGTTGGTAAATAAACCGATCATCGTTCGGAAACCATGAGTCGACATAGACGCCTCGATCGGAAGACTCGGTCAGCACAGTCATCTGCCCCGATTCAACGTTCAAGCGATACGCGTTGTAGACCCCCGTTTCGTCAGAGCTCACGATCAAATCGCCGTTTACCCCAGAGAATGCATAAGGCCCGGAACCGCCCATCCGGTAACCCGTAGTTTGAAAGAATTGCTCTGCGGAATATTGTTGGTGAGCGAGGGACTGCTCAGCTCCCTCACTGACCGGTTGATCGGGCATACAACCCAGCAGCAACACTGTAACAAGGGCCAGCGTGCTCACTACTTGAATCATTTTCATAAGGTCAATCCTGCTCAATTACAGTTGTCTCGTCGACGTACCCTAACATTGCCCAGCGCAACATAACGAAACTTAAAACACATCCAAATCGCGTGCAGAAACAACCTCTCCACTGAACTCGGCTTTGACTTCTTCGAGCAACGTATCGTGGGTCGAGCCCCACAACAATTGATGGTAGAGCACCAAAAGCTTTGGTTTGACCTCAGACGCCAAACGCCCAAGCTCCGAAGTCGATGTGTGGTTTTTTGCATGGTACTTCTGCCATTGAGGTTCTTTCTTGGCAAACCCTTCTTGACTGTAAACTTCGTGCACCAGTATGTCGGCGCCGCGCGCATACTTTGCAAGTTCGCGTGAAGGCGCCGTATCGCCCGACACAACAATGACCCGGTCGGGTGTAGTAAACCGATATCCCCATGCATCGGGCCAACTTCCGTGGGGGACACGAAAGGCCTCTACCGTGACGTTTTCATCCTTAAAAATAAGACCTGACTCAGTGACCTCTTGTGTCTCGACGCGCCAGCCTTGATTGTTGGCGGGCTGTTCACTGTACAAGCGGTAGCGAATATCCTCTTCGTAGGCCTCTAGGACTTTGTCTGCCATGTGCTTAGTGCCTTCGGGACCAAATAATTTTAACGGTGAATCCCGACCCACCGTCCACGCGGTCAGGATCAAGTCAGGAAGACCCACCGTATGATCAGAATGCAGGTGCGTTAAAAACGCGTGCTTAAGGTTTTCGACCGCCAGACCCCCGATCTCGCCACCGTACTCAGGCGATAGTGAAGACGCTTGCCTGACCACGCCCGGTCCGAAGTCCACTAAATACGGTTCGCCGTTCACGACAATTGCGAGCGATGGCCCAGATCTGTCGGGAAATGGGTTAGGTGTTCCAGTCCCTAGCATGACGAGTTGAGTAATGTCTGATCCGCGCCAGTCGTCTGCCAGACCTGTCGGTGCCTGAAGCGAAATAACGAGTGCGAAGAAAATCAGTAATGCGTGTTTAAACATAGCCTAAGGTCACTCCGGTGACGTCAAATATTCATTGTTTACAGTTCTTGAGACTGTCATCGCCATTTTCGCCATATTGCCAAATGTGTCTATGCCGTCCTCAGCGAAACCTTTTCGCGTCCTGTGAATGTCGAAGTTGTCTGACAGAGACTCGCCAAAGAGACGCTCTATTTCACTGCGACCCATCATAAAGCCCAACAACCCACCCCACGTTGCCGCCGGGTTGTCGGAGTCCCATCCGCACAAAGTAGCAATTTTGATCGTTTCTTTTAGGTCTCCACCCCCATAAAAAAGCGACACTAAGCTTGCTGCGAAGTTAATGCCCGAGGCAAAGCAACCATTGCAATAAAGGCCACGCTGGGTCACTGAGTACCCGTCGCGTTGCTGAACCTGGTAACGCAGGTACAGCGCATCGCGCGTTTCCTCCCACGAAAACCCGGCGTCATAGCGCGCACGAATAAAGTCAAACATTAGCGCCGGAGTCGAGCCCTCAGGGAGATGCTTCCTCGCCGCTTGCGCCAGGTCGAACAGGGCCTCAGTAGTCACCGACCCCCGTGGATGCTCGGCAGCGAGTGCGTGCAGCACAATATAAAACTCAGCGGCCAGCACGGCATCGCCGTCGCCCGCCGTCCGCACGGGCAAATAAGCAAGATCGAGCGCAACACCCGGACGCCCCGATGCCAAAAGACCAAAGATTTCCGTGGTCAGTTGTGCGTCGATCATGTCGCCGTGCGGATTGTTCGATGGCGCGCTGGTCTGAGGGGGCACAACTCCCTCAAGCATCAGCGCGTGAGCGGCTTGATTCGAAACCCACAAATAGTTCTGGTAGCCAGACTCGTCGACGCCAAAAGGCGTAGGGGTTTTCTCGTCATAAATATGCCGCAACCAGGCCTCTTTTATCTCATGTGGTGTCAGTTTCGCCTTGCCTAAACGGTGCATCGTCCAGAGGTACATGTACTCTATGTCAGTGTCGTCGTCCGCGCCCCATGTCTCGCTAGGGCGCCGTAAAACAAAATCAATGGTGTTCGAGATTTCACTGGGCTTATCGCTCCAAATGGCAGGCTCGTCTAAACCGGCCCAGTCTTGCCGGGTGTAGAATTCACCCTGACGACCCTGCCCTCCCACTTTGTCCATTTCAGTAATAAGTCCGGTCCAGTTGCCGATCGACTGGCCCAACCAAAAGCCCTGCCACTGATCAATGAGTACTGTTGGGCCCGAGTCCACCTGGGCGGACGCAGGTGCGATCCAAAACACCGCCAGTGTCATTGAAACCAGTGCCTGTAACGCGCTATCACTAATGATTTTGACGATTGAACGCCTCATCTGGACAGGCACCGAACCGAGTCGCTGGGGATCGTCAACCCCCCCGAGCGCAAGGGTGTTTTGCTTGCTTTGAAATCTGCAGCGCATGGTGCCTCTTTATCGGTCCTTCTTATCGGTTTTTCTTATCGGTTTTTCGCGCTTACAAGGGCGCGACGCGACAGCTTGCCTCCACGATAGGCAATGAGTGTATCTGAAGCCTTGGCGCTGTACCCTAGTGACGGTGCACATTGGGGTCAGCGCGGGCATGACAAATGCTTTAAAGCCGTTTTATCACCTGCGTAACGGGACCGCATCGGTCGTTATCGACTGCCGAAGTGGCCAGCCCGTGCTCTCGTATTTTGGCGACGCACTCGCGCAACTCACGCTCGCGCAGCTCACGCAACTGGATCGCCCGGAAGCACCAGCATCGCTGCCCGTCGAGCCCAGTATTTCGCTGACACCCACTGTCGGTGAAAGTTACCTTGGCCATTTGGGCCTTGAAGCCCAGCGTGGCCACTCGCACTGGCAACTCCGACCACGCGTAATCACAGCCGACCTGTCACCGCGACAGCTGGTACTGCAGAGTGTTTGTGACCGAAGCCAAGTCGAGGTCACCCACTGCGTCAGTCTTCACGCAGAGACACGCTCCCTGGAGCTCTCAGTCAGTGTTAGAAATCGATCCACAGACACGTCACTGTCGCTTGATACGTGCGCGCTGACACTGCCGGTACCCGATCATTTGACGACCTTTTTGGAACTCAGTGGTCGATGGGGCTATGAGTTTCAAAGCGCGCGACAAACACTCCCTAAGGCGGCTTACGTAAGAGAAAACTGGACAGGCCGTACCTCGCACCACATGTCCCCATCAATCACACTGATGGAAGCCCATACGGCCAGTCAAAGTGGCACCGCGCTCTCGCTTCACCTCGGATGGAGCGGTAATCATCAAATAAGAGTCGAGCAGCTGGCCGATGGCAGACGCGTGGTGCAACTGGGCGAATTACTCAGGCCCGGTGAAATACAATTGGCACCCGGTGCAGTCTATAAGAGCCCATCGGTATTCCTGTGTCACAGCAGTGAAGGCATGAACCCCCTCATTCAAACCGCCCACCAAATGATTCGCTCTCAGTTCGGCGACGCCTGGCCCGCATCCAGCCCCCCACGACCGGTCCAGCTCAATACGTGGGAAGCGCTTTACTTCGATATCGACGAAACGTCGTTGATGGCGCTCATTGACGAGTCTGCTGCATTAGGCATCGAGCGCTTTGTTGTCGATGACGGATGGTTTTTAGGGCGTCATGACGATAAACGGGCGCTGGGTGACTGGGAAGTCGATTCGCATAAACTACCCAATGGGCTATTCCCCATTGTGGCAGCGTGCCAAGCACACGGTATGGAGTGCGGACTCTGGATAGAGCCCGAAATGGTCAGCGCAAACAGTCTTCTGTTCAGCGAGCATCCCGATTGGATTCTCAACCACGAGGGAATCTTACCCAACGAAGCGCGGCATCAGTACGTCCTGGATTTAAGTCAAGAGGAGGTCACGCACTATCTCTTCGATAAAATACAAAAGCTCCTCTCGACGCACGATATTCGCTATCTAAAGTGGGATATGAACCGCGATATTCACCAGGCGGGAACGTCGCAAAAGCACCACGCGATCCATCAGCAGACGCAGGCGCTCTACGCCCTACTGGGTCGCATTCGTGCCGCATTTCCAAATGTCGCTATTGAAAGCTGTGCGTCGGGAGGGGGCCGTGTTGATCTTGGAATACTCACGCATGTTTCTCGGTTTTGGCCTTCGGACACCAACGATGCACTTGATCGCCTTCGCGTACAGCGTGGCTTCTTATCTACGTTTCCACCCGAATTAATGGGGTCGCATGTCGGGCCGAGTCCGTGTCATATCACAGGCCGCCAGCACACTATGGCACTGAGAGCCGGGGTGGCATTGTGGGGTCACATGGGCGTTGAAGTCGACGTAAGACAATTAGGCACAGAAGACCGTGCGGTCTTAAAAGAAGCTATCGAACTCCACAAACGCCATAGAACATTGCTTCATAACGGTGAGTATTCCACTACCGAGCGCCCTACTTCAGAAATGGCTTGGAGCGTTGTCGACAAAGATCAATCACAGGCGCTGTGCGCACTCGCCATGCTAGAAACGCCCTCGCACGCTTTCCCACCACGCTATCGATTGAACGGGCTCGACGCTACCCAGAACTACCGAGTGGCGCTCGTCTGGCCCGACAGTCTCACCACGCAACACAGCACACACCAAGACCAACTCGCACAGACCGAGTTCTCAGGTGCCTGGCTGATGTCCGTCGGACTGTCAGTGCCCATCCTGTGGCCCGAGTCGTTACTCATTTACCACCTGCAGGCAAGCTAACGCAGTGTAATAGCAGGCTCAAATGTCGGCGAGGTGCCAAACACAAACTTGCTTACGACCAGCGCAGTTAAGACGCAGAACATCACCGTAAAGAACATCATGTGGATATAGTGCAAGGGCGACCAGACGAACGAGAAAAAGCCGTAGAGCGC
>NZGF01000075.1 GCA_002690915.1 Crocinitomicaceae bacterium
CCGGGCCAATGGCCTGGGCTTTTTGTTTCAGTCCTAATGAACGTTAGCGTGTGACCAAAACGGAACCCTTGACCTCCTTGCGCTCCGCCGGATTGCTGAGGCTGTAAACAACCACGCTATAAAAGTACAACTCGTTTTGAGCGAAATGCTCGGAGCCAGCGTCTGCCTGACCGTACCACACCTCGTTTATATCATTGGTTTCGAAGACGAGGTTGCCCCATCGATTAACGATGCGCAGCTCAAACCGGTCCGGATCAAGGTCCGCTCCCTCAACAAAAAAGGCATCATTAACTCCATCATTATTGGGAGTGAAGGCCGTAGGAATGTACAAGGCAAACATGTCTTGTATTTCAATGATGCGCGTGATTTGTGAACTGCAGCCGTTCTCGTCCGTTACCACGAGGGTTACAGGGTAATCTCCGCCGACATCAATGGGGAAGGTGAAGTCTGGATGAGGAGTTTCTGAAGTCCCCAGCCCATTGATGCCGTCAAACAGCCAATCCCAATCCACTACATTGGAACTGTTAACCGCTTCAAATTGGATTTCGGTATCGGGAACCCGAGTGGGCTGAGGAGACGCCGTGAAACCTACATAAGGCGGCGTGTAAACTTGCAGGTAATTCGGTTGGAAGTTCGTGTACTCGCAACCAATTAAAGACGTAACGTTGAACGTAATGTCATAACCACCGGGGTTCAGGTAAGCGTGAGCAGGATTTTCTTCGTAGCTCAATTCACCGTCACCGAAGAACCATTCCGTTTGGGAAATGAAGGCAGCATCTACTTGGCTTTCGAACTGGAAGACTCCTGGCACACAAGACCTTGTTGTATCAACCCCGAATGCCGCCGGTATTGGCGTTTCGATGGTCACCGTTTCACAAGCAGTAACGGCCGGAGATTCGCAGTTATCCGTCAGCGTCACACAGTACGTCCCCGTCGCCATGGGGTAATCCACCCAGTAGGGGTCGTTTGAGCCTGTAGCGGCGTTTTCCCAGGTCCAGTTGAAATCGTAACCGGCACCGCTTCCGCCACTGAAGCCCATAGCCTCCAATTCCGCGAACGCACCGCCGCAAATCAATTCCGGCGCATCCAGGTTCACGCTCAGGGAATCATAGACCTGAACCGTGACTGTTTGCGGATCCGAGAGGCAACCATTCTCATCCGTTGCAAACACTTCGTAGTCAGTGTCCTCAACAGGGTTCACTGTCTGCATGTCGCCGGTGCCCAATCCATTGTTCCAGGTGTAGGTCCAATCGCCTATCGGATCCATGTCCGAGCTCACTTCCAACACGGCATAACCGTTGATGCAAATGGTTGGGTCAGGCGTAATGTCGAAGTCCATCGGAGGTGGTGGACTAAGTAAAATATCCATGTAATAAACGCAGCCCCCTGTGTCGCTTAATTCCAGCTCATACGCACCCGATTCTAGGTTTCCGAACACATCCAATCCCCCATTGGATTCAATGGACTGAACGAGTGTACCCCCTTCTACCAAGGTCAGCGTCCAAGGGCCATCTGACGGAGATTCGTTGATATCGACTGCAACAAAACCGTCGGTCAACAGACAAGAGGGCTCCTCAGATTCTACACTGTATTCGAAGCCGGGAATGACGGACACCACATCTTCAGTTCCGCAATAAGGCATACCCACAGGCTCCACTAACAAGGTGTATTCGATGGGCTGACCGTCAAAAGCTGTCACAGTTGGGTTCGGACTGAAGGGGTCATCTAAGTAAGTGGGTGGATCCCAGGTCCAGTTGTATCCACATTCCACTTGACCTCCGCACGACACACAGTAGTTTAATTCCTCGACCACTCCATCGGAACAAGACCCCCAACCGTCGGAGGTGATGACAATTGTAATGCAGCCGTCAGCGTTCGTTGCGGTAAAGCTTTGTCCTGTGAGATCGCCATCTAAAGTAGCCAAAACAGGCGCAGTATCCGTATCCCCGTCGTAAACGTTGACAGCGTCCCAAAAATCCTGGACCCCGCCGCTGCTGAAATCAATAGTCATCATCGTACCATCGCCAGGATTATCCGGGCAGTAGGTGAATACCGCGTACTCATTCGGCCCGTAACAGTAGTTGAAACTGCCCTCTGAAGCAGAACACGCCGACTCCTCATTTCCAACAAATGCACCTTCAAGCTGCACCGGGTTTTGACAAAAAATTTGGTCCATCCCAGCGGTTACAGTGTTGTCCAACCCGGGAATGACCTCAACAAAGACCGTAGTATCCCACGTGCAGCTGAAGTTGTTTGTAACAGTATATACGAATTCGTATTCTCCGGGCGTATCGAATACCAAATCCACGTAATCGGCCTCATTATCAATGGACTCTACCCCGTAGGTCGAAGAATTGACCTGCCAGAAGCTCGAATCCATATCTGCACCGATTGTAGGTGTGAATGTCGTCACACCCGGAACAATTTCCGGGTTAAAGTCAATGCCCCATTCGAAAAGGAAACCGTTATCAGCGCCCCACTGGTCGATTACTTGGAAGGTCCAAATCCCATTTAATGGGCAACCGACAAAGTCGCAAATGTCACCGCAGAGTCCGTATTCGCCAGCAGGGATTGTATTCCCAGCCACATCGGGATTATCAGCGCCATCTAGCAGGTATTCTCCATCGTCGGTAAACGTGTACCAGTACCCTACGCCAGGATTCGGTGTTGTGCCGTCGAAATCATCTGGCTCGCCGAGGTAGTAACCATTGAGGTCGTTCCCATCACTGCAGTCGTCCGCACCTGCATTGTTGTTCTCCATAATCAACACTTGGGTTCCGTCGGGGCACTCCACTTGAATCGTCAAGTCACCCACGAATGAGTGTTCCATCAGTGCATTGATTCCCAGTAAATCGTCGCAATCATCCAAGGTCTGACCATCATCGAAAAAATCAATGTACAATTCCGATTCAAACCAAGCTCCTGTTGCATCGGGCATGGGTAACTCCTCAGACACAGCCAATGGAGGCAGCGCCGTCCACGTGATGCTCTGAACCGGATTGCCATCCAAGAAACCCGGAGACTCTGTACACAAAGGCGAACTAAAACTCGCATTGAAAATCGGTATGGTACTGACCAGTACTTGGTAAATCTCCAGATTTACACTGGTGCAGTTATTCTCATCTGAAACCACCAAAGACACTAAATATTCACCGGGTTCATCGAAAGAGTGGGAGGTCAGCGGACTCGTGGTGGAATCAACGGCCCCATCGCCCCAATTCCAAATCCAATATTCCAAATCAACACCATCACCCATTGAACCGCTGCCGTCGAACGAGATTTCTTGATTGGGGCATACCCCGACACTCGGCTGGCCGGGTTCGAACGGTTCGGGATCAGTCATTTCGTATCCAGACTCTGGGTACGTGCATGGGGTGACACAAGCTATTTCGCCCACCCAACCAGCAGCACCAGCTGTAGCACCATTATTTGAATTGAACGCAAACGTCAGGCATCCAGTAGGGTTGAATGTTGATGCCGTAAAACTCACCCCCAGCAAACTGTTGTTGGTCCCTGCCCCGACCATTTCGGCACTTGTATCCTCTCCATCGTAAACATACAAGACGTCATTGTTGTTGGGGTTGGCGTTCGTTTGGAGGTCAAACGCTAGAAAGACCACCTGGATCGCATCACCTTCCGTTTCTGGACATATTGTTATGGTCCAGTCCTCGTTCGTGTAAGGTCCGCCGTCTACAGCTCCAAGAATTCCATCATCGTAGAAAAACCCGTCGCAGATGACGACATCACCGTTTTGGATTTGGATGTCTTCCTGTGCTTCCAGCATCACTGAAAAGGCGGCAATAAACAAGGCCAAACCCAGCATTCGAGGGGCCAAATTTTGAAACAACATGGAGGGCTGTTTTGGGTGAAAACGAAGTGCCATGAAAAATATCGTCTGTAACGTCAATTTAGTAACACGGTTTTCGCACAATGGTTGCACAACGAAAAGTACTCAAATGCGAACTGATGATAAAGAGCGGGATCTTGTTTTTCTCTAAAATCATTCGCCGTCGATGAGAACTTCGTCCACGAAGAGGTGCCTGTCACCGGCAGGAGTTTCTGTGACGAGTTGCCAGGTATACTTCTGTCCCACCTTTGCCGTGCCTCCACGATTGATTTCTCCTTTCCAGGGCCGGCGGGTTTTGGAAGATTCAAAGACTTGTTCAATCCCATCGTAGATGGTGAGTTTCCACTTGCCTTTAAAATTCATCAACATGAGCGGTATGAAGGTATCGTAACGACCGTCACCGTCCGGTGAGAAAAGCGCAGGTGCAATGGCTTCTTTCCGAGATCCTAAGCGGATATCTTCAACCGCAATGTCTTGGCAACCGAATTTGTTACTCGCCACCAAGTTGACGTGATAAGCGCCAGGAATTTTGAGTGTGGCCTCTGCTTCTTTCAGCCCCTCTTGCTCGAGTAACCACGTGCTGCTGCTTGCATCTTCTGTTTCGTTGATCAACCGAACGCGGGCTTGATTCGAATTTGCCTCGAAAAACTCCCAATCCATTGCAGCTTCCGGCTTTGGACGAACGACAATCATGTTCTCCACGGTCCGCGTTCGAATCATCCCGTCTCCTGGCGCTCGAACCGAAACCGTGATGTCATAAGATCCCGCGTCATCGTAAATATGAGTGGGTGCCAACTCTTGTGAGAAACCACCGTCACCAAAGTTCCACAGAACCGATCCCTCTTGATCCATTCCGTTCAATGCAAAGGTCACTTCGGTCCCTGCACAAGCTTCTTGGAGACTAGCTGACATCGCATCCAAAACGGCATCCAATTTGGCTTCTGCACTAAGGACCGGTGGTGCATTCTTTACGTCGTTATTGCCAGCGGCGTCCGCATGCTCCCCATGAGCATCTTTCTTCGAAGTCACAGCGGCTGCGTCGACGGCCTTTTCAGCACCTTCTGAAACCGTCTCAGCTAAAGATTCAGATGCCTTCACCGTCAAGCTGGGCAGATTGATGACAAACGTATTGGACGTGCGCGCGCCCACAGAAGCAAACATGTCACTCGCCTCCTTTCCAGGTGAAAGAAGTGGCTCAGCAATCGACACAGCGTTGTCAGCGGAACGATCGGTGTTTCCATTCACTAATCCATTGGAGACGACCACTCCCGTAGTGCTGTCCTCCTCTATCAAGGTTGGCACCACGACCCAAAGCGCCATGCCAGCTGCAATGGCGGTCGCCCCGGCTGCAATGCGCTGCGCATTTCGCATGCGTCGCGCCATTTCATTGGTCGTCCCTGCATCCGCTGCGTCCAGTTGATTCTCCATCTGCTTCCAGTCCCCTGTTACTTCAGGTTCAAAGCCTTGGAAGCTCTTTTTTAGTTGATTCAGCCAGTTCAAGTTTTCGCTCATTTCACAACTTTCAATTCGTTTGTACCGAGCAAAATGGTTCGCACATTTCGCTTGGCTTTGGCAAAGTTCGATTTCGAAGCCCCCACAGATATACCAAGTTTTTCGGCAATTTCTTGGTGGCTGTAATTGTCAAAGACGTACAAGTTGAAGACGGCTCGGTACGATGGAGACAATTGCTCCATGGCATCGAGAATTTCTTGGACCGTGAATTCGCGGCCCCCTTCCTCTTCCTCCTCCTCCACGCCAACCAGCATCTCCAAGTGCTCGTCCTCCGTGGCATCCATTCGATCCGCTTTGTGCTTGCGAATGGCATCAATGGCCGTGTTGACCATGATTCGTCTCATCCAACCTTCAAAAGAACCTTTCGAAGTATACCCCCCAATGTTGGTGAACACCTTGAGGAACCCTTCTTGCACCATATCCTGGACGCTATCCGTGTCGTTGGTATACCGCAGACACACTCCAAACATCAACCGATAGTATCGATCGAAAACCCACTGCTGAGACAGCCTGTTTCCGTTCTTGCATCCTTCGATGTGTTGACGTAATTCGTTTTCAGACATGGCTTCCGCCGATGATAAGACGGCATCTTCGATGCAAGGTTGCCTCGTGCACCCCTGCTGAGTTACAAGGTACGTTAAAATGAAAGAGGTGTCCATTCCCGAGCGCACAGCTGTGGCCGGAAGAATTACCTTTGGCCCATGCGAATCGTTGTGGGCCTTTCTGGTGGTGTAGATTCTAGCGTGGCAGCATGGCTTTTGCAGCAAGAAGGCCATGAGGTGATTGGCATTTTCATGCGCAATTGGCACGACGAATCGGTGGTCATCGACAACGAGTGCCCATGGATCGATGATGCCAACGATGCGATGCTCGTGGCTTCGCACCTCGGCATTCCCTTCCAGGTGCTCGACCTGTCCGCTCAATACAAGGAACGCATCGTCAATTATATGTTCGACGAATACGCCGCGGGGCGGACGCCAAATCCCGATGTGCTGTGCAACCGAGAAGTCAAATTTGACTTGTTTCTCCAATCCGCCCTGGAGCTTGGCGCAGACGGTGTGGCCACCGGCCATTACTGCCGTAAGGAAACCATCGAAATCGATGGACAGTCCACCCATCGGTTGCTGGCAGGTGTCGACTCTAACAAGGACCAGAGCTACTTCCTCTGTCAATTAACACAGGCACAGCTTGACAAGGCACATTTTCCAATTGGAGAATTGACCAAGCCAGAGGTGCGGCGATTGGCCGAGGAAATTGACCTCCCAACCGCCAACAAAAAGGACAGCCAAGGGCTTTGTTTCATCGGCAAAGTACGTTTACCGGATTTCCTGCAGCAGCAGCTTGAGCCTAAAACAGGTGACATCATCGAGATTGACGCAGGGCATGCCGAACTCGCCCATGCTACTCAAACGGACCTTTCACAACCCATCCATTGGAACCCCGAGGACGGGGTCTGCGTTGGGCAACACAACGGTGCTCATTTTTTTACTGTCGGCCAGCGTCGGGGCATTCAGGTGGGTGGAAAGCCTGAGCCGTTGTTTGTGCTCGAGAAGGATGTAGAACGCAATTTACTCTTCGTTGGGCAAGGTGAAAGCCACCCCGGACTGTTGCGGAGTGCCCTTCGAATCCACCCGAATGAGGCGCACTGGATACGCCCAGACCGGGAACTGGCCATCGGAGAGCGTACGGATGCGTTCGAAGTTCGAATCCGTTACCGGCAGCCGTTGCAATCGGCGACCATCACCCGGCACAGCGAATACTACGAAGTGGCCTTCTCGCACCCCCAATCGGGCGTCGCAGCGGGTCAATTTGCGGCGTGGTATGATGGAGACGAGTGCATCGGCTCCGGCGTCATCGCGGGCTAAACTCGCATCTTGCGCAACCTTCTTGCCATATACTTGTTTACCCTTCAGCGCTGCGCGCCGAACCATACGCAAATGAAAAACCTACTTTACACTAGTGCATGCCTGTTGGCCACCGCTTTGGCCCCGGCTATCGCTCAAGACGATTGCGAGTTTGAGGCCCAAGTGGAATTCTACACCTCCATGTGGGGGTCGGAAATCAGTTGGGAAATCACCAACGACGCCGGAGACATTGCCCTAGATGGTGGCAACTACGAAGATTACGACGCAGAAGCATACGTCCATTGCTTTGAACCCGGCTGTTATCAGCTGCACATGTACGATAGCTTCGGGGACGGATGGAACGCTGCTTTCATGAGCTTGAATTTTCCGGATGCGGGGATCATGCTTGGCGACATCACCCTCGAATCCGGCAACTACGATGTCTTCAATTTTGCATTGGGGGCCGAATGCGAATTTGAGGAAGGCACTGGGGGCGATGGCAACGGAAACAGCGACGTTCATGGTTGTACAGACCCGGCTGCGGTAAACTATAACCCGGCAGCTACTATCGATGATGGCACGTGCATCTATGCCTGTGAAGACGGTGGGGAGCAGGCCCTGCTTTACCTCTGTACCTTCAGCCAAGGCGACAACGTAGCCCTCGAAATAACCGATGACGCCGGTGAAATTGTCTACAGCGGAAGCGACTACGGCAACATGGCCATCGAATATGTGGACATCTGCTTGGGAGAAGGATGCTACACGGCCACCTTGACAAATACGGCTGGTGAAGGCGGTTGGTACAACGGCTACTTCTACATCAATTACGGATGGGAGCAAATTGTGTACGCCACGTTGCCAGACGACAGCAGCGAATGGAGTTTTGAATTTTCAGTCGATGGTTCATGTGGTGACGTTTTTGGTTGCACCGACCCCGACGCGCCCAACTACAACCCCGACGCGACCGTGGACGATGGGACTTGCTTGCCTACGTGCGAGTGTGACGACGAGCCTTTCGAGCCGGTCTGTGGTATGGATTGGTTGACGGGAGAACTGATTACGTTTGACAACCTCTGCGAACTCGAGTGCGTTGGCGCCTACCTCTACTGGGAAGGCGATTGCGCCGATCAACCCATATACGGCTGCATGGACCCTGAGGCGTTGAACTACGACCCTGAGGCCACCGTTGACGGCGGATGCCTCTACCCCATTGATTGCGAAGGCAACACCGCCATTCAAATCTTTGCCATTGCAGACAGCACGGAAGAAGGAGGCAACTTCCCCTTCGCCAGCTGGTACATCACAGACGTCAACAACGCGGCGTGGTACAACTACGTGCAATACCAAAACGACGCGGGCGCATGGGTCGCAGATGGATGCATTGAAGACGGCTGCTACAACTTCACCGTCTACGCCGGATTCACCGGTGGCACATCAGCGTCCGTTGCTGTGGTGTTGGATGGAGAAACCTCATATTACGATGTCAACAACGACACCTTCCAAACCACGTTTGGTCTTGGAATCAATGTGGAAGATTGCGAAGCATACGTACCCGGCTGTACCGACGAGACGGCCTTGAACTACGATCCCAATGCGACCGAGGACAATGGCTCCTGCATTTATCCCTTGGTGTGTGAGGAAGGAGAAGTCGCCGGACAGCTGTATGTCTGCACCTTCTCGCAAGGCTGGGCCGTGGGATTGACCATTCAAGACGAAGAAGGCAACGTGTTGTTCGACCAGCAAGGGTTCAATGACATGGAGATTCTATACCTGGACGTGTGCGTTGACTCCACCGCCTGTTACACCGCGACCTTGACCAACTTGGCAGGCGATGCATCGTGGTACGGCGGGTACTTTTACCTGAATGCAGGATGGGAGCAATTGGTGTATGAATCCTTGGACGATAACGCTTCCTCCGAAGTGCTGCAATTCTCTGTAGATGGAAACTGCGGCGATGTATTGGGTTGTACCGATGCGGAAGCGGCCAACTACAACCCCGAGGCAACCATCGATAATGGGTCGTGTGTGTATCCGTTGGATTGCGAAGGCCTTATCTCTGTATACGCGGAATTGGCCGGAGGCACCTGGATCAGCGAAGTATTCTGGGCACTGGTGGATGAAGCCGGGAATGTGGCGTGGGAAGGGGCTGGAAGTTGGGTTGAAACCGGCCAACAGGCCATGGAATTCTGTGTGCCTCCAGGCTGTTACACGCTCGTATTGACCGACTCCTTTGGCGATGGTTGGGACAGCACGGTATTGACTCTGACGTGGGAAAACGAGTCTGTGGATTACACCCTTGAGACGGGCAACTACGGAGAATACAGCTTGGGAATTGGATCAGACTGCAACGACCAACCTGATCCAGTGGCAGGTTGCATGGACGGCGGAGCAGTCAATTACAACCCATTGGCGACAGAGGACGATGGCTCGTGTGAGTTCGCCTTCTGCCCAACCAATGAAGTGACCTTCGTTACCGTCACACTCGAAGACGGACTGAGCCTCGGTTGGAACCTCAGCAGTGGCGAAGCAGGAGCCAACGTCGGTGGCGGTGCCTATGCAAGCAACACTTCACACACGTACACCGCTTGTTTGGTGGACGACTGCTACACCGTGACCATGTGGGACATGAATGCCGACGGATGGAATGGCGGGTGGATCGAAGTGTGGATGGACAATGAATTGGTCACCACCGCCACCATGGAGGACGGATTCATGACCACCATGCAATTGGGCATCAATGCCGAATGCGATGACGAGGGCGGCATCGATCCAGGCTTCTGGCTCGACCCCATCGGATTCGCTCCGTACCCGAACCCTACGGAAGGCGAGACCAACCTCAACGGAAGCGGTTGGGATCAACATTTACCAGTGGACGTAGAAGTACGTGACGTGACAGGCCGACTGGTTCACAAACGCACCATCGTCCCCAACGGCGACAACGCTCAATGGGTGTTGCGTACGGATGCGTTTGAAGCCGGCATGTACATTGTGACCGGCGCACAAACCGGACGGACGGCACAAACCGCCATTGTGGTTCGCTAACCTGCTTGCAAAATAATGGCCTCGGTACTACCCGAGCGATCAATCGGTCCTACGCGGGCCGATTGATGTTTTCGGCCACCTGATAATCGTTGCGCTTATCGTCGTTTCGCGAGGTCATTTCCGCAAGAAATCCAGCCAAAAAAAACTGCAGGCCAAAAACCATGCCTGTTAGCGATACATAAAAAGCTGAAATCTCTGTGATGTTCCGCGAGGGGTTGCCTTCCAAAATGGAAATTAATTTCCCCACGGCAATCCATGAAAATCCCAACAAACTGACCATGAACATCAAAATACCCAGTGCGCCAAAAAAGTGCATAGGCTTTCGGGAGAAACGCGACATGAAGCCGATGGTCATCAGGTCCAAAAACCCATTCATAAAACGCTCCAAACCAAACTTCGTTGAGCCGTATTTCCGTGCCTGGTGCTGCACCACTTGCTCACCAATGCGATCAAAACCGGCGCTCTTGGCTAGGATAGGAATGTAGCGGTGCATCTCACCTTGAACTTCAACGGCTTTGACTACCTCGAGGCGGTAGGCTTTGAGCCCGCAATTGAAATCATGCAACTGAATGCCACTAACCCAGCGAGTCGCGGCATTATAGAGCCGCGTGGGGATGGTCTTGCTGAGGGGATCGTGGCGCTTTTTCTTCCACCCGCTCACAAGGTCAAATCCATCCTCGATGATTTTTCGCTCTAACTCTGGAATTTCCTCCGGTGAATCCTGCAAATCTGCATCCATAGTAACCACTACTTGGCCCTGCGCAGCCTCAAATCCAAGCTGCAATCCAGCACTCTTACCATAGTTGCGAGCCATTCGAATGCCCACTACACGGGCAGCATCCTCTTGGGCCAATCGAGATACGATTTTCCACGAATCATCCCGACTTCCATCATCGACAAAAATCACTTCATAGGTGCGACCGCTCAATACGCGATCTATCCATGCTTTCAGTTCGGGCAGGCTTTCCTCTTCGTTATAAAGCGGTACGACAATGGACAGATCAATCATTTGAATTTCTTCCTTTGAGTGTCCCTTACGAAAGCAACTTCATTTTGGTTTCAAAACTGGGTCTGATCGGAGCGCTTCATGATGGCGCCAACAATCAGTGAGATGACCCCCCAAAAGAGCAAACCCAACGCCCAACTCAAGACCTGACCTGCTGGCTTCATGGCCCATTCAATTTCGGCGAGCATGCCTTCAAACTGATCCTCAGGAACCATTTTGAAGACGCCTGATTCCTCCAATTCTTTCATGGTATGCCCCATCATTTTAGAACTCAACTCCGGATCGATGACTGAGCCTAGCATCACGTCCATACCCAAACCTAAAAAAGTCGTTGTTACGGCGGCAATCAATGCCACCAAGAACGCTTGACCGAAGGAAAATGCACCCTCAGCAGCTTTGCGCTCAAGAGCACATGCCATAAACATACCAGCGACTACGAGCACCAATTGGCCGAAACTGACCCAGCCACTCGTCATCGCTTCGACCCCAACTAAATAGGCGACCAACTTCAAGACGACAAGGATGACACCAGCTGCAGCGCCTTGTTGAATAGATTGCTTCGGGATTTTCATGAACGCAAGGTAGTGCAACAATGAAATTCATGGTATCTTCGCACGGGGCAAGTCTCCTACGACCAGCTCCCGTCAACTCCCCCAGGGCCGGAAGGCAGCAAGGGTAGACGGTTGTAGCGGTGCGATAGGAATCGCTTGCCCTTTTTTCTTTCCTTCGATTTTTCACTACCTCTACACTGTGAACGATTCCAGCATCCATCCCATTCAGAAGATTTTGGTCGCCAATCGTGGAGAAATTGCACTCCGTATTATGCGAACGGCCAAAGAGATGGGCATATCCACTGTTGCCGTCTATTCCGATGCCGATCGCAACGCCACCTTCGCACGCTATGCAGATGAGGCCATACACATTGGACCGCCCCCCTCTTCGCAAAGCTACCTAGTCGGATCAAAAATCATCGAAGCCGCGGTTCGTACCGGTGCCGATGCCATCCACCCCGGCTACGGTTTTTTATCGGAAAATGCCACCTTCGCCGCTGCAGTTGAAGAAGCAGGCATTCGTTTCATTGGTCCCCGTCCCCATGCGATTGAAACCATGGGTTCCAAGTTGGCGGCCAAAGAGACCGTAAAGCCATTTGACGTACCGCTGGTTCCGGGAACCGACCACCCAGTGCAAACACCCGAAGAAGCTCGTGAAGTAGCCAACCGGATTGGCTACCCGTTGCTTATTAAGGCTAGTGCTGGTGGTGGGGGAAAAGGCATGCGCATTGTACGCAAAGAAGCGGAGCTTGAAAATAGCTTTGAACGGGCCGTTTCGGAAGCAGTGAACGCTTTCGGCGATGGCGCCGTTTTCATCGAACGGTTCGTCACGTCCCCCCGCCACATCGAAATCCAAGTCCTCGCTGACATGCACGGAAACGTAGTGCACTTGTTTGAACGCGAGTGCAGCATCCAACGCCGCCACCAAAAAGTCGTCGAAGAAGCGCCTTCAGCTGTTCTTACACCTGAGCTCCGCGAGGCCATGGGTAACAGTGCCATCGAAGTTGCCAAAAGCTGCAACTACGTCGGTGCCGGAACCGTCGAGTTTTTGCTTGACGACCAGATGCGCTACTACTTCTTGGAAATGAACACGCGCCTTCAAGTGGAACACCCAGTGACAGAGTGCATTACCAATGTCGATCTTGTTAGGGAACAAATCCGTATCGCCGAAGGGCATCCGCTTTCGTTCATCCAAGCCGACTTGAGCATCCGAGGCCACGCAATCGAAATCCGTGTATACGCTGAAAACGCCAGAGCGGGGTTCCTCCCCGACACCGGCACCTTGCGCCGCTATGCCCCACCAACCGGTCCAGGCGTGCGAGTAGACGATGGCGTGGAAGAAGGCCAGACAATCCCGATTCATTACGATCCCATGCTGTCGAAGCTTGTTGTGCATGCTCCTAACAGAGATGCGGCAATCGACCGCTGTATTCGCGCCATTGACGAATATGAAATCTCCGGAGTCTTCACAACATTGGATTTCGGGCGTTTCGCAATCGACCACGAGGCCTTCAGGTCTGGACATTTCAATACGCACTTCGTCGACGCCCATTTTACACCCAACAGCTTGGAGCGAAATAGCGGACGGACGGATGGGGAAATCGCAAAATTAGCAACCGGTCTTTTAGCCCAGTCCTCAAAAACCCACAACGCACCGATTGTCACAGAAGTAAGGACGTCGTCACCTTGGCGCCAACGCAACAAGTCCTAGCCGAACCAGTGCGCGTTCAATTTTGCCAGTCCGACTGAAGCAGAGCAGGGCCAGGCTTTGGCTTGGGGCACGTCCAAATCGTCTGCGGCAGGGTCAATTACATGCAATGGGACGCCCTGCTCGGCCTCAAACGCAAGTTGCGCCGCAGGGTAAACTTGAAGGGAGGTACCGATGACAAGCACGCAATCCGCCTGCCTTACCAGCGTCAACGCCTCCGCCATTTTGGGAACGGCCTCCCCGAACCATACGATGTGAGGCCTGAGCGGGTGGTCATTTGAACAGCGATCTGATGTTTTCATCTCCCAGTGATCCAGGGAGTGCACTTCCGCGCCCGGTCCACAGCTCCTTGCCTTCGACAATTCGCCATGCAAATGCAGAACGTGATTGGATCCCGACCGTTCGTGAAGGTCATCCACGTTCTGAGTGATGATTTGCACATGCATGCGGTCCTGCCATGCTGCGAGCTGCAGGTGACCCATGTTAGGCGTTGCGTTCCAAACCGCCTTGCGACGTTCATTGTAAAAGCGCGTAACCAGCTCAGGGTTACGTTCCCATGCTTCGGGCGTTGCAACGTCCTCCACCTGGTGGCCTTCCCAGAGACCGTCTGCACCGCGGAAAGTCGCGATTCCGCTTTCTGCACTCATGCCTGCGCCGGTCAATACGGCCAAATGTTCGGGTACGTTCACCGCTCCAAATTACACAAACGCCCTCATGTCTTTGAGCTATCTTTGACTTTCATGAGTCGACGTCATTTCATTATATACGATCTGGAAGCCACGTGCTGGAGAAGCCGAGCTCCCAAGCGGGTTGAGGTGATTGAGATCGGTGCGGTAAAAGTGAACGAGTCACTCGATATCGTCGACGAATTCTGCGTTTTTGTTAAACCGACGTTGCACCCTCAGATTTCAAAATTTTGCACACAATTGACGAGCATCACCCAATCCGATGTCGACCAGGCGCCTTATTTTGATTCCGCTATTGAAGCGTTTGAGGATTGGATTGACCCCAAGGCCAGCCGAGCGGTTCTGATGAGCTGGGGAGAATTTGATAAGCGACAACTGCTCAGCGACAGTGACCTGCATGAAATCGAACTGCCATGGCTGCGGTACCATGCCTGCCTGCAACATCATTACAGCAGATGGAAAGGCAGCAAAAACCAAATTGGCCTAAAATCCGCTATGGAGATCGAAGGACTCTCCTATTCTGGAACCCAGCACCGAGCCATTGAGGATGCCCGGAACATGGCTCGGCTTTTCCAAGTTATTGCTAAACCAATGGACCTGGTAAATCCCGAATGAGGCAGCCCATGAGCGCGCTCTCCCACATCCGATTCTTGCTGAATCACGCCATTCGTGTCGAACTGCGCAACAGACATGGCATCGCCGGATTGCTTGTTTTTGCCGTGGCCGCGGTGTACACATGTTATCAAGCCACTGGCACCCATGCCGAGAAAGAAAGTTGGAATGCGCTGGCGTGGGTGGTTTTGCTCTTTGCCGGGTTCAATGCGGTGTCGAAGCCATGGGCCGATGATGACGAAGGGGTACGCTCGTTTTTGTTACATACGGTAAAGCCGCAGCACTGGCTACTGGCACGGATGGTGTATTACATGTTATTGTTAGGCACCGTTAGCACCGTCACTTTTGTTGCGTTCCTGTTGTTTTTAGGCATGGACCACCTGGACGGGTGGAAGGCCGTGCACTACTACGCGGGGGTTATTTTGACGAGCACAGCGCTTGCATCCCTGCTCGCCATGATCCAAGCTTTGGCGTCGCGAGCAGGTGGTGGTTTCAGCCTAATCGCCGTGCTTGGACTACCGCTGATCATTCCCGTCATTTTGGTTTCCACGAGGTACGGAAGCGATTTGATGCGCGGCATCGAATTCGGCGATACAGCACATCACTTGCTTTTTTTGGCAACTTTATCCGCCGGGTTTTCCGCCCTCGGGTACATCCTCTTCCCTTACCTTTGGAGGGATTAAATGCGCATGATTCAACGCAGCTGGAAAATCGGGGGAATTGCCTTGCTCGCATACGTTTTATGGACCACATTCACGGTGCCTCTTGGCCCCGGTCTATTAGAATTTCGTGAGCTGGAGTTTCGTGAGCGGAATGAAGCCGCATTTAGCGCTGCCAACACAAATCGAATTGAGACGTATGAGCTCATTGGACTTGGCACGCATTGGACGGTGCAGCCGGAAGAGCTTCGCCTTTTCATTCGTAAAGGCGACCAAATCGCACCACTGCCTGTGATCGATGTCATTGACGACACCCATGCGCAGGTAGCGTTGCTTTTGCCGGATACACTTCCATCACAAGCATGGGACGTGCTCATCAACCATCCCGTCGACGGGACGCTTTTCCTCCAAAACGGGTTGTTTGTAAGCGGATTCGTCGTGGATGAGTCGGCTCGGCTACCCCGACCGCAATTCGAGGAGCGAATCGCTGACCTGCCCCACCATTTCCCTTTCCAGCCGCGTATCTTCGAGACGATTCGGAACCTCATGCTGCATGTGCCCATGTGGTTCACAATGTTCTTGTTGATGGGCATCGCTTTTGTAGCCTCCATCCGGCAGTTGAGTCAAAAAGCAGGTGGCTCAAGTCTTTTCGACTTGCGGGCAGAAGCCAGTGTGCAGGTAGGGATGATGTTCGGTGTTTTGGGACTTTTGACCGGTAGTCTTTGGGCCCGTTACACGTGGGGCGCTTGGTGGGTTGATGATCCACAACTTAACGGAGCGTTGGTAACTGTATTGGTCTATGCAGGCTATTTGATTTTGCGCGGTTCCGTGGAGGACGAGCGGCTGAAGGCGCGGCTCGCTGCGGTGTATAACTTATTTGCGTTTGTCATTCTCATGATCCTCCTCATGGTCCTTCCGCGATTTACCGAGAGCCTTCACCCAGGTAAAGGAGGCAATCCTGGGTTTAACAGCTACGACTTGGACAGTTCGCTCAGGGCCGTTTTCTATCCGGCCGTGCTGGGCTGGATGCTACTTGGCACCTGGATGTACCGCATCCGTTTGCAAGCGACCCAATTGAATCGGAAATTGCATAGACTCAACGAATGATAATGCTCCATACCCTCTTACAAGCGAACCCCATTGAAGGCTTTTTCTTTGGTAGCGGCAAATCCATGGTTGTCGGTGGCGTGGCCGTCATCATCATCTTGGGCCTTGGACTCTGGATGTGGCGCATGGAAGTTCGCATTCAGCGGTTAGATGAGGCAGTCACTCGGCAGGCGAATGGGTCCAATGAATCTACCACGGCATGAAGCGCACTCACATCCTTAGTTTGCTCCTTGTCGCTGCATTGATTGGTTCATTTATCGCGACGTTCACCAGCACCAGCCGGAGCGTCAACTTCGCAGAGGCGACCCAGTTTGCAGGTGAAGAATGTAAAGTTTCCGGAACACTGAATACTGCGTTCCCAGTGGAATACAACCCCGAGATCGACCCCACGAAGACCGTTTTCCACATGTTCGATGCCACCGGCGCTTCAAGGCGTGTGGTTTTGAACCAACCCAAACCCACCGGATTGGAGAACAGCGAAAGCATCGACTTATACGGCAGCGTCAACGGCGAAGAATTTCACGCCACTGAGATGCTCATGAAGTGCCCCTCCAAGTATAACGAGAACAACCACGTCCTCATGGGTGAGGACCTCCGAATAGAGGGCTGATGGAATACCTCGGGGAATGGACCGGCACCGCCACACTCGGCCAGGGCCTCATCGCCTTGGCATTTGGCGCCTCATTTGTTGCATTAATAGCCTTTCTCTGCGGATGGAAATCCATCGGGCGAAAAGCGCTGTACGTTCATGCAACAAGCACCTTCGCGGTGATCGCGTTGATCTTCATGTTGTTCATCGCCCACCGCTACGAGTTTGAGTACATCTGGAAGCACCTGAATAACGAAATGCCCATGCGCTTCATCTTCAGCGCATTCTGGGGCGGGCAAGAAGGGGGATTCTTGTTGTGGATGTTCTGGCACAATGTTCTAGGCCTCGTGCTGTTGCGGTCGGATTCGAAGTGGCACAATGCGGTACTAGCCACCGTTGCGGCCATAGAGCTTTTCTTGACTTCCATGCTGCTTGGGGTCTACTTTGGTAATTTCCAGCTGGGCCTCGACCCGTTCTTGCTATTGCGGGACGCTCCCAGCAATGCCGGACTGCCTTGGACGGCTCGGTCAGATTACCTCACGGCCTTCCCAATGTTCCAGGACGGACAAGGCCTGAATCCTCTCCTTCAGAATTACTGGATGACAATCCATCCTCCTACCCTCTTTTTGGGGTTTGCCTCGACGTCCATTCCATTCGCCTATGCACTGGCTGGATTGGCCAATCGCAAGGACCGATCGTGGATGAAGCCCGCCTTACGCTGGTCTATCTTCGGAATTGGCATCCTCGGCACGGGTATATTGATGGGTGGCGCCTGGGCTTACGAGGCGCTGAGCTTTGGCGGATTCTGGGCGTGGGATCCGGTGGAGAATTCTTCACTTGTGCCGTGGCTCACACTGGTCGCCGGAGCCCACCTTCTGCTTATCAACCGCAACAGGAACAAGCCCATGGCTCTGTTCAGTACGTATTATTTCCTGCTGATCTCATTCTTGCTGGTCTTATACAGCACGTTCCTGACCAAATCTGGCGTCCTAGGCGACACATCGGTCCACAGTTTTGTCGATAGCGGCATCCTTCCGCAATTGCTGGTTTATGTATTGAGCTTTGTGGGGCTCGCTCATTTCATGCTTTTGCGGTCAACAGCTTGGAAATCCGCTTTTGGCGGTATCATCGTCCTCTTGCTCTTGGTGGCGATAAAGGGATGGGTTGTTGAAGCCATCGGGGGTTTCCTCGCCCTTTTACTCGTCACGTCAGTCAAAGCCTACAGGACGGATTTTGAACGCACAGAAGAAGAAGAATCCATCTGGAGCCGGGAATTTTGGATGTTTGTAGGCTCGTTGCTTTTCTTGGTCAGTGCTGCCCATATCACGTGGCAAACAAGCCTCCCCGTTTTCAATCGCTTTCTCGAGCCCTTTAGTCCGTTGCTCTCGCAATGGGGTGAATCATGGAACAGCCAAGTTCTACTGGACTTGAGCAAGCACAACCTCGCACCCGGAACCGATTTGGACCAGACGTACCACTTGGTACAGGTCCCGCTAGCCGTCCTGCTCATGGCGGTGATGGGCTTGGCGCAATGGCTCAAGTACAAATCCACCGACATCAAAACCGTCGCGAAGAATTTGTTTTACGCCACGGCGCTCAGTACCGTGGCGACAGGCGCACTCATCTGGGCTTATCCGTTTGAATGGTGGGAACTTCCACGGGTCGCCTTGCTTTTCACTGCGCTTTTCGCTGTGTTCTCCAATGCCCATTACATCCTGCGCATGGCACGTACAAAATGGAAGCGATGGGGATCGCCCGTGGCGCATGTTGGATTTGGCTTGGTGATTTTCGGTGCGGTGCTCAGCACGAGCCAGAAAGACGTCATTTCTCAGAACCAAATCGGTGATATCAGCACCCTCAACGAAGAGCTAAATAACCGCGAGGACCTGCTCATCATGGAAGGCGACACGCTCTCCATGGGGCCCTACTTTGTCAGTTACCGCGACCGCTACCAGGAAGGTATCCACGTCAAGTTCAGAATGGATTACTTCGAAAAGGCACCTCACACCTACCACGCTGGAGATGTGGTCTTTTTTGATGGTATGGTCTTCGAGTCCAAAGAAACGCACAAGGCATCGCCGCAATTTTCAGATGATCTTGAAAATCACTGGATGTTCATTCCATTTCCCAACGAACGCCAAGCCAAAACTGCCCAGTTGTGGAAGGCAGGTGTCCCCGGGGAGAGGCTGTTCACGCTTGAACCGCGCATTCAGCTCAACGAGCAAATGGGCAACGCCCCTGAACCAGATACGAAGCACTGGCTCCACAAGGACCTGTACACACACATCAAGTGGGGCCGTGTGTCACCTCCTGAGACCGACGAAGAAGGCTGGATGGGCGGGAGAACCCACACCATTCAAGTTGGCGACAGCATGCTCGTTGGACACACCCTGTTGACCATTGATAGTTTGCGCGCCGTATTGGACGATGAAAAGCCCAGCCGGGGCCTGCTGCAAAAGGATCTGGCTATTGCCGCATGCGTAAGCCTCAAAAACAAGGAGCGCGACACCCCACACCAACCACTTTATATCGTGCGCGACAGCACAATCATCCCCGACCTGTATCAAGCTGAAGCCTACGGCATTAAGATGCGGATTGAAACGTTCGATCCACAGGCCGAAACCCTCGAGATGACCGTGTGGGAGCACGAGTCAGTACGCCGCGATTTTGTAGTGATGCAGGCATCCATTTTTCCCTTGATCAATGTTCTTTGGCTTGGGTGCATTCTCATGGCTATCGGTACGTTAATGGCCGTCTGGAGCCGATGGGAAGCGGACGCAAAATCCCGACACCATGCCTGAGAAAGCACCTCGGGTCATCTTGTTTGGCAGCGGCAACGTCGCCACTTCACTCGGCAGGGCTTGGGAAGCCAGCGGTGTAATCATAGCAGGATTTTGCAACCGTGGAGGTATCGTTCCTCGAGGATTCAAAAGTACGCATGCTCCCTGCTTCACAAGCGCATCCGACATCGATGTTGCTGCCGATTATGCATTGATTGCTGTGCGGGATGAAGTTGTTTTCCCGATCATTAAACAGCTTCCTCCAAATCTTACCCCCATCCATTTCAGCGGCGCCCAAACCGATCCGGACAACGGCGGAGTCATATGGTGCGCACAAAGCATCCAGCCCAACGATCCGGAGCTTGTAGGCAACATCCCCATGGTCATTACTGCCAACGATGCAGCCGTACTGGAAGAGTTGACCGCATTCGCAGGGCGCATCTCCAGCTGCCTCTTCCCTACTACCGAGGAAAAGCGCCAAAAGGGACATCTTACTGCCGTGTTTGCGGTCAACTTCACCAACCACGCCCTCGCTGTGGCTCAGGAATTGGCGGAGCAAGCTGAACTCCCATGGGACTGGTTTGTACCCATGATCGAAGCCATGAGTCAGGGAGCGATTGACGGAAAAGCGTACGAACGGCAAACCGGCCCCGGTCTACGCCGAGAACAGACCATTATCCTCTCACAAATCGAGGCACTCAAAGCACACCCCAACTGGCAAAAATTGTACCAAGCGGCTACAGCCAGCATCCAAAATCTTCACGACACTCCTTCTCCATGATCGCCCTTAATCCAGCCAAGCTCAAAACCATACGATTGCTCGCCTTTGACTACGATGGCGTTTTTACCGATGGAACCATACTCATTGATTCTGATGGCAAAATGCTTCGCCAAGGACACGCCAAGGACGGATTCGCCATCCAATGGGCCATGAAACAAGGGCTCCCCATTGCCATTGTATCCGGCGGTAAGGAAGCCAGCGTTGAAGAACGCATGCGCGGCTTGGGAGTGAAAGAAGTCCACCTGAGCAGCCACGATAAGATTGCGGTGCTGCAAGACATCGCAACGCGAACAGGCATCGCCTTGAACGAAATGGCCTACATGGGAGACGACATGCCCGATATTCCAGCCCTGCAAGCCGTGGGGCTCTCCTGCTGCCCCTGCGACGCGGCTGAAGACGTCTTACCTGTTTGCGACCACGTAAGTGATTTGCCCGGAGGTAAGGGCTGCGTTCGGGAATTGATTGAATCCCACATGAAGGCCAACGGCATTTGGCAAGGCGAAGGGTTGGTGAATTGGTGATAAACCTTCTGCACTTCACACTCCGCTCACTGCACAATCCACTTAACTTCGCGAACATCCATGGATAAAAATCAAATTATAGGTATTGTCCTCATGGTGCTGTTGTACATCGGATACATCTGGTACACAACACCCACGGAGGAAGACCGATTGGAGGCCATTGCGGCCCAAGAAGAGCAAATCGAACAGGACCGGCTCGACAGCGTCGCCCGAGTCGATGAGGCAGCATTTCAGGCTCAGCTGCGGGAGCAACCTAAGGCAACGAATTCGGCCAGCACCGATGACCTCACTGCGTCTCTCGTAAGCCGTTTCGGAGGATTGGCCAGTGCAGCCCTTGGTGAAGACAGCACATATACCCTCGCTTCCGATGGTGTAACCGTCATTTTCAGCAGCCGCGGTGGCCTGCTCTCCGGTGCTGAGCTATCAGGATACAAACGCTATCAATCGGAAGAAATGGTGCGCCTCTGGAAAGAGGAAAACAGCGCCATGACCGTGGCATTTGAATTCAAAGAAGTAGCCGGCGAATTGAACCTAAGTGATTTTCACTTTGAAGCCGAAGCACAACGCGAAAATAGCATCGCGCTTGTGAGCCGTTCCTCCGAAGGCCAAAGCATCCGATGGGAACACGAACTCAACGGCTTCACCCTCACTTCTCATTTGTCGTTCGAGGGCTTCGATTCCTCACTGGGTGACAACTTTGTCTTCAAATGGGACGCCGTAGGCATGCCCAACGAAAAAGGCATCGATTGGGAGCGCCAACACAGCAGCATCTACTACAAGGAAGTGGGCATGGGCCGGGATTACCTGACCGACGGGCAAAGCAAGGACCTTATCACCGACGAACCCCTGGAGTGGCTGGCATTTAAGCAAAACTTCTTCTCGGCAATCGTACGCAATGAAGGCAACTTCCTACGCGGTGCGAGCTTGAAGACGGTCGTGCCTGAAGAAGATTCAACCGTAACCATGGCGTACGCTGCCGCCTTGCCTTTTGAGGCGAAGCGGCTCGGCACTGTGGTGATGAGCAACTTCCAATTCTACCTGGGGCCGAATGAGCAGGATAAATTGGAATCCCTCGGTTGGGAAGAAGCCGACCGCATCATCGACTACGGCTGGTGGATCTTCGGCTGGGTCAACCGCAACGCAATTTTACCCCTTTACAACTTGCTCGCGTCTCACGTAGCATCCGTGGGAATCATCGTTCTAATCATCACCTTGATCATTAAATTGGCTTTGTCTCCGGTCACTTGGAAGAATTTCATGTCTTCGGCGAAAATGCGTGTACTGCGACCGGAGATTGACGAAATCAACTCCAAGCACGAAGACGATCCCATGGCGCGACAGCAAGAAACCATGGCATTGTATCGAAAGACAGGTGTAAACCCACTTGCCGGATGCCTTCCGGCCTTGTTACAGATGCCAATCCTCTATGCGATGTTCCGGTTCTTCCCGTCAAACATCGACATGCGCGGACAGTCCTTTTTGTGGGCGGATGACTTGGGGGCATATGACAGCGTATTCGACTTACCCTTTTCTATACCGTTCTATGGAGCACACGTTAGTGGGTTTACCTTTTTAATGGCTATCAGCACGTTCTTTTACATGCGCTTGACCGTGGCCAATCAGCCGCCGCAACCACAGCAGCCGGGCATGCCTAATATGAAGGTCATTCAACAGATGTTCCCGTTCATGATGCTCTTCTTCTTTAATAAATTCGCCTCGGGTTTAAGCCTTTACTATCTAACGGCCAACATCGTAAGTATGGGTCAGATGCTCGTCATCAAGCAATTCTTAATCGATGAGGACAAAATCCGAGACCGCATCGAAGAGAACAAAGCAAAGCCGCGCAAAAAATCCAGCTTCCAAGAGCGGCTTGAGCAACTGCAAAAAGAGCAGACCGCCAAGACAAAGGAAATAAAAGCCAAAAAGAAGAAGCGCAAGTGATGCGACGAACACTACTCGGTCTTTCTTGGTTGGGAATACTATGCTGCCTGTTCCTAGGCTGTGCCCGCGAAAACAGCAGCATGGTCTCAACAGAAGAGGCATTCCTACCTGCCCTCTATAAGAAAACCATGTGCTTCGGCCCGTGCCCTGCCTTTACATTCGAGGTGGCTGGGACAGGAGCCGCTACCCTCTCCATTGATCGGCCATTGCGGAATGGTCCATTGAGTAAATTGAACCCGGGCGTTTACCGTGCTCAGATGTTTGATGCTAGCGCATGGAATGCCCGCCTTCAAGCTGCTGCTGATGAAGTGCAGTACAACAGCCTTGACTCGCTTTACGATAACCAGCGTATCACCGACCTGCCGGCCACCATCACTGAGTGGGCTGGAAAATCGGTCACCAACCGGTACAATGGTCCTGATTTAACTCCTTTTTACGCCACTTTTGATGAGGCGATGGCCGCATTGAAATGGCTCCCTAATGAAACCAAGTAATCCCCAATTATGAAAAAGTTTATTGCTACCCTGCTTCTCACAGGTATGATGTTTTCGCAGTTCGCCCTCCGCGCAGACGAAGGAATGTGGCTCATCAGCATGCTGAACCGCATCACCATGGCAGAGGCCCAAGGCTTAGGATTGAACCTTTCAGCCGAAGAAATTTATGACATCAACAATGCCAGTTTGAAAGACGCCATTGTGCGCCTCAACGGCGGATCTTGCACCGGTGAAGTAATTTCGTCAGAAGGTTTGGTCTTGACCAACCACCACTGCGCCTACGATGCCATCCAAGGATTTTCCTCTACTGAAAACGACTACCTAACAGATGGCTTTTTCGCGCTCGCGCTGGACCAAGAAAAGCACATTGATGATTTTGTCATCAGCTTTCTGGTGCGGATTGATGATGTCAGTTCCCGCATTCTCGAAAACGTGACAATGGACATGTCCGAGGACGAGCGAAATGCGGCCATTGCCGAGTCACGTAACAGCTTGATGGAGGAGATGAATCCAGAAGGCGACAAAGAGCTCGAATTGAAGAGTTTCTACTACGATAACGAATTCTATTTGTTCGAGTACAAAACGTACCGCGACATCCGCCTCGTTGCTGCGCCACCAGAAAGCTTAGGCAAGTTCGGTGGAGACACAGATAACTGGATGTGGCCACGCCACACTGGTGATTTTTCCATGTTGCGCATCTACGCCGACGACAACAACGAACCTGCGGATTTCAGTGAGAATAACGTTCCTTACCAGCCTAAGCGCCACCTTCGTATCAGCATGGACGGAGTGTCTGAAGGAGACTTCACCATGGTCATGGGCTACCCCGGCAGTACGGACCGTTTCCTCAGCAGCTGGGGCATCGACCAAGCACTACGCCTCTACAACCCCGCGGTGGTTGACGTCCGAGACCTCAAGTTGAAAACCATGAAGTCTCACATGGATGCGGACCCTGCTGTGCGCATTAAGTATGCTGCGAAGTATGCCCAGACAGCCAACTACTGGAAGTACTACATTGGACAATCCAAAGGCTTGAAACGCTTAGACGTTGAGTCAAAGAAGCGCACCCTTGAATCCCGCTTCACGGAATGGGTGAATGCCAATGCTGAACGCAAAGCTGAATACAGTGAAGCTTTGGGGTTAATCCAATCGTACTATGAAGACACCGATGCGAGTGTTCAAGGGAATGTTTATGCCCTCGAAGCTGGACTGATTGGTTGCGACATCAGTCTCTTCTCGTTTCGATTCTACCGCATGGCTGCCGGCCTTTTCAGTGAAGACGCGGAAGAAGTTTCCGCGACACAAGCGGCAATGACCGATTTCGTTAACGGCTTTTTCAAGGAGTACGACCAGGCAACCGACCGCGACTTATTTGTAAATCTCATGACCAAGTTCCGCGAGGACATCGACCCAACCTACCACCCCTCCTTTTTTACAACAGTTGCAGGCAAGTATAAGAACGACTTTAATCGCTTTGCGGATAAGATGTACGCCAAGAGTTTCCTCGTGGACCCAGAGCGCTGCGCAGCTTTTATCGCGAATCCTTCGCAGAAAGCGATGGACAAGGACTTGGCAATTATCGTTGGCCAAAGTGCGATTCAAACTTACTTCGCCGGACAGTCCAACCCTGCAGAGGACAAGTTCAACAGAGGATACCGCCTATTCGTGAAGGGACTGCGTGAAATGGATGCAGATGAAGCCATTGCCCCCGATGCGAATTCCACCATGCGAATGACGTTTGGATCAGTAGCGCCGTACAAAGCCGCCGATGCTGTGCACTACGATTTCATCACCACCGCCAACGGCGTGTTAGAGAAGAAAGACAATTCCAACCCTGAATTCATCGTCCCTGATGCATTGGATGATCTCATCCGCAGTCGCGACTTCGGTCGTTATGCCGATGAGTCCGGGGAACTGGTGGTGTGCTTCATCCACGGCACCGACATCACCGGCGGCAATTCTGGTTCACCCGTACTTGACGCCAACGGTGACCTCATCGGATGTGCATTTGATGGCAACTGGGAAGCGATGAGCGGCGACATCGCCTTCGAAACGGAACTGCAACGTACGATCTCTGTCGACATCCGTTATGTGACCTGGATCCTCGATAAGTTCGCCGGTGCGCAGAACTTAATCGATGAAATGGACTTCGTATCCGGCTTGCGCTAGACAAATAAGCAAGCTTGAACTGAAAGCGGCACCTCCGTAAAGGTGCCGCTTTTCTTTTGCTATTTAAACCGAACGTCAGACGGCATTGCGGCTGGCGTTGATGATACCAAACATCGAACGTACGATGAGTCGCTTCAAGACGTCTGCCTCCCATTTAGAAGCTTCATCGCCTTCAGCCAGCTGCCCGAGGGCGAAATGCTGAATGACGAGCAAAGGACGGATGATGTCGTCGCGAAGACCTATGCTCTCTTTGATGTGCGGATTGAGTTCCATTAGTGATTGCTGACCGGTAATGTCGAGCACCCAACGCTTGGTCAGCTCGTATTCGTCCCGAACCATGCACCAGATGCCGCCAAATTGAGCGTCGTGCTCCAGGTGCGCAGTGAGCCGGAAATCACTTTTCATCATACTCTGCATGCTGTTCTCAACGAGAGCACGGAAGAACGAACTCTCGCGATACAAGGCCCGCGCCTCCTCAATGCGGCCCTCACCATCTAGCCACTCCAACGCCCTGCCCAAGCCAAAGAAGCCAGGTACGTTTTGTTTTAGCTGCGTCCAAGATCCAACAAAAGGAATGGCACGCAAATCATCGAATGTGAGCGGACCATCTTTAGTGCGGCTCGTCGGACGGCTCCCAATGTTCGTCTCCCCATAATACTTGAGCGTCCCCCATTGGGTTAGGTAGTTCATGAATTCGGGGTGCTCTTTCAGTCGAGTGTAATAGGAAAACGACTGCTGGCCCAATGCCTTTATCAACGCTTCTTGATCTGTATCAAAATGGGTTTGCGAATCCTCGAAAATACGGCTCTGTAAACCTGCCGTTAACAGCAACTCGAGGTTGAAGCCGGCAGACCTCGGAATTCCAAAATTGGAACTAATGGTCTGCCCTTGAATGGTCGTTTGAATTTCGGTGTTTTCGATATCCTGGCCATGCGCCGCGTAAAATCGGTGGGTGTTCCCACCGCCTCGTGCTGGTGGACCTCCCCGTCCATCAAAAAACACGACGGTAATGCCTTCGTCACGTGACAACTTCGATAATCGACGCTTCGCTTCGTAAATCGACCAATTGGCTTGAAGGTAACCGCCGTCCTTTGTACCGTCCGAAAATCCGAGCATCACTGTTTGACGGTCGCCCCGGCGGCTCAAATGCGCCCGGTAGGCCGGATGCGAATACATGTCTCGTACCTCGTCTTCCGATCGGGCCAAATCCGCAATGGTCTCAAAAAGCGGAACGATATCCAAGGCGGTTTCATCATTAAGACCGGCCATACGCGCCAACGCAGCAACAGCGGCCACGTCAATGATGCCTCTGCAATTGCTAATGATGTAGCGATGGCAAGCCCGCACGCCATTGTGCTTTTGGATTTTCGCCATTGTACGCAACGACGAAATAATGTCTTGGTGCCGCTCTTCTTCCAGTCGGATCACCGCGCCCCGCCATTTATCGCTCAAGAGCTCATTCACTTGATCAGAAGAAGACAATGCTCGAAATGCCTTCACATCCACATCGACCGCCGTGAGCGCTTCATCCAATGCTTTTTGAATGACTCGGCTATCTTGGCGGATATCTAGGCTCGCAAAATGCAGTCCGAACAAACGTAATTTGAATTGGAAGCCTCGGATTTTTTCGATGAAGAGTCCGTTGGAGTGATCCGCGACCCACTGGGCAATCTCATCCAGCTCCTGATTTAAATCCGCTACGGAAAGTGCTGCCGAATCCGGGTGAAGCATGGCGTATTCAATACGGTCTTGCAGCTGATCGAGTCGGGTAGAAACATGCTTGAATGTGATACGCCGACGCAAGTCACGGATTTCACGTCGATAGCACCGCAACAAGGTCAAACGAAGACGCTCCGCGACATTCCAGGTCGTCTGCGCGTCTACAAATGGATTACCATCGCGGTCTCCGCCAGGCCAGAATCCAATTGTGATAAGACTTTCACTTAGAGCACGAGCCGCTGGGTCATCGAGGGTCTGTGCCACCTTGGAGTACAATTCTGGAGCAGCATGGTAAAAGACGTTTTCAAGGTACCACGATTGCCGCACCGCTTCGTCGTAAGGGGTTGGAGGCTCAGAATTGAAAAACGGCGTCAGTCCCAGTTGATGCAGTAACTTTCGAATGCTCACCAAATCATTTTCCTCCATGGCCTTTGCCAAATCAGTGATAATGGCCAGCGCATTGCCCGGGTAAAACTGCGTCGGATGTGCCGTTAAGACAACGCGGACTGCATATTCACCTAGGAGATCCTTCAAATCTTCCTCCTTGCGGTGCCGTCGGATGCGCTGCATAAAACTTTGCAGGGACTCTGCACCTCCCAAGTCATTGAGTTGTGCGTAGCGTGCGTCTTCCAACGCATCTACCAACACCACCTGACGTTCCACATATTGAATGATGCGAAACAGTAAGTCGGCTTTGCTTTCCACATCGCGTAACCCTTGCGACGAAAAAAAACTATCCAATATTTCCGCTGGCGTTTGGGCACTGTTCAACCCCTCATCACACGCTTCTTGCAACAACGGAACACGCAATCCAGTTTGCCGTATTCCATCCAACGGGAGCGTCAAAAAAATGCCATTAAACACGTGAAACGGATGACTGACAACTGCCCTGTACTCTTTTCGATCTTTCATGGCCCAACAGGCTTTACACAAAGGTACTTTCGGTTGATGAAAAAATCGGCTTCGCGTACCTTTGGTTCTTCTTTCCCTATTAATGCGCATTGATATCCTCACCGTAGTCCCCACGTTGCTCGACAGCCCGTTTGCCGATAGCATCATCCAGCGTGCCAGAGACAAAGGTGTTGTAAACATTCGCGTTCACGATATCCGCGATTGGAGTAAGGACAAGCACAAGAAGGTAGATGACGAGCCCTTCGGCGGAATTGCCGGTATGGTCATGACTATACAACCCATCCTCGATGCTATCGAAGACCTGCAATCTGATTGCGTCTACGGTGAAATCATTTACCTCACGCCCGACGGCGAACAGCTCAAGCAGGCCCGTGTTAACCAACTGTCCATCTCCGGCAACTTGCTCATCATTTGCGGTCACTACAAGGGCATTGACCAACGTCTTCGAGACCACGTCGTCACCTTGGAACTCTCCATCGGGGACTACGTACTGTCTGGAGGTGAGCTTGCTGCGGCGGTTTTGACCGACGCTGTGGTCCGGTTGTTGCCCGGTGCCATCGGCGACGAACAAAGCGCCCTTACCGACAGCTTTCAAGATGATATGCTGGCTCCGCCTGTATATACGCGACCGGCCAATTACAACGGCTGGGAAGTACCGGAAATCTTGAGATCTGGCGACCACGCTGCCATTGAGAAATGGATGGAGGAGCAAGCCTACAAGCGAACCATAGAGCGACGCCCTGATTTACTGAAAAAAGATTCCTGAGAAAGTGTTCACATGCTACCGAGATTATTCGTAATATTGCACCCCAATTCACGGGACTAGAAAAACGTATACCATGGACCGCATCAAGGACATCGCAAACAAAATCGTCGAAACCCCTACTTGGCCGGATTTCCGCGCGGGGGACACCGTTACGGTAACGATCAAGATTCGCGAGGGCAACAAGGAGCGATTGCAAAAGTTCCAAGGCGTTGTGATTCAACGCAAAGGCGCGGCCAATACAGAGACTTTTACCGTTCGCAAGATGGCTTCTGGCATCGGTGTCGAACGTGTATTCCCGATCGCTTCTCCACTCATTGAGAACATCGAAGTAAATAAACGAGGTAAAGTGCGCCGTTCGCGCATCTATTATCTCCGTGAGTTGACAGGTAAGGCCGCACGCATCAAGGAGCGGCGTATCATTACGAAGAAGTAATTGCTACAACTCACTTAATCCCAAAAAGGCCCGCCGACTGCGGGCCTTTTTCGTAGAATAAATTTTTCATTCATTTGGCTGCGCCCAATACGTCAGCCACGCGATTCAGTACACTCGCTTCACGGGCATCGATAGCTGCCCACAGCATATCCGATTCCTCAACAACGGACGCGCTGTAAGCTTGATCCTCGATATCCCGCAAGTTGACACGAGCGTTGAGTATCGCCCCCTTCACCCCTGTGCGAATGGCCATTGCTCCGACACCCGCATCGGTGATGGAATTTGGGTTACCCATTGCAGCCATCTTTTCAGCGATGGCCATTGCATCAGCAGCAAGCCTTGCAACGCGCATCGGAATTTCGATAGCGTTCTTGGTCGCGTCTTGAATGGCTGCGTGACGTAATTTTTGCTCCGCCTCTGTGGCTTTGGGCATTCCGTAGGCTTCCATGATGGAACTGAACGCTGCAGTGTCTGCGTCCACAAGCAATTCAAGTTGATTCTGCAGCGCAATGCCTCGCTCAGCAAACCGGCTAAATTCTTCCCACCGGTCGTCCCAGCCACGTTTGTGTGCCGATAGATTGGCCACCATCGTTGCGAGGGCAATGCCCATCGTCGCCGAGTAGGCAGCAACAGAACCGCCCCCAGGCGCGGGGCTTTCCGAAGCGGTCTCGGTAGCAAAAGCGCCGAGGGTCATGTCCAAAAGGGGCGTATTCCGGTCGGCTGCAATCATGAATTCAATGACTCGGTTGTTTGGATCAAACGGTCCGAGGTCGTCGAGCCCGAGGGACTTCACAGCGATTTTCACTTTTTCAGCCGTGCTGATGCCCAAGCTACGCTGCTGTTTGCGCAAGAAGTAATCCGCAGCATCCGTCATCACACGCAGCGGCAGCAGCCCCACCAATTCGGAACCGGTCACGCGAATTCCGCGCGCTTGTGCTTTGACACAAGCCTCATCAAAAGCCACGTGCACCGGCGTAGTTTGGATGTCCGTCAAGTTCAATGACAACTGGGCAATACCGTATTCTTCGATGTACCAACCAATCCCCTTCACGGCTTTAAGCGAACCGGGGGTCCGCAGCGGCTCTCCATTGGCATCTTTGACCACTGGACTGCCCGGCCCACCTGTGCGCTTTGCGCGTCCGGACTCGCGAATGTCAAAGGCAATAGCATTGGCCCGGCGTGAACTGGTCGTATTGAGGTTGATGTTATAGGCAATCAAAAAGTCACGCGCACCGATGGCAGTGGCCCCGCTTTTTTGCGTCTGTTCATTCCAGGCCCCAGGTCCAAAATCAGGCGCTCCGTCCGAAGTCTCCAATTTGGCCAATCCTTCGTACTGGCCTTTGCGGCAATGCGCTAGGTTCTGGCGTTCTGACGTTTTTGCGGCCGATTCATAAAAATAACCTGGAATGCCCAGTTCGCTGCCCACACGCTCACCCAAAGCATGCGCTATGGCCGTGCATTCCTCCATGGTTACCCCGTTCACGGGCACAAACGGACAAACGTCCGTTGCGCCCATACGCGGATGCTCACCTCGGTGCTTACGCATGTCAATGAGTTCTGCTGCTTTTTGAATCAATCGAAAGGCCGCTTCTCCGATAACTTCCGGCGGCCCCACGAACGTAATAACCGTGCGGTTGGTGGAATTGCCCGGATCTACATCCAGCAAACGAACCCCTTCCACGGATTCAACAACACGGGATACTGCTTCTATGACGGCGGGATTGCGCCCTTCGGAAATATTGGGCACGCATTCTACTAATCGTTGCATCTTCTTGGCTAATTACCTGCCGAAAATACACGGACGACAACGGTTTTAACTCACAGAGCGATGCCATCAATGAACACCTTTTCAACCGGTTCATCTCCGAAGTCGTAGGCAAGGTCTTCCAACCCATTCAACGGACGCGTTAAAATTACGTTCGCGGCTCGACCACGGGCAATGACGCCTGACCGATCCGAGCACTCCATGGCAGCGGCACCATTGATGGTGGCGGCAGCAATCGCCTCGAGCGGGTGCATTTTCATTTTCAAAATAGCCAATTGAACGACGCGGCTCATGTTGCTTGAAGGCGCAGAACCCGGATTGAAATCCGTTGCTAGGGCCACCGGCACACCAGCGACCATCAAATCGTGCACTGGGGTGTAAGGAATGCCCAGAAAATACGAACACCCAGGAAGAGCGGTGGCGAAAGTAGGATGGCCGGATTCAGCGGCCTGTTGTAAGGCCGAGATGTCCTCCGGATTCAATTCCTCCAAATGATCCACAGATACAGCATTTGAGTTGACGCATAACTTCACTCCGCCAAACACATTGAACTGATTTACATGTACTTTAGACTTTATACCAAGAGAAGAAGCAGCATCCAAGAGCGATTGGGTTTCAGCCAGTCCGAAGTACCCTTTTTCGCAGAAGGCATCTACGTAATCCGCGAGTCCTTCTTCCGCGACCCGCGGCAAGGCTTCCTCCACCATGTGCGCCGTCCAAGATTCCGCTGTCCAATCACCGTCAGGCACGGCGTGGCAGGCCAAAAATGTCGATTTTATTGAAATGGAAGACTCTTGCTTGAGGGCGCGGATTACACGCAGCATTTTCAATTCCGCTTCTAATGTGAGGCCATACCCGCTTTTGATTTCGAACGACCCCGTACCCGTGCGCATCGCCTGCATCATTCGGATGCGAGCATCCGCGAGCAAATCTGCTTCGGACATGGACTGCAAGGCGCGGGCAGAGTTCAGAATACCGCCTCCATCCGCAGCAATTTCTTGGTAACTCTTGCCTTCGAGACGGCTCAAAAACTCCCCCGAACGGCGTGCAGCGAAAACGAGGTGGGTGTGACTGTCGCACCACGCTGGGAGCACGTATTTGCCCTCGCAATCCAACACATCCAGCCCACTCCAATCCACGATACCAGGGAAAACATCCATGGAACCGAAATCCACGATGACCCCATCTTCAATGGCCAACCAAGCCTGCTCCAGTACTGGTAAGGAACGCATCTCCCTCCCATTCAAATACAACGGTGGGGTGTCGTACGCACCAACCAATCCTTTGATGTTCTTCCAGAGCATTCGCATGACCGCAAGGTAGCAATCACCGAGCGGGTTCCGTAAATTTGAACCATGGCGGGTAATACATTTGGCACTTTGTTTCGACTTACCACGTTTGGCGAATCCCACGGTGCAGCTATTGGCGGTATCATTGACGGTTGCCCTGCAGGTTTGGCACTGGAAACCGATGCAATTCAAGCGGAATTGGACCGCCGACGCCCAGGCCAATCCAACCTCACCACCCCGCGAAAAGAACAAGATACCGTTGAATGGCTAAGCGGAGTGCATGAAGGGGTCACCACCGGAGCGCCGGTCGGATTCTTACTCCGCAACGAAGATTTTAACTCCGGAGATTACGACCACCTCAAGTCTGCGTTTCGCCCTTCCCATGCCGATTACACCTACTCGGCGAAGTACGGTCACCGGGATCACCGGGGCGGCGGACGCTCTTCCGCTCGCGAAACTGCCTGCCGCGTGGCGGCCGGAGCAATTGCCCGGCAACTGCTCGCTGCAGCTGACATAGACGTGTCGGCATATGTTGAACGTGTGGGAAATACGGCTGTGCCCTTCGAACCACGGTATTTTGAACGGTCTGAGGTCGATGCCTCGGCGATCCGTTGCCCCGACCCCAGCACAGCTGAGTCAATGATCAAAACGATTGATGCCGTTCGCAAAGAAGGCGACACGGTAGGTGGAACTGTGGCCTTGGTGGGAAGGGGTATCCCCGCCGGCTTAGGGGATCCTGTATTTGATAAATTTCAAGCCGTCCTCGCACACGCCCTTTGGAGCCTTCCCGCGGTCAAATCCATGGAGATTGGTTCCGGACTGAACGGCACCACAATGCGAGGATCAGCGCACAACGACGCCTTCCAAACCGATGAAAATGGTCAAATGTGCACCATGACCAATCACAGCGGCGGCATCCAAGGCGGGATCACCAACGGCGAAGAACTGGTTGTTCGAATTGGATTCAAGCCAGTCTCTACACTGATGATGCCACAGGCATCAGTCAATGCGGCCGGCGAGGCCATTACATTGGAGGGCAAAGGTCGCCACGACCCTTGCGTTCTCCCCAGAGCGGTGCCGATTATCGAAGCGATGACGCTGTTAGTATTGGCCGATCGTTGGTTGATAAACCGCACCGCCAAACTCTGATAAACCCAAGCTTTCCGGGCGTTCAACGTGTACATTAGAGGCATGAAAAAACTAGCCCTCCACTGGCAAGTCATCATTGGTTTGTTGCTCGGTGTCGTCTATGCCTGGTTCAGTGTAACCATGGGTTGGAATGACTTCACCTTGGCGTACATCCAGCCTTTTGGTGACATTTTCATCAACTTGCTCAAACTCATTGCTGTTCCATTGGTGCTGTTCAGCATCATAAGCGGCGTCACCAGCTTGGGAAACATACAGAAACTGGGCCGGATGGGCATCAAGACGCTGCTCACTTATGTTGTCACAACAATGGCTGCCGTGGTCATCGGATTGGCCCTCGTAAACATCTTCCAACCTGGATCTGGAGCCGACGACGAACTGCTCAAAGCCAATCGAATTCGCTACGAACTTTGGCGTGACGCCAATGGCATTCAGGCATTGGATGACATCCGGAGCATTGACGACCCAGCCAATGCTGCGCTGGTCCAAAGCATTGCTGCCGAGGAAGCAGCATCCAGCGATTGGGTCACCGACAAACTGAATAAGGCCACCAACACGAAGAACTCAGGACCGCTTCAGCCTCTCGTGGATGTTGTCCCCAAAAACATCTTCAGTTCGCTGGTTGACATGTCCATGCTGCAAATAATCTTCTTTGCGATCTTCTTCGGCATTGTCGTCGTCGGGTTACCTGACGAGAAGAAAGCGCCTTTGACACGCGCTGTCGATTCGCTTAACGAAGTCTTTGTGCAAATGGTATGGGTGGTAATGAAAGCCATGCCCTTTTTTGTTTTCGCTTTGATGGCCGGACAAATCGTCAAAGCGGCCGGCACGGAACCGGAGATGCTAAAGCAACTGCTGAGCTTCCTTCTGCGCTATGGCCTAGTGGTGGTGCTAGGGCTAGCCATCATGGTGTTCCTTTTCTACCCCGCGCTGGTCGCATTGACCATTAAAAAATTGACCTGGAAACGATTTCAGTCGGGCATGCGCGATGCGCAATTAACCGCTTTCTCGACGTCGAGTTCGGTAGCGACACTTCCGGTGACGATGAAGTGCGTTCACGACCGTCTGGGTGTGAGCACGCGTACTTCGTCATTCGTACTGCCCATTGGTGCGACGGTGAACATGGACGGTACCAGTATGTACCAGGCCATTGCGGTTGTGGCCCTTGCACAGTTTCACATGGTCGACCTCGCTTTTAATCAACAGGCAGTTATCGTATTGACGGCCACCCTCGCTTCCATCGGCGCGGCAGCTGTTCCCTCTGCAGGCTTGGTGCTCATGATCATCGTGCTCGAAAGCGTGGGATTGAATCCGGCGTGGATTGCATTGATTTTCCCCATTGACCGGATCTTGGACATGTGCCGAACAGTGGTCAACGTGACAGGCGATGGAGCCGTTTCTTCGTTCATTGCGGCTTCTGAAGGCGAATTGACTCCACCATCAGCCTGAAACACGTGCAATGAGGTGGATCCAATGCATATGCCTGCTTCTCGCATTGATGTTCGCCACGGCCCCAAAAGCTTCGGCCCAGTGGGACGAGGAGGAAGAAGCATGCTCGTCCATGCTGCAAAGCAAAACGTTGAAACTTTACGAAAAAGGAATCAACGGCTCCAAATATGACCGTTCTGATCGCGTTGCATTTCTCGAGGAGGCGCACGAAAGGGACGAACAGTGCATGGCGTGTTTGTTTGAGTGGGGGCGATTGGAGTTCAATGCCATCAAGCGATCCCGCGGGTCATTTCATCCCGCACAACAGCCCTTGCTTCAACTCATCAGTGCTTGCCCGTTCTTCCGCGCTGAAGCTTGGTACATGCTCGGCGCAATGGCCTACGCTGACCGTGATTACGAGGCTGCTCAATCGTATTTTGATGAATACCTGCGGTTCCCGCCCGCATCCCAAGAGGTCCTCGGCAAACGCCGAGACCGGCACGTTGAAGAAGTAAAGGACGTGCTACCGACCATTGCCTTCGAATTGGAATTTCGCAAAAACGAAGGGAACTACCACCCGGCTTCCATTCCTCATGTCAGCACCCTCCGGGATGAATTCCTCCCCGCCCTTTCGCCCGATGGAAGCCTGCTGTTTTTCACGAGGCGCGAGCGTTACAAAGCCAAAGGCGATGTGGTTTCCACCGAGAGCGAAGTGTTCTATGCCGCAGAACGACAAACCGGTGAAGAGTTTAATGCCGGATTGGCCCTTGAATCCCCATTCAATTCCGGAGCGCGATACGGTGGAGCGAGCATATCCATTGACAATCGGGAATTGTACATCGCAGCGTCTAATCCAACAGGGGGAAATGCAGATAACATCGATTTGTATGTGACTGAATATGAAATTGTCGACAAGGACGACAACGGCGATTTCTTTTACATCTGGGGTCCGCTCACACCCATCATAGCGCTGAACACACCCGACGGCTGGGAAGCCCAGCCTGCCCTAAGTGCGGACGGCAATGAATTGTTTTTCGCCGCAGTCAATGCCAATTCTCGACAGGACCGAAACGGCAACCCCACCATGGACATCTGGTCTTCTACGCGCTCTGAGTCCGGCGAGTGGCAAACCGCACAGATGCTGCCGACGCCGGTCAATTCCGACAGCAACGACAAGGCACCGTTTTTGCACCCCGACGGCAAAACCCTCTACTTCGCGAGCGACCGAAGACCGGGCGGTGGTGGCTACGACATATGGATGTGCCGTAAGGACTCTACAGGTAAGTGGGGCGAAGCCTCAAATTTTGGCGCCCCACTGAATACGTCGGGCGACGAGCAAGGCCTTGTGGTCAGCACCAATGGTGCTGAAGCCTTTTTCTCCGGACGACGCGATGGCACACAAGGGATGGACATCATCCGCTTTCCTGTCCCTGATGAAATGAAGCCGGAATCGGTGTTCATCGTTCAAGGTGACCTGCTGGGCCCGGACAAAAAAATACCAGAGGGCGCTCGGATGTACCTCCAATATGCGCAATCCAAAACAGTGCAAGAGATCGAAGTCAACCGCGAGGACGGCCACTTCGCTTCGGTTGTTCGGGCAATCGAAGGTGAAGATGTACTGCTCGTTGCGGAAGCTGACGGCATTGCATTCGAAGCTCAGGTGATATTTGACGCCGATTCAGAGTCAACGCTTCCTGAGCGCGTAGAGGCTCCTGTTGAGCTCGAAGAAGCATCAAACGGAGAGCCTTTTGAAATTGGCGATATTCAATTCACTACCAACTCTGCAGAGATCAACCGCACCAGTTTATTGATGCTCGACCTCTTCGCCGCCTACCTGCTTCGCAATGACGCCATCGGCGTGCACATCAAGGGACACACAGACAATCGGGGTCGACTCGAGGACAACCAGGTGCTTTCTGAAGCCCGGGCAGCTCGTGTGGCCTCCGCGCTGGAACAATTTGGCGTAGCGCCCAATCGCATTACGCACGAGGGCCTTGGGCAATCACGCCCGATAGCGTTAAACACCACTTCAGAAGGCCGGTCCAAAAACCGGCGTACAGAATTTGAAATTCGCCTTGGGAACTGATGCCATCTCAGCCCTTTGGTGAAGAATGTACTGCATGAATCATCCACGGATATCGATACTGACCGTCCTCGTACTCTTCGGATGCAGTGGCGCAAAGGCTCCATCGGCTGAAAGCTATATTACCTCATGGAGTTATTTCGGAGATAGCATTGCAAATACCTCTAATCGCATATCCATGCAAGGCGCTGCTAACCTGTTGAGCGCCAATGGAGAGGTCACCGGGCTGTTCGAAGCCCAAATCGTGCAAAGCTGCTAGAACTTGGGGTGCTGGATCAGCGTCAAAGGCGGCAACGGCGATACCATCATGGTGTTCATGAAAGACCATGCGTATTTCGTTCCGACGGACAGCCTCCAAGGCAAAACAACCTACTTCTCCGGCAAGGCTTTCAGCGATACCGTCTCAGTTGCCATGCAAAAGCACATGCTCGAGGATGCCGGAGCATCGCAAGCCGAAATCGACGCAATCACAGCCCCCTCATTCGAGCTGGCATTTGAAGCCACCGGTGTTATGATCGCAGATGTACCAGTGGGCGCACCGATGGCTAATACCGTCGACTGAACCATCTCGAAAGCATGTGAAATTTTATGATTTGCAACATGCCAATAGGCACAATTATGCGTTGAGAACTTCATGACTGCTCCAAGCCGATTGTCGCGTCTGGCGTTACCTTCGGTAGGATAGACACTTGAAGTTCATGAAGCGATTTTCCAAGGTCCTCCTCCTCTCCGCCACTCTGCTTTTGAGTGGCAATACTTGGCTGTTTGCCCAAACATCCAACGACGACTGGGACCACGCTACCCGATACTGGAACCACCAGAAATACAATCCTGCTCAGCACCACTACGACGTGTGGCTCGCAGAACAAACCGATGCCGCCAATTCCAAAGTGGCCCTGGCAAGATACCGCAGTACCGCCTGTGCCATTCAACTGCAGCATCAGGATGCCGCCGAACGCGTGCAAGCCTTCGAGAATGCCTTTCCGGAGCATCCGTTGGTGCGACAAGCGCGCTGGGATTTTGCCAACTACCTCTACCGCAAGCGCGATTGGAAGGATGCCGCCGTAGCCTTCGATGGGCTCAACACCTTGCGAATGAGCGCTGCGCAAAAACTTGAGATGCAATTCAAACGCGGCCACGCTTTGTTCGAAATGGAGCGCTACGATGATGCCCGATTGGATCTGTTTGCCGCGATGGAGGCCGGAGAAGCGGCCGGTGCTTTCGAGAAACCCGCGCGGTACTACTTCAGCCACATTTCTTACTTGAAAGGACAACCGCAAGTTGCCCTGGAAGGTTTTGAATCGCTGAAAGACGACTCAAAACTGAAGCGGGTGGTTCCGATTTATGTAGCCCAACTGTTGCATGAAACCGAGCAGTACGATCGCCTAATCGCATATGCTCCTGTGGTTTTCGCTGAAGATGTTGACCTCAGTAAGAGGCAGCGTGCTGACATCTCCCGCTTGGTAGGAGACGCCCTGTACCGCCGGCAAAGTTTCAACGAAGCGCTTCCCTACCTCGAGGCGGCCTATCATGCTACGAGAGGCATGGGTAGAACGCGGGATTTTGCGTACCAGATGGGGTACACATACTATCAGTCGCAGGAGCATCTCAAGGCATTGACTTGTTTTGCCCTTGTCGTTCGGGATTCGGATGAAATGGCGCAACTGGCACACTACCACACAGCGGCCTGCTACCTGGCACTCGAAGAAAAAGAGAAAGCGAAGTTGGCCTTTAAGAAGGCTTCAGATTTAAACCACGATGATGGCATTCAAGAAGATGCTTTGTTTAGCTATGCTAAACTCGCATACGAACTGACCTTCAACCCGTTCGATGACGCAGTCGTTGCCATTGAGCGGTATTTGGAGCGTTACCCCAACTCACGCCGGAAAGACGAAGCTTACGGATTTTTACTCGAGGTCTACATGTCTTCCAAGGATTACGAACGGGCACTGGAAGCACTGGAACAAATTCAAACAAAGACTCCCGACGTGAAGAAGGCATACCAATTGGTCGCCTACAACCGAGGTGTCGAACTTTTCCGCGCGGCCTCCTACGCCGAATGCCACGCCTTCTTTGAAGCGGCACGGACTTATCCAATCGATGCCACCCTCGCTGCGGAGTCACATTTCTGGCAAGGCGAAGCCCATTATCTCCAGCGAGATTACACCGCCGCCACAGGTGCCTATGCGGCTTTTGAATCGGCACCCGGGGCTTTTAAAAGCAAGCATTACGCCAATGGCATGTATGCACGAGGCTACTCATTGTTTCAACGGGGGCTTTACCTGGACGCGTTGAGCGCGTTCCGAAGCTACCTCAAGACGACAGATAAATCAGCCTTTCCCAAGAGGATCGATGCTAAGCTACGTGTGGCGGATTGCTACTACGCCAACAAAGAATTTGAACCGGCCGGACGTTACTATGGTGAAGTCATAGCGGAGAGCAAAAAAGACGAGGCCTACGCTCGGTTTCAGCGTGCCGAGTGTTTCGGCACCCTCAACCAGCCATTAGCCCAAATCCAAGAATTGAATGCCCTCGTCGCCACAGGAACTCAATCCACTTATCTGCCCGAGGCCCTGTATGCTCTTGGACGTGCCGAGATCGAAACAAATGACATTGAATCAGCAAGGACACACCTGCTAGAATTGCGGTCCACATATCCAGAATCCCTCAAAAGTAAGAATGCATTAGTCGACTTGTGCCTCATCGCTATGAAGCAAAACCAACCGTCGGAAGTGCTGGCCCTGTGGGACGAGATCCGAACGAGGTACGGAACAGATGCTATTGCGAGTGACGCTTACAATGTTGTGGAACCCGTTTTAATCGACCAAGGACTCCTAAACGATCTGCCTGCGGGTGTAGGGCTAAATACAGACGAAATCGAAGCGCGTTTATTCAATGCGGCCCGTGAGGCAGCCTTGGAACGGGATTGCGAAAAGGCCATCCGGCGTCTAGGCGAATACATTGATGACTACACGAACGGTACGTTTTGGACGGAGGCCCATTTCTTCCTCGCCAACTGTGCCTACGATACCGGTGACTTCAACCAAGCACGGGAGGCCTTCGAAACCGTACTTCAAGCGCCTGTTAACGACTACACCGAGCCTTCAGCGCTGGGAGCGGCTACCATTGCTTGGAACGCACAGGACCTCGCTGGAGCAAAACAGCATTACGCCACCTTGGAAGCCACATGCGTTTTGCAAGAGAATGCACTTGAAGCTCGAATTGGGCTAATGCGCTGCCATTATCTGTTGGACGAAACGGAGGATGCTTTGTCTTACGCCAATTTAGTCATCGAGGACAGCAAGACACCCGAAGATATCGCAGCGACGGCGCGGTACTGGAGGGGCAAAATGAACTTTGAAGCCGGAGCGCACACCGATGCCTCTCCAGATCTGACCAAGGTTGCAGCACTTGGCGGCACACGGGGAGCGGAAAGCCAATTCATGCTGTGCCAAATCGTCCATGCAAGTGGCGATTATGCCGCTACCGAACAGGCCCTGTTCGAGTTTATTCAGACATACGCCAACTACGATGTCTGGAAGCATCAAGCTTTCTTGCTTCTTGTCGATACCTACATCGCGCTGTCAGATTGGTTTCAGGCCCGAGCTACGGCTGAAAGCATCTTGGAATACGTTGAAGTGGAAAACATCCGGATGGCAGCGAGTCAAAAACTTGCCACCATTGATGAATTGGAACTGGCCGAACTGAATCCTCCAGCCTCCGACGACAGCACCGAAGCGAATACTTCCATTCCCACACAAAACGCTCCCGAGCAATGAAGACCTTGACCTTGATGTCTGCCGCGGTAGCGGCCTTAGGATACGCTGCACCCGCCTTTGCAGAAGCACCTCGAGATACGCTGGATTTAAACGTCACTTTCGTCGGCGACAGGGAGGTTCTCATGCGCGATGCACACAAAGAAATGCATTGGCCCGAGCCAGCTGCAATCCAACTCCAGAAGCCAGACTTCACCTACGCCGTGCTGCCGAAACGCATTGACGTCCAGCCTACGTGGGAACGGGAAAAAGCGAAACGATTGAAGGTGGAGGACCCACTCCAGCGCCTTTATAAAGGATTTCTGGAGACGAGCATGGGAAACTACACGAGTCCCTTCTTACTCCTGAACTATGCCGATCTCCGTTCACGAGAACAAGCTTGGGGGATGGAATATGAGCATACCTCCACACGGGGTGGATTTTCATCTGAAAACAATGAGTTGGGTGACGGGGTTCCTCAAAACTTTAGCAGAAATGAGCTGGAGGGATGGTACAAACGCTTTTTCAAAAAAGAATACGTCAAGGTGAGTGGTCGTTACGATCGAAATGTCATCAGTTACTACGGTCGCATTGCTGACCTGAACGAACCCGACAATTCATTCTTCCCACTCGGCGACTCAAGCCGTTTCAGCGCCTTTCACATTCGCGCAGCCATCGGTGATACGGAATCAGCCAAACGCCCGTGGAATCACCGCGTTGCTATCGATTACGGAAGGCTATGGAACGACCAGAATACCAAGGAGCACAACTTCGATGTACATACCCAGCTGAAAGGGAAAATTGAGGATAACCCAGTTCAACTAGAGGCACACGCAAACATCGACCGTTTGGACCGCGCAGAAGAAGGTCTGACCCTACCCACCATGAAGCAGGCCATATTTGACCTGCATCCTGCCATTTACAAAGACTACAAATCACTCAAAACGAAACTTGGATTCGGCATGTGGGTCGACGCTCAAGGAAATCAGCCTTTCTTGTTTGTGCCAGAATTGGAAGCGTCGGTATCGCTGCTTCAAGACCTTTTCATTCCTTATGTTGCAGTAGGCGGAGGAGTCAATCAAAACCGCTTTGAAACCGCGCTTCAGTCGAATCCTTTCCTGCCCTCCCCGACCGATTCCACCTCAATGTGGAAAAACTCGTATGAATCCATCAACGCATTGGCCGGAATGCGAGGCTCAATTACATCGGCCTTCACGTTCGATCTAAGTGCATCACATCGCCGCGTCAACCAAGCACTCACATGGACTCCCTCAGACGTCTTTGGCACAGGAGCACGTTTCCATCCTTTCTACCAGGATCTTTCAATAACAACACTTCAAGCCAATGCCAACCTTGCTCTTGGAACTTCTACAACCCTCCAAGCTCAAATCCAACAGCACGCCTACACAGTGCGCGACTCGGCGATCAGCGAACAAACCCCTTGGAACCTACCAAGGCTCGAAATCAACGTGCGCGCACGGCACAGTTTCAAGGAAAAGCTTATAGTGCAGACAGGTGTACGCGCTGTAACTGGGCGACGCGGATTGCAGGCCGCTCCGATCAACGCCGGCGGAACGGACTTGATAGAGAGCAATGCCGAGGTCATCGGCTACGCCTATGATCTAGCCGACATCTTTGACTGGAACATTCGATTGGAATACCGCTACAACGCGCGTCTAGGAGCTTGTTTATCAGGCGAAAATCTCCTGAATAAGTCGAATCCAATTTTCTTCGGATACAACAGCCAAGGAACCCGGGTAACCTTCGGATTCAATTACGCTTTTTAGACGCGCATTATCGCTTGTGAGGAAATGGGGATTTCCTGTGGAAAACTGCGTGTATTAACCATCGGAAACCACAGTATTTCCGGGTGCTTCGTGCTATTTTTAAAGTCTATCGCGCTGAGCGAGCTTGCACCAAATTGAACGAAAAAACCATGGCGGAAGAAAATCAACAACCAACCCCAGGTACCCCTAAATACGACGCGTCAAACATCCAGGCCCTCGAGGGAATGGAACACGTGCGCATGCGTCCATCCATGTACATTGGCGATGTAAATGTTCGTGGTTTGCACCACCTGGTGTACGAGGTCGTAGATAACTCCATTGACGAAGCATTGGCCGGACATTGCGATACAATCCACGTCGCCATCACCGAGAACAACGGCATTCGTGTAGAAGATAATGGACGTGGGATTCCAGTAGGAATACACAAGAAAGAAGGCGTTTCTGCTCTTCAAGTTGTCATGACCAAAATCGGTGCTGGTGGCAAATTCGACAAAGACAGCTACAAGGTCTCGGGTGGACTACACGGTGTTGGTGTCTCATGCGTAAATGCCTTGTCAAGTCATTTGCGCGCTGAAGTGCACCGCGATGGCAAAATCCATGAGCAGGAATACAGCCAAGGTAAAGAGGCATACGCTGTGCGCGAAATCGGCACTTCTGATAAGAACGGAACAACGGTTGAATTCCAACCCGATGAACAAATTTTTGAGACCCTCGTCTACTCCTATGATACGTTGGCTAACCGAATGCGCGAGCTAGCCTTCCTCAATCAAGGTTTGACCATCTCCTTGACGGACCGCCGGGAAACCGTTCAAGACGATGAGGGAAATGACCTTGGATTCCTGAGCGAGACCTTCCACTCCACCGAAGGACTGAAGGATTTCGTGGGCTACCTTGACTCCAATCGGGAGCCGCTTATCTCCGAAGTAATCCACGTGAGCGGTGAGCGTAATGGTGTGCCCGTGGAGGTGGCAATGACCTACAACACCTCGTTTGCTGAAAATTTATTCTCGTACGTCAATAACATTAACACCTACGAAGGAGGAACCCACCTTACTGGTTTCCGACGAGGCTTGACACTTACGTTGAAAAAGTATGCCGAATCCAGTGGCATGCTGGACAAGCTCAAGTTCGACATCAGCGCCGACGACTTCCGCGAAGGATTAACAGCCGTTGTTAGCGTCAAAGTGGCCGAACCACAGTTCCAAGGCCAAACAAAGACGAAACTTGGGAACGCTGAAGTATCTGCACCGGTCAGCCAAGCCGTTTCGGACATGCTGGAAGCATACCTCGAAGAACACCCCGGAGAAGCCAAGACCATAGTCAGCAAAGTCATCCTAGCCGCACAGGCGCGTCACGCCGCTCGCAAGGCCCGGGAGATGGTTCAGCGAAAAACCGTGATGAGCGGATCAGGATTGCCCGGTAAATTGGCCGATTGTGCCGAAAAGGACCCCGCGTTATGTGAGCTCTTCTTGGTGGAGGGTGATTCAGCAGGCGGTACCGCAAAACAAGGCCGAGACCGAAACAACCAAGCCATTATGCCGCTGCGTGGGAAAATCTTGAACGTAGAAAAGGCGATGCACCACAAAATCTTCGAGAACGAAGAGATCAAGAACATCTACACAGCCCTGGGCGTCTCACTGGGTACGGAAGAAGATGAACGGGCTTTGAATATGACTAAGCTCCGTTACCATAAAGTCGTCATCATGTGTGACGCAGACGTGGACGGAAGTCATATCGAAACGTTAATCCTGACCTTCTTTTTCCGCCACATGAAGGAGCTCATTGAGAGCGGCTATGTTTACATCGCGACGCCGCCGCTTTATTTGGTCAAGAAAGGATCGCGCCAAGTTTACGCCTGGAACGACGACGAAAGGGATCGATTAATTGAGCAATTCAAGGGCGCTTCTGGAAGCGATTCCGGCATCGGCGTGCAGCGCTACAAGGGCCTCGGTGAAATGAACGCAGAGCAGTTGTGGGACACCACCCTGAACCCAGAGAACCGCACCTTGCGCCAGGTAACGATTGAAAATGCAGCGGCGTGCGATCACGTATTCTCCATGTTGATGGGCGATGAGGTTCCACCGCGTCGTGCCTTCATCGAAGAAAATGCCAAATACGCCAACATCGACATCTAAGGCTCGATGTGACCACGCATGACCTGGCTTAACAAAACCGTTTGGATTACAGGAGCGAGCAGCGGCATCGGTCGGGCCGCAGCTAACCAATGGGCCGAACTCGGCGCCAATGTCATTTTATCCTCGCGAAAAGAAGCCGCCCTCCATGAAGTTTCAAACCAATGGTCCGAGTCTCAGCAATCGCAGTCACTGATCTTACCATTGGACTTATCCCAATCGGATCAATTGGCGGGTAAAGTCGCAGAGGCACTCCAATGGGCCGGAACCATCGACGTTATGGTTCATTGTGGTGGCATCAGTCAACGGTCGACCGTTCTCGAAACCGATTTGTCGGTTGACCGGCGCGTGATGGAAGTAGACTACTTCGGCACCCTTGCATTGACTAAAGCATTGCTCCCCCACTTCGTGGAGCGTAAATCCGGACAATTTGTGGTGGTTACGAGCCTAATGGGATTGTTTTCGTCTCCGATGCGTTCAGGCTACTGCGGTGCGAAGCACGCCTTGCATGGTTTTTTTGAATCCCTTCGTGCGGAACACCACAACGATGGCATCGGAGTAACCATGGTGTGCCCAGGGTTTATTCACACGAACATTTCCATGAATGCCGTTGTTGGCGACGGTAGTCAACAGGGCACCATGGATGCCAAAACCGGAGCCGGCCTTACGCCCGAAGCGTGCGCTATTCGCATGGTGCGCGCAGTCGAACGACGCAAGCCCGAAGTACTCATCGGACGGTTCGAAATTGTAGGAGCCTACCTCAAGCGCTTTGCTCCAGGGCTGATGCGGCGCATTGTCCGGAAGGCGGCAGTCACGTGAACCTCAGTACAATGGTTGATTCCAGACTTTAAGTTGATCATCCGCCGTGACGCCGTTTAACACCTCAACCGTAATTCCGTCCGAGAGTCCCAACTCCACGTCACGTCGCTCGTACAGGTTTTCATCCACACGTGCTTCCACGAAGGTCGCTCCTTTCTCGTACTGCACGAGCATCTCCGGTATGACCAGAACACCCCTGCGCTCATCGAGAACTACGTTCGCATTGGCCGAGTAGCCTGCGCGTAGGAACTGACCTTCCTGCAATTGCACTGCAGCTTTGATTTCAAATTGAATGGCTCCAGCTTCTTCAATGCCTTTGGGGCTGATGTATTCCAGCGTTGCGGGAATGACCAAGCCCTCTATGGCGCCCACCGTCAACTCAATGGCCATGCCAACGGATAGCTTTTCCACTTCAGATTCATCAATCTTACCAATGAAAACAAGGTCTTGCATGTCCGCGACTGCTGCAATTGTAGTACCCTCGTTGAAGTTGTTGGCTTCAATGACGCTGTTCCCTTTTTTGACCGGCACGTCAAGCACCATGCCGTCAATGGTGGAAGTAATAAGTGTATTGGAGGTTCGTCCGCTGCGCTCAGCGACACCGTCTTGGATGATGCGCAAGTTGTCTTCTGCAGCATAGAACTCCTCCTGGGCCTGCTTCCGAGCCAGTTCAAAGCGTTGGAAGTCCGCGGCAGCGATGATGCCATCCTCCAGCAACAGGCGGTTGCGCTCTGCGTTGGTTTCAGCATCTTCTAAGCTGATGCGTGCGCGTTCGAGTCGGGTTTCCGCGCTGCTGAGCGCCCCCATATCCGGCACCACCATCACCTCTGCGAGCACATCACCTGATCGGACCTCCTCGCCCGCCTCCACTTGCACCCGACGAACGATTCCAGAAATCTGGGGCTTAATCAGGATTTCCTGACGCGGCTGAATGGATCCCGCGGCGACGGTTTTAATCACGATGTCACCGGTGCGGGCGGTTTCCGTCCGGTACGTCGCTTCCTCCTGCTGCTCCTGTTCATAGAGGTGATTCAGCGTATAAGCAGCGCCAGCCAACACCAATACGATGAAGGCAATGAGGGTATACAGGCGTCCTTTTTTCATGGTTATTCGGTTCGAATCGCTTCAACAGGGCGAATAGAGACGGCCCGGAATGCCGGAAGGATTCCAGCCAAGCCCCCCATCACCACCATCGTGAGCAAAGATTGCAATACAATTTCAATGGATACTTCAGGGTTACGGAAACTTCCACCTTGCATATCGGGCATGCCTTCAAGCAGTGCATTAACGCCTTCGATAGTAGCCACGCCTAAAATGGCGCCAATCAACCCAAAGAGCGTCGTCAACAATAAGGTCTCTCCCATTATCTGTCGGACCACAACGCCTGGCGTTGCGCCAAGAGCCCGTCGAATTCCCAGTTCATTCGTACGCTCGCGAACGGTGATGAGCATAATGTTCATGATACCGATGATACCTGCTAACAAGGCCAATCCACCGAACACAAAACTCACCCAGCGGATGGCGCCGAAGACGGATTGAATTTCCTCGAATTCGTGGGCAACGGTCCAATGTCCGAAAGCTCGATTGTCCTCGGGATGGATGGACAATCGGGATTTAAGAACAGACATGATCTCCGCAGCAGCAGAGTCCGCATGCACCTCTTCATTGAAAAGCAGGCACAACCAACCGACGTCATCTCCTTTGTGAAAAGCTTGGTTGAAGGCTGTAAATGGAATCCGGATGCTTTGTAAATCCTCCTCAGCATCTTCGCCCGAGCGCATCGAGGTGAATACCCCTACCACCGTAAAATTGACACCATTGATCCGGATGGATTCACCGATAGGCTCTTCTTGCTTGGTGAAAAGGATGTCGCGAACCCGTTTACCAATCACGGCAATCTTCCGCCTGTCTTCGATATCTCGAACATTAATGTGGCGACCTTCTTTCAATGGCCGGGCCTCAATCAACTGCTGCTCAGGAAACTCACCATAAACGGTGAAGGCACCCGTCTTAATACCGCGCGTAACATTGTTCGATCCGCGCCAGCCACCAAGTTGATTCTGCGGAGCTGCCACCTCTAGTACCTGGCTGTTTGCTGTCAGGTATTCGACATCTCCAATTTTCAAGTCGATGGGCCGGCCGCGCTGAAATCCCTTGTAAGGCATGCTCGTGCTTTGAGTCCACATGAACATGCTATTCTTGGCCATGTCACCAAGATCTTGGGAGACGCCGTTTTGCAAACCATTGGCCGAACCGATGGTTATGATGATCATGAACAGTCCCCAACCTACGCCCAATCCACTCAAGGCCGTCCGTAAGGGCTTTTGTATTAACACTTGAATCAGCTCTGTGAAGCCATCCCAATCCGGACGCCACATGCGGGGTTGTCGTTTCAAATCACTCATCGCGTAAGGCTTCAACGGGACGAATAGATACAGCGCGAAGTGCAGGGCCGATTGCACTGATAACGCCGACAAAAATCAAGACGCCAAGTGCCAATAGCGCCGACCGAAAATCCACGCGGGGATTGCTGAAGAAGTCGTGTTCTACAAACGGCGCAATGCCCTGAAGCAGCCACGTCCCTGCCAACAGCCCAATACAGCCAGAAATCATCATCAAGAAAACCGCTTCTTGAACGATTTGAGCGACTATACTCCCACTTGTCGCACCCAGTGCCTTTCGCACACCGATTTCTTTGGTTCGTTCGCGCACCACGATGGCCATGATGTTTGCCACGCCCATGGCGCCGGCGAGCAGGGTCATCATGCCAACAAACCACACGAACAGGCGGATGCCGTCAAAGATCTGCTCATATATCTCTGCTTCTTCGTTGCGATTCATAACCCACACGCCCTCTGCATCATCGGGATGTACAACAAGCAAATTCTTCAGCCAAGTAGTTAACGATGTCGTCCTGGCACGTGTTTCTCTTATCGTCGCATCACCAGTTCCGATGGAGACACGGCTTACAACATCACTGTTCGAAAAGAGCTTTTGCGCCGTCGAAAAAGGGATGTAAACACTCCTGTTTTCCCAACGCGAGCCAGTTTGATTAAAGACACCTACGTCCACAAATTGAATGCCGCGCACGCTAACAAATGCACCGACCGCTTGATCCGGTGTCGTTCCTTTTGGAAAAAGATCTTCCAAAATCTGACCGCCAATAACAGCCGATTTCCGATTCTGGTCTACGTCACGATTATTAACAAAACGGCCTGACGTAAGATGAACTTGACCGATTTGACATTGATCAGGATCTACCCCACGCAAGCCGTACGAACCTTGTTCGTTACCATGCCTGACTGTTGAACCCCATCGAAACACAAACCGACTAAAGGATGGAACACTATCCAGTTCATTTTGAATGGCCTGTACCTCGTCATTGTGAAGCTCAATGCTACGATTAGGCTTACGTCCTCTGTATGCTAATTGCGCATTACCGGTTTCAACGCGTATAAAATTGACAGCGTCGTCCCCAAACGTTTGCTTCACACCGCTCTCCAGCCCTGCACCCAGTCCCTGCATGACGACCAATATGAAGATGCCGAGTGCGATGCTCAAACCGGTGAGCCCTGTGCGCAGCGGATTGCTAAGCACAGTGTGAAAAATCTCAAGCCACGTATCCCGATCTACCATGCCTCAGTTCATTGCTCCTTCGATGCGACCATCCTTCAAGCGAATGATGCGGTCGCATTGGTTTGCAATTTCGATTTCGTGTGTCACCACGACAATGGTGATCCCCTCGTTGTTGATTTCCTTGAGCAAGGCCATAACCTCATCCGAAGTAACGGAATCCAGTGCACCCGTCGGTTCGTCTGCTAGAATCACGCTAGGATTTGCGATAAGTGCGCGGGCAATGGCCACACGTTGCTTCTGTCCACCGCTCATTTGATTAGGCAAGTGCTCGGCCCAATCAGCCAGTCCCACTTTTGTTAAGAAGGCTAATGCGCGCGCTTGGCGTTCCTTGCGCGGTACCCCTTGGTAGTAGAGAGGAAGAGCAACGTTCTCCAACGCCGTCTTGTAGCTGATTAAATTGAAACTCTGGAAAACAAACCCCAGAAAGTCGCTCCGATACCGGGCCGCGGCCTTTTCAGAGAGGCCGTGCATGTTCTCGCCGTTAAGGGTGTACGAGCCTTCATCAAAATCATCCAACAAACCCAACACATTTAGCAAGGTCGATTTACCAGAGCCGCTTGAGCCCATGATGGCTACCAACTCACCCTTCTTGATGATGCAGTCAATGCCCTTGAGTACGGTTAGCGACTGGCTGCCCGTCTCATAAGCCTTCCGAATGGACTTCAATTCTATCACGCTAGTAAGATAACCCGTACTCAATCGCTGTGTTCGGCATCGCCTGACAATTCGCGTGAAAACATCCAATCACGTGCAGCCAAAAGATGAGGTTGCATGTAGGTGTCCGCTTCAACGAAGGACACAACCCGTCGCAACGAACGCTGCAAACCTGCTAGCGCTGGCGCCATTCCCTCAGAACTTCGGAGGTCACATGCTTGGGCAGCTGTGATGCATTCGATGGCCAGCACTTGTTCCACATTGTCCAATATTTTCCAAAGTTTCAGTGCTGCATTTGCTCCCATGCTGACGTGGTCCTCCTGGCCATTGCTGCTATCGATAGTGTCGACCACATTCGGTGCGCAAAGCTGCTTGTTTTGAGAAACCAATGACGCAGCGGTGTATTGGGGAATCATGAATCCACTATTGAGGCCAGGGTTGGCAACCAAGAAAGGGGGCAATCCCTGTTTACCGGACAACAACTTATACGTTCGTCGTTCCGAGATGCTCCCCCATTCGTGTGCCGCCAAGGCCATGGCTTCCAATTGAAGCGCCAATGGTTGGCCATGGAAGTTACCTCCGGACAACACCTTGTCCTCATCAGGGAAGATAAGTGGGTTATCCGTCACAGCATTCAACTCATTCTCCAATACCGCTCGGGCAAAGGACAGGGAATTGCGGCTTGCCCCGTGCACTTGGGGGGTGCAACGGAACGAATACGGATCTTGTACCTGCGCGCGGGGTTGTGCTTGCCATTGGCTTCCTTTTAGCCAATCCGTAACGTTTTGAGCCACCAATTCAGCATTGGCTTGGTTGCGCACTTGGTGGATGGAAGGGTCAAAAGGCTCAATCCGACCATACCAAGCCTCAAGAGACCAGGCGCACAAAGCATCGGCCCAATCCGCAATGCGCTCAAGACGTTCCATTGCCATGACGCCGTACCCGAGCATAAGCTGGGTTCCATTTATCAATGCGAGGCCTTCTTTGGCTCCTAAAACCAGTGGCTGCCAACCTTTAGCCGCGAGTACCTCACTGGACGGAACAGGCGTTCCCTCCACCCAAACTTCACCCTCCCCAATCAAGGGTAAAACCATGTGACTCAAAGGCGCCAAGTCACCGCTGGCTCCAAGGGAACCCTGCGAGGGAACCACCGGAAACAAATGGGCATTCCAATGCTTCACGAGGCGTTGCACCGTTTCAAGCCTCACGCCACTGTGCCCCTTGCCCAGCGACTTGATTTTCAGCAAAACCATGGCGCGAACTATTTCCTCGGGAACTTCCTCACCGACTCCACAGGCGTGCGAAACCAGTAGGTTACGTTGCAGCTGGCTCAGTGCTTCGGCATCTACGCGGGCAGACGCCAAATCACCAAACCCCGTATTTACGCCGTAAATAACAGCACCACCGTCCGAATTCAATTTGGCTTCCAAATAGTCACGGCAGTGTTCAATTGCATGTTGCATGTCCGATGACAAGGACAATTTGGGCATTCCTTTAACCGCATTCCATACGGTATCAACACCCCAGAGGCCGTTGGTAAGTTCCATTCCTTTCACACTTCGAATATAGTGTCTCTGCCTCCGTTGGCTAAACCCTATATTCGAGGGGTAAAATTCGATGTTCACAAAGCCATCCATAGAGCGGGATATGACAGTATTAAAACGTTACGTGTGTTGGATGGCATTTGCATTTTTCATCCTAGCTCCTATGCTCGGGCAAAAACGTCTTAACGCCCAAACCGCAGAAGCAGATGAACTCCCAATTTCCATTCAATGGGAATCTACGACGGCAGCCAACGGGTGTCAATTCGTTCACATTGCTTCCGATGCATACGCCTCCTCAGCACTTGCGTTGGAGTGGACGTTTAAGCCCTTCCTCGAAGTCGAACGTGCAGGCATTGGAGAAGCGTGGGCACGCGTGTTGTCCGCTCAGTGGCAATCCGACACCATTGGAACGGGGCTTCAATTTTCTTGGAATGTCACCCCTGAAGGATTTGAAGGATATGGCGATGCGGCGACAGTTTCGGAATGGGGAGCACTGATGCTAAATGGCTTACGCAGCTCACCCGCCTCGAACTGGCCGCAGGTCCGCGACGCTTGGATGGCGAGCTGGGATTCGGCCTATCACGTTCCCAGCACCATAGCAGCACGTGTCCTTCAAACCGAGATGTTCACGCGGCGTCATCCCTATGGGGAACAGGAATTTCCGGCTACGTTGGCTGCCATTTCCGAGGCTGATGTGCAACATCATGCGGCGGCGTATTGGCACCCGAACAATGGACGGTTGGTCCTCGCTGGGCCTTCGTATCAAGAAAGTATACCAATCAAATGGATGGACATTGTATCTGATTGGCCTGCTCGCGAATTGAAAAATCCAGCCCTTCCTGCTCCCAGGAAACCCCGCCAAAATGAAGCATTCATCGTGGAAAGTGACCAGGATCATGTGTATGCCGCTGCAGGTCAATTGATGCGGTTGAAACCCGATCACTCAGATGTGCTGCCATTACTCATCTTGTCAGAGCACCTCGCTGCAGCCACCTCTGATTCATTGGCAGTGGTAATTGACCCGCTGATGAGCAGCATTCAATTCACCACCAATGGAACAGCCGCCGCCACGATCGCCTCCATTGTTGCGCTGCAATCAGCGATGGCAGATGCCACCCAATCACCACCGAATACTGAAGCGCTGACAGCTTGGAAGCGTAAAGCTGAAGTACGGACCCAAACGAACCTGCAATCTCCGAAGGCTGCCGCTCGGTTGTTCATTCAACGACCTGATTGGTTCCAAGCTGCAGCAGATACAGAATGGGAAGCATTCACGGCATCCGTTCAGCCCAGTGATATACAGCGCGTAGCGATTAATTACCTCCGGCCCAACAACTTACAAATTGCGGCAGTAGGCCTCCGAGATTCGGCGCGAGCTGTTGCGGAAGCATTTGCAATGCCAGAACATCTAGAGTGGTATACCATAAATGCAGAACCAAAAAGTCCTTTTGGCCCAGCCCCAGAAGGACTAACAGCCTCGGAGGTCATACAATCGCACTACAACGCCTGTGGCGGCGAGAGCGCATTTGAAGGCCTCAATTCTTGCCGAAGGACAGGGACCATGGAGGCCGGTGGGGGGCTGGTCATGAATGTTGAGTCAGAAGAAATTTATGGCATTGGACACCGCACTGCGATTTCCATTGATGGGCAGGTGATGATGGAACAAATCGTTCAGCCCGGAAAAGGCCTTTCAATCAAGCTCGGCAAAGGACAAGTCATGTCCACGGATGAGTATGAGCGTTACGAACCCGGGTTATACGCAGCGGAATTACTCTCGTTGACGCCACGAGAACTCACCGCCAATTTGGTCGGAAGTAACCAACGTCTAGAAGGCCAAGAATGGGTAGTGAACTTAAACCGGGATGGCGCGCTCGTCCAACGGCTCTTCTTTGACGCGGAAACCCACCTTCTCATTCGCCGCGAAGAATATCGATCGGGGCCGACAGGACCTTCGGAAATTTTCGTTGAGTACACTGAATACAAGGCGTTCGAAGGGCTGCTGTATGCAACAAAAATCATTCGTCAGACCAACAATCAACGCATGGTGACCATATTTGAGGATGTGCAGCCGAATGCGCGCGTCAATAAAAATCAATTTGAATGGGAATGAACGAGCCACCATTGGTCAACATTGAAAAAGGGGGCATCACCATTGACGAACACGTCCTCCTGCAGGGAATCAATCTGACCATCAGCGCTGGAGAACTTGTCTACTTGATTGGCAAAACAGGTTCTGGTAAGAGTTCACTTTTAAAATGCTTGTACGGTGAATTGAGCCTTTCAACGGGTTCCGGTAAAGTCTGCGGGCACGACCTCAGAGGCATTACCCGCAAAAACGTGCACACCCTTAGAAGAAACCTCGGCATTGTTTTCCAGGATTTTGCCTTGCTCCCGGACCGAACAGCCTTTGAAAATCTAGATTTTGTCCTTGGAGCAACCGGTTGGAGCAAAGGCAATGCAAGAGAGAATAGAATCAAAGACTGCCTCGATGCAGTTGGTCTCGGGACAAAAGGCTACAAAATGCCCCATGCCCTTTCAGGAGGAGAACAACAAAGGCTGGCCATTGCGCGCGCACTGCTCAATGATCCCCCTTTGATTGTAGCTGACGAACCCACAGGTAATCTCGATCCCGAAACCACAACTGGCATCCTTCAACTTCTGCACGAACTGGTGCGAAAAGATCGCACAGTGATTATGGCTACCCACGACCACAATGCGATTCAAATGTATCCGGGTCGCGTCTTACGCTGCGAAGGAGGGTACATTGAAGAAACAACAATTATGTCGAGCTAAACCCACCACCTGTGGCCCCTTTTCTCATTAGCGCAGTCATACCGACCAAATCCAACCTCGACGGTTTGAGAACAACAATCGAGGCCTTGTGGGCTATCGATTCGCATCGCATTGAAATCATCGTGGTTGACGGGGGCGGATGCGGTGCAACCAAAGCATGGTTACTGGCCAATCAGGAGCGCATTCACCACATCCGATCCGCAGCAGACGGCGGCGTATATCCGGCCATGAACTACGGCAAGCAATGCGCATCGGGTGCCTGGGTGTGGTTCGCTGGGGCCGGTGACCTCCCTGAACCTTCGACCTGGAATGCATTTTTGGCGGAACCAGTGCTATTGGATACCAAATGTTCCCTGCATGTTTTTGGTGTAGAGCTAGGAGACGACCGCGAAGGCGGGGTTCCGGCCCGCTACCCCGCTCGTTGGGATAGCAGCATGCTATGGCGCAATACCACCCATCACCAAGGCCTCTTGTATCGCCGGAGCCTTATTCAGTCCCATTCGTTTGATCCGTCATTTCGAGTGCTGGCGGATTACGCTCTGCACCTTGCCCTTTGGGCAGAAGGCATTGACGTTTCCAAGCACGATAAAACATGGGCACACGTGACGTCGGGCGGCCTCTCACGCAAATTCCACATGGGCTTGTACCGTGAAGAATGGCAACTGAAAAAAAACGTATTGACGGGATGGATCAAATGGGTGCAGCCCGTATGGCTATCAGGAAAATACCTCGCCAAACGAATTTTAAGTCGTTAGGAATTCGCTTGCGCCTGCTTCAAGGCTTGGGTAATTTGCTGCTCCTCTTCCCCCCAATGCAAAGCCGCAGCCGCCTCAGAACACAGTGCTGTCCAATGAGAGGTCGGATACGCTAGAACAGCATCCACGGCCTCAGCAATGGCGGCTGGCGTGAAATCCTTCACCACCCGTCCGATCTTCCATTCGTCAACAACGTTAATGACCTCTGGCATTGGGCTCGCCACCACAGGAGTGCCCGCATGGATGTAATCAAATAATTTATTGGGCAAACTCATAATATAGTTGCCGTGAACACCTTGGTCCAGGCTCAATCCCACGTCGGCCGAAGCCGTAAGTCCACACAACTCATCAAACGGCATCTTCGGCAAAACAACCAATCGTCCCTCGAATTGATCCTCCTGGGTTCGGGCCCACTCCCATTCTTCCCCTGCACCCACAATCACGAGGTACCATGCCACTTGAGTACGCAAGGCATGGACCGCTTGCACGACTCCACGGTCCTTGTCCAAATACGCTCCTTGTAAAATAAGAAGCTGCGCATGGGTTGGAATACCGAGTCGTTTCTTCCAATCGATCGACGTACGGACAGGCTTAACTCGCTTACGCGGCATGTTTCGAACTACCAGCGGACGTCCGCCCCTCGCCCGGGGATAGCGCTCGAAGTAGGCGTCGGCGATGCCTTCGTTGACCGTGATTACTGCAGCGATACGTGGAAATATGGAACGCTCCAATTGCAACCACACTCCTCGTTGGAAGGGGCGACCCGTTAAGCCTGCGGCTTCGGTGAAGTACTCATGGCTATCGTATACCAGCGGTAAATCTTTCACACGGGCAGCAATGAAAGCGGGCAAAAGCGTATCCAAATCATTGGCCCAAATGGCCTCCACTTGGACCTTAAAAAGCGCTCTTAACATGGCGACTTGAAGAAAGGCGTAGAAGCCGAAACCACGTTGAAATGGGAGCCGCAGTCGGCGGGCCAGAAAGGGAACTTCCAGTGGCCTTGACTCCTTCATCTCCCGTCCTATTAAGATCGGTTCCCACCCTTCAGTTTCCAGCGTAGCACAGGTTTTCAGCACCCGTTGGTCGTGATTCAAATCATTGGAAACTAAGACGGCTATGCGCTTTGCCATGCGAACAGTCAGGCATTCATTGACTCTTGAACGCGCCTGAGTACTTTTTTGGTGTACTCCGGGAAATCTGCTCCCATCATCCAACCAAAATACCCTGGGTTTTCAGTCAAAACATCGACTACACGCTTGCCCTTGTGTTGGCCGAAATTGAAACACACTGCATCATCTGCACCAATCACGAAACGACCTGCCGGATCGGCAAAGGGCTGTCGCTGGCAGAAGGTGCCCAGTTCGTCCATATCACGAGGCACAGGACCCACAGTCTCCTCGTCAGATACGTCGACCACGGTATCCTCGTATTTTTCCAATTGGGCCAAGAGGACTTCCAATGTCGCTTCCGTATCGGGCAATGCCTCGTGTGCCCCTTGGATGGTTTTGCCGCAATAGAACTTGTAAGCCGCACGCAGTGTTCGTTGCTCCATCTTGTGGAAGATGTTCTGCACATCAATCAAATTGCGGCCTTCCAACTCAAAGTTGATTCCAGCGCGGAGGAATTCCTCCGCTAAAAACGGGACATCAAACCGGTTCGAATTGTAGCCCCCCAAGTCGCAGCCATCCAGAAATTCCGACATGCTCTTAGCGTACTGGCGGAAGTTTGGCTTATCCTTTACGTCGTTGTCATAGATGCCGTGAATAAGGCTGGTTTCAAGGGGAATCGGAATGCCTGGGTTAATCAATACCCGGTGTTCAGCTCCCCTCTTTTCGGGCTTTTTCTCGACGGTACCATCCGGATTCACCTTGATCATGGCGATCTCCACAATCCGGTCTTTGGACAAATCCGTTCCCGTGGTCTCCAAATCGAAAATTACGAGTGGACGTTTTAGCTGAAGCGCAGATAAATCCATGGCTTAAACAATCGCACGGTTCAAATCAAACTCTTCCAAATACGTCGCAACCCGCTTTACGAAACTGCCTCCCAACATGCCGTCCACCACACGGTGGTCATAGCTGTGGCTGAGGAACATCATATGGCGGATGCCAATCATATCCCCTTCTGGGGTTTCGATTACTGCGGGTTTCTTTCGAATTGCTCCGAGGGCTAGAATACCAACTTGAGGCTGGTTTATGATGGGGGTTCCCATTACATTTCCAAAGGTTCCGACATTCGACATGGTGTACGTACCACCAGCGGTGTCATCCGGCTTCAATTTGCCCGTACGCGCCCGATCAGCAAGGTCATTGACCCGTGTTGCCAATCCAACCAGACTCAATTGGTCGGCGTTGTGGATGACGGGCACAATCAAATTTCCAGACGGCAATGCGGTTGCCATGCCCAAATTAATCTGCTTTTTGATGATGATGCGATCGCCATCAACGCTTGCGTTTACGCCGGGGAAGTCCCGAATCGCTTTGACTATCGCTTCCGCAATTAAAGGTGTGAATGTCAATTTCGTTCCGTGGGCCTGCTCAAAAGCGGCTTTGTTGCGCTTCCGCCAGTCAACGATTTTGGTCATATCTGCCTCAACAAAGCTGGTAACGTGTGGGCTCGTTTGCTTCGAGCGTACCATGTGATCAGCGATAAGCTTCCGCATGCGATCCATTTCCACAATCTCATCGCGACCGGAAACAGAAACCGTCGGAGCGGGGCTCGCTGTCGAAGTCGGAGCCTGAGTGGGGGGCTTTGAAGTTGCCGATGCAGCGGGAGCAGAACCGCGCCCATCTACGAAGGCCAAGATGTCTTTTTTGGTCACTCGACCCTCGGAACCGGAACCTGTGATGCCATCCAATTCAGTTGGGGTTACCCCTTCGGATTGGGCGATGCTCCGAACGAGCGGCGAGTAGAACCGGCCGTTCGCTCCTATGCGAGCAGGCATGTTATCAAGCGGACCCGACGCTGAGAGGGGCGCCTGCAGTGCTTCGACAACTTCAGGAGCCGGAGCAGCTGGAGCAGGGACTGGAGCCGCAACTGGAGCTGGAGCTGGAGTTGGCGCAGCTGCAGCGCTGGAGGATGAAGAGGCCGCATCGGAATCTCCGTCAATTTCAAATTTGGCAATTATCTGACCCACAGCAATCACATCTCCTTCCTGGACCAACCACTCAACCAACGTCCCGTCTTCCGGGGCAGGCACCTCACTGTCTACCTTGTCGGTAGCAATTTCAACCAGCGGCTCATCAGCCTCGGTTTGTTCTCCTGCGTTGACAACAAATTTGGTAATCGTGGCTTCAGCCACGCTCTCCCCCATTTTGGGTAACAAAATTTCAATTACTGCCATGGCGATGTATTGCGCGGTACGAAATTAAGGCTTCCCAGATGACTTGCACATCTATTGTCCAACGATAATCACGAACATATGTGAGCAGCGTGCGTTGCCTTGCTCTATCTCCCATGCCTTCAGCACGTTGGAACACGAAGCTGCGCGAAGTAGCGGCAGCGCCATTCGATGCCTCGCTGTAGCCTACCCATGTGCACCCACCCATCAGGACTTCCACGGCAGCACCCACCCAATCGCTCTGCTTCCTCAGGATGAAGAGGGGAAAGACCAACAAAACCAAAATGGCCACCACCGCATCCACGGCGCGTTTCGCTCGACGGGCACGCGGCTTGAATATTGCACTGCTCCATTCGGTAATGGCGCCACGCTCGGGGCCGCCAGCCCCAACGATTTGGCCATCGTCAGTCCATGCTATGCGAAAGCGAATATTCTTGTCGGAAACCAAGCCCATGGCGCGTATCATCTGACCAGCGGGAACCTCGCGACCGCTCATGATAATTTCATTGAATTGATGAATGCGGATGGCATCGCTTAAGCTGTCCATCCCGCCCAACCAACGAACCCCATCGTCCAACACATCGATGGATTCTGGCTGAATGGATAGGGCATAAATCGACCCGAAAGCCACCGGCTCCAGCACATCTTGGGTGCGAATGAGTTCTTGCATTGGCATCAAATCGCCTCTTCCTGCGATATAAAGTCGCTTCGGAGTAATCTCCCCGGCATCACCACCGAATCGAGCCAAGACGGCTCGAACAAGTGCAATGACAACAGGAACAAAAGCCGCTCCAAACAGAAATATGGCCCGGCTAAATCGCAGCGATTCAGGAAGAAGACCATACGTAGCGAGGAGTAAAACGGTTCCGATCAAAGTTCCCTTCGCAACCGCATTCCAACGCCAAGGCTTGTCGTACCCCCCCTGAAGTTTAACAGCGACCAGCCAAACCAACGCATACATACCTGTCGCCGGCAGTGCCATGTCCCATTCATAACGAATGTTTTGCCACATCCCGTACTGCTGCAAGAAAAACAGGAGGCCCGACCAAGAGAGCAGCCATTCGGCAGCTGGGAGCGCCACAGCTTTGGAAACACGCGAGGCAATGGCCAAACTTGCCCGGAGGTAAATGGCCAGTTGGATCACGCGGTGCATCGCACGGCCACCGCGTCCCCTGAAGTGCGTACGTGCGAAAATTTGCATCGCGCGGTAGAAAACCAAAACGTAATTCAGCGATCCTTTTTTGGTGCTTTCGCCTTTGTAGTGAACAATCGAAGTGCCGGCGTAATAGTGGTTTACATACCCCCCTTTCATCAGCCGCCAGCTTAAGTCGATGTCCTCTCCATACATAAAGTATTGTTCATCCAGCAACCCCACCTCATCCAAGGCCGACTTGCGCATCCACATGTACGCGCCGCTCAAAACTTCAATGGGCTGGGATTCGTCTTTCGATAAATTTCCCATGTAGTAACGGTTGAGTCGAGCGGATCTTGGAGCCAAGCGATACAACCCTGAAATCTTCCAAAATGCTGCACTGGGAGTCGGAATGCCGCGCTTAGATTCCGGAAGATATCGACCGGCACCGTCGACCATTGGAACACCAAGCCCTCCCAATCGAGAGTGTGCATCGGCATATTCCAAGCAATTCAGTAACGTATCCTCCTGGATAATCGTATCAGGATTCAATAACAACACCCAACGTCCGCGGCTCTGCCGAATAGCCAGATTATTGCCTTTGGAAAATCCCAAGTTCTCTTTAGAATCGAGTAAATGCACTTCCGGAAATTGTCGACGGACCATCCCGCACGATCCGTCCACGGAATTGTTGTCAACTACGAATACCTCTGCTGCGTAACCCGCTTCCTCCAAAACATCCTTCCCCGCCCGAACCGAGAGCAGACACTGGGAGAGGAAGTGTTCAACGTTGTAATTGACAATAATGACCGAAACGTCCACGGCTTGAAGTTAGGAGGTATATGGTAACCGTTGCTTCAGGCTCTGCACCAAGGTTGCTTCATCGGCATGCTGTAAATCTTCACCCACAGCCAAACCGCGAGCGATGGCGGTAACTTCTACCTCAGAATTTGCCAATTTTCGAAACAAGTAAAAAGCTGTGGTCTCGCCTTCCATGGTCGCCGGCAGGGCGAAAATCACCTCTACACAATTTTCGGAACTCGCACCATCTTTCTGCGCGAGTCGGTTGACAAGCGTATCAATGTTAAGGTCGTTGGGGCCAATGCCGTCCATGGGACTGATTACGCCTCCAAGAACGTGGTATTTACCGCGGTATTGCCCTGTGGATTCTAGCGCCAACAAATCCCGGATATCCTCCACAATGCAGATTAATCCTTCGTTACGAGCGGGGTCGGTGCAAATGGAGCACACTTCTGCTTCGGTCAAATTGTGGCATTGGCGGCACGCATGGATACCATTTTTCATGGCCTGGAACGCTTCAGCGAAGGCATCTACCTGTTCCTCCGATCGGTTCAACAGGTTCAACACAAGGCGCAGCGCGGTTTTGCGCCCCACACCCGGCAGCGATGCCATTTGGTCAACGGCTGCCTCGATCAACCGCGAAGGAAGTTCCATGGTGCAAATTTACAGGCGGTTGCTCATCTTTGGGGCATGACTCCAACAACGGTTCTCCTTATTTTCTGTGGATATGTTGCGGTGTTGCTCCTGGTGGCTCGACTGACGGCGCGCCATGGAGCACAGGACAGCGACGCGCATTTTTTTGTTGCCAACAAAAAAGCACCTTGGTACGCTGTAGCCTTTGGCATGCTGGGCGCTTCGCTGAGTGGGGTTACCTTCATCAGCGTTCCGGGTTGGGTTGGCTCCCAAGGATTCACTTACATGCAGATGGTGCTGGGGTACTTGGTGGGGTATGGGTTCATCATGGCGATTCTCATGCCCTTGTATTACCGGATGGGGCTGACGAGCATCTACGGATATTTCGAGAGTCGCTTTGGTCCGAAAGCCTACCGCACCGGTGCGGCGTTCTTCATTTTGTCGAGAACGATCGGCGCCGCCTTCCGGCTCTTTCTCGTGGCTCTGGTGCTAAAGCTTTTCATCCTTGAACCTCTCGGTTGGAGCTCAGGTTCAGGAGCGACATTAGACTGGGGCTATGCCTTGGCAGTATTGATAATCTTGGGCGTCATATGGGCATACACCCGACAGGGCGGTCTTGGCACCATAGTGTGGACGGACACCCTGCAAACGGCTGCAATGCTCTTGGCGGTTGTGTATTCCGTACATGCGATTGCTGCGGCGATGGACTGGTCTTGGATTGAAACCGTGCAACACATTCAATCAAGCCCCATGGGCGAGTGGTGGATATGGGACGACTGGAAAGCACCCAATCATTTCGTCAAGCACTTCACAGCCGGTGCATTTGTCGCGACGGCCATGACCGGTATGGATCAAGACATGATGCAGAAAAACCTAGCCTGCAAAAATTTGCAGGAGGCCCGCTGGAACATGGGCAGTTTTTCCGTTGTGTTGGTCGTGGTAAATGTCCTGTTTTTGGGATTGGGGGTGCTTTTGTACACCTGGGCGGAAAGCCAAGCCCTAACCATTGAGCGAGCGGACAGCTTGTACCCTACTGTTGCCCTCGGAGGAAGTTTGGACTGGGGATTGGGATTGGTGTTTCTCGTTGGCCTCTTGGCCTCGGCGTTTAGCAGTGCCGACAGCGCCATGACCGCGCTGACTACGTCCATCTGCGTGGACTTGTTAAACACTGAAAAACAGTCGTATACAGAAGCCACCGCAGTGCGCAAAAAAGTTCACTTGGGGGTTGCAGTCGTGCTATTCTGTGTCATCCTAGTCTTCAGTGCATTGCAGGACTCCAGCGTGGTGTCAGCGATTTTTACTGCGGCCAATTACACCTATGGCCCCATACTTGGGCTGTTTGCCTTCGGTTTGACAATGAAGGGGCAACCTGTCGACCGCTATATCCCTTGGGTGGCCATCGCGAGTCCTGTTATCTGCTACCTGCTTGAAGCCAGTTTGAAGTCTGGCTATGGTTTCAGCTTCGGTTTTGCCCTGTTGCCAGTAAATGGGTTACTCACATTTTCGGGACTTTGGCTGTTGACGAAAAAGCTGTGATTTGCTCCTCGATGGAGACAACCCTTTGAACACCGGCTGTATTTTTGTGCTTTCAATCGCAAACCTTCAGTATTGACCATGGAACAGCGCTCCTCTAAACTGCTCAACCGCCTCTCCGAATCGGCCACCATTGCCATGGCCAGGAAGGCCACCGAATTGAAACAATCCGGTGTCGATGTTATTTCCCTCTCCCTCGGTGAGCCGGATTTTGACACCCCGCATGTGCTCAAACAAGCTGGGATTGAAGCAATCGAGAAAAACATCACGCATTACACACCGGTGCCGGGATTGCAGGATGTGCGTGAGTCCATTTGCGCCAAGTTCAAGCGGGACAACGGTCTTCACTTTAATCCTTCCCAAATCGTCGTTTCTAACGGCGCGAAGCAGAGCATTACCAACGTCGTGCTAACGCTCGTCGATCCGGGCGAGGAGGTCATCTTGCCCGCACCGTACTGGGTAAGCTACGCGGATATGGTCGCCTTCGCCGGCGGTACGTCCAAGGTGCTGCCTACGTCCATCGAGAACGACTTTAAAATACAGCCGGAAGAGTTGGAAGCGGCCATCAACTCCAAAACACGCCTGCTCATTTATTCATCGCCTTGCAACCCTTCAGGTTCTGTCTACACGCGTGCTGAGATAGAAGCCTTGGCGGAAGTATTGAAGCGTCACCCCCACGTCTACATTATCAGCGACGAGATCTACGAGCTGATCAACTTCACGGACGGACACTGTTCCATTGGCACCATTGAAGAACTGAAAGACCGCGTCATCACCGTTAATGGCGTTTCCAAAGGGTTTGCCATGACCGGCTGGCGTCTTGGCTACATCGGCGCACCGGAGTGGATCGCCAAGGCGTGCTCCAAAATCCAAGGGCAAGTAACCTCTGCTCCTTGCAGCATTGCACAGGTAGCCGCGGGTGCAGCGGTATCTGAAGATCCTTCTATAGCCGACACCATGAAAGAGGCTTTCTTGTCCCGTCGCGATTTGATGATAGACGGTTTGAGCGCCATTCCAGGCCTGAAGGTCAACAAGCCCATGGGGGCTTTTTACCTGTTCCCTGATGTGAGCGCTTTGTTCGGAAAAACAACCGGGAATAGAACCATTGAAACTGCTGAAGACTTCGCTATGTACCTCCTGGAAGAGGCACATGTGGCCACGGTCGGCGGCGGTGCGTTCGGAACCCCCGAATGCATACGTCTCTCGTACGCCGCCTCTGAAGCGCTATTGATTGAAGCCCTCGCTCGCATTTCAAAGGCCGTTGCAGCCCTCCAATAACGCCTGTTCGCTACCTTCGTAAAATGGAAGCGCTAAACGCTCTTCAAAACACCTACCGGGTTTCGGCCCTCGTCATAGGTGACGTGATGCTCGACGCCTATCTAATCGGACAGGTGAACCGGATTTCGCCGGAGGCTCCTGTGCCAATAGTCGACGTTCTACAACGGGACAAACGCCTAGGCGGTGCGGCCAATGTAGCCAAGAACTTGATTGCACTCGGAGCACAGGTACAGGTGGCTGCGGCCATTGGCAAGGACGCAGCTGGACAGGAAATCCAACGCTTATTGCAATCCCATGGGATCGCAACGAACGCCCTGATCGAAGTTCCCAACCGACCAACCACTGTTAAAACGCGCGTAATCAGCAACGGCCAACAGCTGCTGCGGGTAGACGAAGAGCAATCGAGTGAAATCGAGGGCCCGTGGACCGAGAAGCTTATTGCTCAGTGCAAAGCCATTATGTCCACCCAGCGGATTGATGTCGTTGTTTTCGAAGATTACGATAAAGGCACATTAACCCCAGCGGTGATTGACGCCATATCAGTGCTATGCCGCCAACAGGGAATCAAAACGACCGCGGATCCTAAGTTCCGAAACTTCGACTGTTACCGGCATGTGGACTTGTTCAAGCCGAACTTAAAAGAGATGCGTGAAGGGCTTGGCATGGCCATCCACAAAGAAGCGGATGCCAGCCTGGCCAAAGCCGTACAGCGTATGCACGAGCGATTAGAAGTGTCCATTTCGATGGTTACGCTGAGCGAGCGAGGTGTGTGCTTTTATGCTCCTGACAAGGCGCAAGAGTTTCGGCGCATCCCGGCCTTTGAGCGTGAAATCACCGACGTCAGTGGTGCGGGCGATGCAGTAATTGCAGTGGCTTCTGTCTTGCTCGCTTTGGACGTCCCCATTTGGCAAATTGCAGCGGTAGCCAATTTGGCCGGAGGACTGGTCTGCGAAAAGGTAGGTGTAGTCACCGTGGAAATCGAACGCCTCAAATCGGAGTGGGAAACCCACGCTGACGCCATGGCGACCTTGATGCAATCGAAATGAACTTCCAAGAATTTCGAGAACGGATCAACGTTGGACTCTACCATTCGAAGGACCGCGTCTTGGGCGTATTGAAAGTCCTCAACCTGCTCGTCTCGGCTTCGGCACTGTTTGTTCTCGCCTTGTACTACGGCTTCACAAACGAATCCGAAACTGCCGCTCAACTGTTAGGCTTCGTCAAATTTAGTTTCGGCTTCTATGTCCTTCAGTACATCACCCGCCTGTTGTACGATTTCCAACCACGTGACTTCTTACGCCACACCTGGTTCGAAGCTGCGGTCATGGTCGTCCTGGTCATAGAAGGCTTCAGCGATTTATTGACGGGAGAACTCCTTATAAGTAGATTCATTCAATCGATTGGATTCAACTCAATATCAGACTTTTACACCATATTTATACAGGGGTATTTCTTCACCATTGTCCTGGCAGAATTACTGCGCGGAGGGCGGGTGCTGCCGCGGATCCGATTGAATCCTGCCGTCATCTTTATTATAAGTTTTCTTGGATTGATTAGCATCGGAACCGTGCTCTTGATGCTGCCGGAGATGACCGTTCAACCGGGGAGTATGGGGTTCCTGAATGCGCTCTTTACATCAACAAGTGCCACCTGTGTCACCGGCTTAATGGTAGTGGATACGGTGACGTTCTTTTCCTTCAAAGGCCAGGTGGTCATTCTGGCGTTGATTCAATTGGGTGGACTAAACCTAATTGCTTTCGGGTCGTTCTTGGTACTCGCTTCCAAATTTGGGCTTGGCGTTCGCCAGCATGAGGTCATCGAAGATTTTGTCAACCGCGATACCTTCAATGCCAGCTCTGGACTGCTCGGCAAGGTGCTGATGTGGTGCTTGGCAATTGAGGCTGGGGGAGCGCTCATCATGCACATGGCGTGGGGCGATGCCTTGGACGGCATGGTTACGGGTAGGCAATGGTTCTATTCCGTGTTCCATTCCGTTTCTGCCTTCAACAACGCGGGCATTTCCCTGTTCACGGATGGCTTGGCGAATGCCGCCATTGACAGCCATTACGCTCTGCATTGGACCGTAACGGTGCTCGTGTTTTTCGGTGCCTTGGGCATGGTGGCCATCTTCGACTTGTTTGATCCGACTCGCCTACGGGAGCGCATGAACCAACCGTGGAAGCACATCGGTTTTGCGACCAAAATCGCCCTCTACTTCTCTTTGGGACTGGTGGCCTTTGGCGCGGCTGCTTTCTGGCTTCTGGAAGCCGATGGCACCCTTGCGGGCATGAGCCCATTTGGTCAACTCACCACCTCGGTCTTTCAAAGCGCAACACGGACCAGCGGATTCAACACCGTGGATATCGGAGCAGTTGGGGTGCCAATGTTGTTCCTGCTCATCATCTTAATGTTCATCGGTTCATCCTCGAGTTCTACCGGGGGTGGCATCAAAACCTCCACGTTGTCCATTGTGATGGCGGATGTGTGGAGAACCGTACGCAACCTCGACCACGTCCAGCTGTTCAAGCGAACTGTGCCCGAAGTTTTGCGGTCCAGAGCCTACAGCGTGCTGCTCTTCTTTTTGGTCGGAAACACCGTCGCCATCTTCCTGTTATCGATAACGGAATCGCACATTTTGGAATTGAACGATCGGACCCTACTCGACCTCATTTTTGAAGAAGTGAGTGCCTTTGGAACCGTGGGATTGAGCACCGGCATCACGGCCATGCTGAGCCCCATGGGCAAGGTCATCATCATGCTGAGCATGTTTGTGGGGCGCGTGGGCACCCTCACCGTGGCGTATGCGCTCGGCGGACGATCGGTTCAAACGCACATCAAATACCCAGAAGGCCACACCATGGTCGGATAACACATGGGAACAAAAATTACCCCGTACACCCAGCCTGAGGAGGAATCCAAAAAAGCACAAGTGGCGCGCATGTTCGACAACATCGCCCACAGCTACGATTTCCTCAATCATTTCTTTTCCCTGGGCATTGATGTGCTCTGGCGAAAAAAGGCCATGCGCATGCTGAAGACGCACTTGAGCGCCCAGCAATCCACGGACGAAGTACACTTGATGGACATGGCCACTGGTACTGCCGACTTTGCCCTTGAAGCCATGCGGTCAGGCATTCCAAACCTCCGGGTAACGGGGGTTGATATTAGCCCTGGCATGCTGGCGATTGGCCGCAAAAAAGTGGAGCGCAAAGGCTGGACGGACCGGGTGCAACTGATTGAAGGCGACAGTGCCGATTTGCCTTTCGAGGACGGGACTTTTGACGCGTACACCGTTGCATTCGGGGTCCGGAACTTTGAAAAGTTGAAGGCGGGACTCACCGAGATGCACCGCACCCTCAAGCCCGGCGGCATGGGCGTCGTGTTGGAGTTTTCGAAGCCCACCGTCTTTCCACTCAAGCAGATTTTCCATTTCTACTTCCACACCCTCATGCCAGGGGTTGGCAAGTTGGTGTCGAAAGATGCGGCCGCGTACAGCTATTTGCCCGAAAGCGTGGAAGCCTTTCCCGAGGGGGATGAATTCATGCAAATCATGCAGAAGTGTGGCTACCGCCAGTGCCAAATGCACCGCTTGACCGGTGGCATAGCGAGCATCTACACGGGCATCAAATGATCATCCGCGTCTCCCCTTCCACCTTGCGTGGTGAAGTCCAGGCCCCGCCTTCCAAATCGGTCATGCAGCGCTTGGTTGCGGGCGCGTTGCTCGCAGATGGCACGTCCACCTTGGACAACATTTCACAGTCCGATGACTGCACAGCTTCGCTGATGTTGGCTTCGCAACTCGGAGCTGAAATCGAGATTGGCGAACAGCGCGTCTCCATTTCAGGAACAGGCGGAAAGCTCATGCCCCGAACCGAGGTGCTCACTCCCGGCGAATCCGGTTTGGCCGCGCGGCTATTCACGCCCATTGCCGGTTTGGCCCCCACGCCCCTTCGCATGGAAGCCGAAGGCACGTTGGTGCAACGACCGATGGCTGTGTACGAATCGCTCTTTGATGCGTATGGCGGTCAACTGAGCTGCCTCAACGGCGCTTTCCCTGTCGAAATTGCTCGACCCCTCGTCGGAGGTGCGGCGGAATTGGAGACGCCCATTAGCTCCCAATACATCACAGGATTGCTGTTCGCACTGCCGAACTTATTGCGCGGCTCCAAATTAAAGGTGACGTATCCAACAAGCACTCCCTACGTGAAGATGACGATGGAGGTGCTCGAAGACTTTGGCATTGCCATCGCCGCCAACGATTCATTCACCCAATTCCATGTAGATGGCGGCCAGCAATTCAAGCCCATAGATACCGTCATCGATGGCGATTGGTCCGGTGCGGCTGCCTTGGCTGTTGCGGGGATGCTGTGCGCTGAGGGGTCCATTGCGATTCACGGATTATCAAATCAATACACGCAAGCCGATGAGGCCATTCGAGGTGCCCTCTTGTTCGCAGGCGGAGCCTTATCGGGAATTGATGATGGCATCCAAGTGGCGAAGCGCCCCGTGCGCCCCTTCACCGTTGACTTGACGGACAGTCCAGATCTGTTTCCCGTGCTCGCGTCGTTGGCGGCATTCGGTAAAAAGCCTTCCACCCTCAAAGGCATTCGCCGGCTGGAGCACAAGGAATCCCACCGCGCTCAGCGCATCGCAGAAGCATGGGAGAAGCTCGGGATCCAGGTTGAACTGGACGAAACCAATGACTGCATGCGCGTGCACCCGTGGGCGCCCGAGCGACGTTCAACCCAAGTTCGGATTGATTCCAGCGGAGACCACCGCATGGTGATGGCGCTCAGCATTCTGGGCATGGCAGGGAATGGAGCGATGGAAATCTCCAACGCCGCTTGCGTAGCCAAGAGCTACCCTGAGTTTTTTGATGACCTGGATACGCTGGGCGCTCAAATCCAGCTGGTGAGAGGCTAACCAGGCATGAAAAAAGGCAGCCAGTTGCGGCTGCCTTTTTGTTTCATATTTCATACTCCATGCTTATCAGTTGACTGGAACGGCATGCAAAACGTTCAAGCCCTATTCGTCAGACGCAAGGTCTGCCCATACCGATGAAGGTATTGAAGTATTTCAGTTGATTAATCTGGTGTACCGGCTCCAGTTGTGACACCCTCGTTATCGATTGCTTGGGCAATCCACTTTGTAGGACTGACGCAGATGCAGCGGACCAATACGTCTGACCAAACTGCAAGTTCTTTATCTGTTCCACTCACACCATTCAATGCGATACTTACTGGATCGCTTGTACGAAGCTCATAACTGCTCGCGCAGTACAAATTGACAATACTTCCCGGTACAGGTGCAGGGAGAACAATAATGTCATCAGCACTAAACGATGTTACGGTCACAAAAGAACTTCCAGAAGCGATCGTTCCATCTCCGCTACCGTCAGAAGTGGCTGTTCTGGCAATAGCGGCGATTTGGAGTCCGCCGGCCTCGATGGTACCGGAAGTCTTCACTGTGGTTATTGATGAGTTACCGAGTTGGATGGTATTGCTCGCCGTTACTGTGGCATTGTATCCGATGGCTATTGCATTTTCCAAACCGCCCCCAGAGACGTTAGCTCCGTATCCAATTCCAACGTTCTCCTTTCCATATTCATTGCCCGAGAGCGCAAGTAACCCAACTGCGACATTCTTACTACCCGAGGTATTGTCCCACAAGGCGCTGTGTCCCACTGCAGTATTCCCTGACCCAGATCCGGGATATTCCAAAGCATTATAGCCGAGTACTGTATTCAAAAATCCTGTATTTCCCTTGGCTGCGTCGGTTCCAACAGCGGTATTCTCACTTCCGGTAGAGAATTTCCCGGCATTGTATCCAATCGCAACATTACCAGTACCAGACTCGTTGGATTGCAGCGCATAGGAACCAAGCGCTGTGTTGCCCTCTCCTTGGTTATCTTCCAGTGCAGAATATCCCACGGCAGTGCTATGATTAGATGCATTAAGAGGTGCATTAAGTGCATCCTCACCGAACGCGGTATTAAAAATACCTGAACCACCTCCAGCACCAACATTCATGTTGTTAATCGTGCCGTCGACTTCCAAGTCGCCAGCGATCGCCGTGTTGCCTGTCGCTGAAGCAACAGTGAACTTATCCGTGTTTACGTCGAAGTCGCCAGAGAGG
>NZGF01000076.1 GCA_002690915.1 Crocinitomicaceae bacterium
ACTTTACAAAAAATTCAATCGCAATGAAATGCACCATTTATTTGTTCTCTTATCTGCTCACTTTGTTGATTCATGCGACCGCCTTTGGACAACATGAAGCCTTCGCTATGGGAGCAGGCGCATCTGAAAATTGCATCTCGCTCGATACTACTAGCCCCGACAACACCTACACCAATCGCAGGCAGCTCTTGACGTCATGTTCAAATGAAGATTTCATGGCCCTATTCAGTCCATATGCCCTGACCTGTGCGGAGGTTCTCGTCGGCCATTTTCACTGTGATATCTGCTTCAATCAAAGTGAAAACAGTCTGACTTCCTATGATGGCCGCAAATTTTATTTTGACAGTGATGTCCCAACGGAAATAACAAAGGAGTGCCTTTCACTCATTTCAGACATGAGGATGGGGTCCTTGGAGCATTCCAAGTTCTTGAAGCTTCTTAGAACAGAGCACACCGATTGATTTTGCTCATGAAGGAGTCACTTCACGTGAATGTGAAATGACTGTGCAATCAATGCTTTACTTGAAAACGGCTCATAGAGCCCCCCTGATTATAGATCATCTGGTACAAGCCATCTGGTAAAGCAGAGCAGTTCACTTCGAGTTCGTTTCCGGAAACTCTTGATGTCACCGGTTGCTCTCTACCGAGGTTATCGGTCACGCGTACATCTAGGCTACCTCGTTCAATCATTGCCTGGTCCGTGAGCGTCACATAGAGGAGGTTCGACGTTGGATTGGGATAGGCCAGTGCATGATTCACTGCTAATTCTGCAGTATTGGCGGGACAATCAGGTGCGGTTCCTTCCGACTCGTAGAGGATTCCTTCAACGACATGCCAATGCATCCAAGTCCCTCCCTCTCCAGTTCCCCAAGTGTTCAAATCAAAAGTATTCATGCCGTTTGTTGTTCCATTCACTTCGTAGACCTTCAAAGCTTGGCCGTCGTGGTTCCACTCGAGTGGATTATTCGGAGCGCAAACCTCTGGCATTGGATTTGCTAATTCACAATTTGGAACCATGAAATAGGCAACATCCTCGTAATCGGGGTGTTCACCGAAAACCTTCGCCGTTCCGGTCTCATCGATGCATACCGCGGTATACTCCTCGCAAGCGATGCCTCGGGTTACAAGTCCGTAATCTGTTAATGCCCTTGCCAAGAATACAGTGTGGCGACCTTTGCGATCGGGATCATCGTAATGCGTATCGGTCACAACCCGCTCGAGATAAGGCACGTGCAAAAAGCTTGTCGAGTCGACCACCACGCTCGTGCTGTAAGGAATATTGAGAGCGGTTGTGGAAGTAACCGTTCCATTGATTGCTGAAAAATAGTACTCACCTAGCACCGCCATACCGGCACTTGTTCCACCTACTGCGATATTGCGATTCGTGATGCCTTCATTGATCAGCGATGCAACAGGTGTATCGCGCCAAAATGAAACGTAATCCCATTGATCGCCCCCGGCTAACCAAATCCCTTCTGCTTGCATGATTCGATCATGAATCTCCTCGAGGTTCGCTGCGTTTGGATTGTTAAATACGATGGTTTCAACCGAATTGACGTCAATGCCTAGATCCGAGTACAAGTAGTCATTGTAACCGTCACTGCCTGAGGCGCGCAGGACGAGGACATCACCTCCATCGACTCGCTCAAGGAACCACTTCATTCCGTTATCGTCCTCAGCCGCTCCACCCATAAGGCAAACCCCTCCAGAAGGGCTGGTTACAGCGTCTGTGGCATTGCCCGTGAAATACGATGTAAAACCCTGAGAAAATCCACTAATGGATTCAAAGAGCAGCGCGAAGAGACATAAAAAATGCAGTTTCATGGAACTTGTTTTAAGTTCAATTTAGGATGTATCGGAGAATGTATGTTATCAATCATCAGTAAAGCATCTCTAGTGCGCCAAAATGCTCCTGCCACTGTATTGGAACGCCCCGAGAACTTAAAAGGATGTAGAATGATTATGTAGTCATGGATGTATATACACTGCTCTTTGCTCTGAGTACACTTTGGGTAGGTCCATTTTGGTTTGCAATGATGCTGAAGCCTTATGATGCCAAGACATCAGAGATGATGAATAAGCCATGGTTTTTTGCCGGTCCAATTTGCATTTGGTTCCTGATTATGATCCTGCATCCGGAGGGCCTTGTTGATTTTGCAAATAGTGGTTCACACCCAGACGGTTTCATGGCCGGTTTGGCGGTAGGCATGAGCTCAAAAGCCGGCATAACCGCCATGTGGTCCCACATGGTGGCTGGAGATATTCTCGCAACTCGCTGGATATGGAAAGACAGCATTCGCCGTCAAAATAGTCCTTGGGTCATACGTCTCTGTGTTTTCTTTGGAGTCATGTTGATGCCCTTTGGTCTTCTTTTTCACTTTATTTTTAGAAAGAGGGCAATCTCCGCCAGTTAATTTCGCTTCCACCTCCAATAGGACTTCTAGGAAATCGCTCTGTCTTAAAAAACCATGCTAGCTGGCAATGAAAACGGGAATCTTACTTATTAATCTTGGCACTCCTGATAACCCGGGACCCAGTGCAGTGGGCCGATATCTTACAGAGTTTCTCTCTGATAGCCGGGTCGTCGATATTCCTTGGCTTCCTCGGCAAATCCTGGTACGAGGCATCATATCTCCACTTCGAAGGTTTCGAAGTTCTCGAGAGTACAAAAAAGTCTGGACTGAGGAGGGCTCGCCGCTGTTGATTTACGGACAACAACTGGCCCAAAAAGTCGCAGATCGATGCACGTCACTGGCGTCATCACAGCCTGAACTTGGTGAGCTGCATGTTCATTTTGCCATGCGTTATCAGAATCCAGGCATGCCGATGGTGCTAGAGCAAATGCGTAAGTGCGGTTACGACCGGATTATTATTGTCCCGCTCTATGCCCAGTATGCATCGGCAACCACCGGGAGTACGCTACAGGAAGCCATGCGAATCATTTCGAAATGGTACGTCATACCGGAGTTGCGGATGATCAGTCAATATTGGGATGATGAGGGTTACTTGTCCTGTTTTCACAATAGAGCGCGAAAATTTGATTTGGACAGCTACGATCATATCCTTTTTAGCTACCATGGGGTGCCTGTCCGTCAGGTCGATAAAGTGTATGAGGACCAACGGTGTGCCAACCACAGCTGTGAGGTTGAAATAAATGAAGAGAATAAATTCTGTTACAAGGCGACCTGTTTTGCTACTACGCGCGCTTTGGCGAAACGGCTAGGTTTAGCTGAAGACCAATACTCCGTTGCTTTTCAGAGTCGACTCGATAAAAAGTGGCTTAGGCCTTTTAGCGATCAGGTCATTGAAGAACTCGCAAAGGACGGCGTGAAGCGGCTTCTTGTCTTCTCACCGGCTTTTGTAGCTGACTGCTTGGAAACAACCGTTGAAATCGGGGAGGAATATGTCGAAATCTTTGAAGAGGCGGGAGGCGAAAAACTAGACTTTGTCCCAAGTCTCAATGCAGAAGACGATTGGACAGAAGCGGTGACGAACTTGATCCGCCGGCATCTCTAGCGGTTCTGAATACGAACCGCGTAAAAGTCAAACCCTGAAGCCATGAGCTTTGCGGGATAAAATCATTTATTACAGACCCTGCCTTTGGCTCATTCCGAGCGAGATGCCATGATGGCTAACGGCATCGCAACTAACTCGAATCGAAAGGTGCCTTTTAATTCAATTGCATGGCACCGATGAAATAATTCCCCACCGGCTCCACCAAAGGTTGAGCGGCCGGTGACCGCTCGGGATGCCACTGTACACCGACGTAACAGGGGTACGCGATCGTGTCTTTGCGGCGGATGCCTTCAGCCAGCCCATCCGGTGCTTGGGCCCATACCTCCAATCCTTCCCCTAATCGATCAATGCCTTGGTGATGATGAGAGACCACATCCGATGACACCGCTGGCCCAACCCCCATAAATCCTGCATCGGCATTAACCACGTGCAGCGTATCACGCGAGTTGCCTTGGACTCCAGCGCGGTGGGCATCCGTTCCGAGCACATCCGGAAGATGTGCATGCAGGGTTCCGCCGTTGTGCACATTCATGAATTGCAATCCGCGGCAAACACCCAAACACGGCAAATGCAGCGAATCGACGGCACGCAGCAATTCGCTTTCGATTCGATCACGCTCCATGTCAATAGCACCGCACCTTGCAGTATCAGCGGCATGACCGTACCGCTCGGGATGGATGTCCGCCCCGCCTGTCATAAGCACACCGTCTGCCATGCCCAGCGCTTCTTGAAGCGCTGGATTCGAAAGTTCAGAAGCGTTATACCATTGAATGACCGCTGGTCGAGCCAAAGGTTCGAGGAAGTCCTCGTACGTTCGGCTTTCAAAAAGCCGCGAGGCCACGACATGAAGGGTGTCTGCATCGGAATGTCCCGAAGTTGAAGTTGTGGGCGTAGAACAACTCCAGATGGAAGCGATGCAAATAAAGAGGATGGGCGGTCTGTGCATGCGGGTATTCTCGTGATTTATCGACGGTTTAACATGCGCCACTTTGGGGTGCATCAAACCGTCTTGCAAAGTCAAAAAAAAACGAAGAAGCGGGTCTTTTCTTCGTGCTGACAAAACAGCTTTTCGCAAGATAATCCCTGAGCGACCAGGAACACAACGAAGCCATTGACAGTCCTCTGGTTGCCCCCAGTGAAGTCTTTCGCGTAACATCAAGAGCAATATCTCCGTATCTTATAGAGATGACGCAAACTGAGCCATACGACGCCTTGATTCTGGAAGGCGGTAGCCTGCGCTGTGCCTTCACTGCGGGTGTATTGGATGCGTTTGCAGCTCATGGCTTTAATCCGTTCACCTCTTACTATTCGGTTTCTGCCGGTTCCATGGCACTCACCTCATTTTTATCAGGACAACGCAAGTACTTCATCGAAGTCGCTTCGCAGTTGGTTGGCGACGGTCAATTCATCCGTTTCACATCTGCCTTTTCAGAAGAAGGGCTCATGAATTTGGCGCACCTCGCCCGCGTCGTTCAGACAACAAGGACCATCGATTGGGATGCCGCGTATGCAGCCCTTGAAAGCAAGTCGCTCTGCATTGTGGCCGCCGACTGTGCTACCGGTAAGCCACATTACCTGAGTCCCGAAAAAGGAAATTGGATGCGCCTGGTCCTCGCTTCCTGCACGCTGCCGATGGTCACTCGGGGCCGCATACAGGTGGGCGACCGTTGGGTTTTTGACGGTGGGTATGCGGATTCCATTCCCCTGGAAAAAGCTTTGTCTGACGGCAACAAGCGCATTGTCGTGGTACGTACCCGACCAAGTGGCCAAAAGGTCGAGCAGGACACGTTGGATTGGATCGCGTCGTATTGGTTTCGGGACAGCCCCGAGATGGCGCGCTTATTTGAAGTCGGTCACGAGCGTTACAATGACGTGGTTGAGCGCTTATTGACCGGCAAAAGCGACGATGCGATGTGGGATGAAATTGCTCCTCTCGCTCCTCTCGAGTCGATTGGATATCGGGTAAACGCCGACAACCTGCGCGCGGATTACCGCCACGGGCTAGAAGTTGCGCTGGACTGGTTGGTTGCGCGAGGCTGATGGCTCTGGCGACGTCTCCAAATCACGTACAGCTGAGTCAAGAGCCCTCGTGAAAAAAGGAAGCATCAACATTGCCGTAAATTCGGCCACCAAAACTCCGTACATGCCACGTTTGCAGATGACCCCTTATGGCCCTTTGTGGGTCGCCGTATTTTTGATGTTCTGCGCACGCGCTGAAGCACAGGACGGCCCGCAGTACGACCCCGTCAACGGCAACGCTGCCATCCACGTCATTATCCCCAATGTGAATCCGGTGTTCTTCGAAGAAGTAACCGAGCACGGTGGCGACCCGTCGATTCTGATCCGGTACACCACGCTCATCGTCAATTCATGGTTCGATGCAGCGGCGCCCTATCACCCAACGGCCGAGGCCGTGTTCAGCGACCAATCCAAAGTCGCTCCGTATGATTCAAAGGACAACACCGCACTAAACGTTGCCATCACGGCGGCTTCGAAGGTGATTTTGGACCAATGCTTTCCCACCCATGCCGCAACGTGGGCGGCTATGCTCGACCTGGTCGTAGGGGAACAGGCAGGGAATGCGGCCGTGCAAGAGGCCATAGCCATTGGCACCGAAGCCGGTGAGGAGGTCTGGTACGGACGCCTCAACGACGGCATGAACCACGAAGGCACCAAAGGCAACCGCGAATCCATGCCCCTGCCGTTTGCCGACTACACGGGATACGAGCCCGTGAATACAGCTTTCAAGGTCAACGACCCCAGCCACTGGCAACCGGCCATCGAGCGCATGGGCACCGGTAAGTACCGTTCGCAACTATTCGTTACGCCCCAGTACGGCCAGGTCTTCCCATATACCGACCTGTGGTCGTTGGACCTCCCCCTGCCCACTCCGGAAAAGAGCAATATTGAGAACCGGGACGACTACGAAGCACAGGCCAAGGAAGTTCTGAACAAAAGCGCCGACCTCACCGAAATGCAGAAGATCCTCTCTGAATTTTTCGAGAATAAACTTTATTCATTGCCCGTGTCCGCCGTGGTGGCCTCATTGAAAAAAGGCAACAATTTGATGGAATTCATCCATATGTACTTCGCGCAGGAGGTGGCCATCTTCGACGCGGGCATTTGGGTATGGGCGAAAAAGAAAGAATTCGACGCCGTGCGGCCGTTTACGGCCATTGCCCACCTCTACGGAGATCGGCCCATAAAAGCGTGGGGTGGCCCGGGCAAAGGCACCGTTCGGATGCCTGCCTCCAATTGGACCAGCTATTTGCCTGTCGGAGATCATCCCGAATACCCGTCCGGTTCAGCGTGTTTGTGCCGAGCCCACTCCTCGGTGATGCAAGATTTTATGGGTACGAATGAGTTGGGCTGGGACGTGCAATTTGAAGCTGGGTCCTCGTTCGTCGAACCGGGCATCACCCCGGCTGAAAATATGGCCCTGAGGTTTGAGACATGGGACGATTTTGCCGACGTATGCGGTTCAACAGGGCTGTGGTCCGGCGTTCACTTCGAAGCCTCGGTGACGAACATTAAGGCACCGTGCACGACCATTGGACTTGCCGCAGCGGCTTATGTACGCGGGTTGATAAGCGGGAACTAGTCAAGCATTGAAAACAAAAAGGCCTGCCTACGCAGCAGTGGAAACGAAGTGCGGGTCCGGCGCGGGTCCGGTGTTGGGGGGAGGCCCGGAGACCTGCGGGTGACCGCAGCGACGGCAACTCACCCCCGCAACGAAGAAGCATTCCGTCACCGCGTCTCAAAGGCGGTCCGACACGGCCTCGTCACCCCCGCGTCGTCACCCGGCCGTTGAGCGCGGTTTCGACGGCACGCCAATCCGGCATATGCTCCGTGAGGATGGCCTGAAAGCGCGGGCCGTGCGACGGCTCGATCAGGTGGGCAAGCTCGTGCAGCACCACGTAGTTAATGGCGCGCGGCAGTTCCGCGGCGAGGCTGCGGTTAAAAACGATGTCGCCAGTGCGCGTGCGGCATGCGCCCCACTTGCGTTTCATGGCGCGGATGCGGATGTTGGTGGTGCGGACGCCGAGCCGCTCCTCCCACTCCGGGACGAGCGCGTCGAGGCGGCGCTGGAGTTCGCGGCGGTACGCCCGGTCGATGTGGCGCTTGACTTCTGCGGGGTCTCGCGGATCGCGTGCGTGAACAACGACGCGCGGTTCTTCGGGTGGTTCTGCCGGGTCGTCGGCTTGAAAATCCGACTGAAAATCGGCTCCCGGGCGGCCCGCCGCTGCGTAGATTTCCAACGGATAGGGATGCCCCAAAAAAGCATGTTCTTCCCCGTGGGTGTACGTGAGCTCGGGGCGCGGCGGCTGGGCGGCGATACGGGCTTGGTGGTTGCGGATCCAATCGGCTTTGGCGGCCACGAACGCCGCGATGCGTGCTTCCGACGTGAGCAGCGGCGCCGACACCGTCACGCGGCCGTCGGGCGGATGGATGCGCAGGTTGATGTTCTTGACGCGTTTGCGCGTGAGCTCGAATTCGATGCCGGCGGAGGTCATGGGGCGCAAGGGCTATGGGATCAATGGCGGGGCGAGCGCTTGGCTTATTTGCCCATCAGGGGTTTGTATACCTCCCAATTGGCAACGACCAACGCGGCATTCACCGCGAAGATGCCGCCCATGATCAGCAGATGGCTCGGCACCATGAACACGCCCCACATGAGCATGCCCACGCTGTAGGGAAAGGCCACCAAGGCCCCCAGGGGCTCATATTTGGGCGCCAGCAGTAGCGCGCCGGCGGCCAACTTCGTGGTACAGATGAACGGCAACAAAAACTTCGTCGCGAGCACCGCTAACACAAACGCGGTTGCGCCTTCTTCCGGATAGCCAGTCGCCATGACGGTGGGATCGCCCGCATACACCGTGTAGAGGTGTTTGGCGCCGGAGCCGATGAGGAACAGTGCAAAGGCGATGCGGAGCGCCGTGTGGAGTTTGGGCTTCATGGGGCAAACTTACGCACCGTGGGGAAGTGGGCCGAGTGGATGCGGTCGTGGGTTCGTGACAAACTTACTACTTTGCGAATCCAACCTATTAAATGCTAAACAAATGAATCGTTTATGGATCATAATGGCAGTTTTTGCGCTGGCTGGTTGTTCACGCCCAATCGAAGACCTGAAAGAAATGCCGCCCAAAATTCAGCGCTCGGCATTGGCAGAATTGGGTAGAGATGCGCTGGTAGATGCACTCCGAGAGGTAGAGTCGAAAACCCCCATTAGCTTCCTGAAAGTAGACGAAGGGCGTGTATCCCCTGTACAAGAAGTCGTCCAACGCGCAACACTGTTTCGAAGTGCTGTGAAAAAGACTATTGGTCACCGGTTTGAGGGAACCATTTATAACAATGCTCTTGTCGCCAACTTCAAGGATTTCAAAGTCATACTGTATTACGATGCGGCCAATGGGTCCAATATTTCAAGCGAAGAATTTGTTATTTACCGCTCCGTATCTGCGGGCTCATTTGACGTGTTCAGCGTTGATGTTAACCGTCCTGACCAGACGAGCTCGTACCGCTATGCAGTGACTGAAGCACAAAGGGCGAATTGAGTCGAACAAGCGCTATACCTATCCAACCACCTCCAGCAACCGCGCTTCAATCTCCTCCCAATTGCGGGCGAGGTTGACCGTTGCGACGGACATGTGATGCGGGTCCATCAGAAATTGGTGGTGAAAGTCGTTGTCGTCAACAGTGGCGTAGAGCAGCATCCCTTCGCAGTCGATGTCGTGAGGATGACCGGGAGAAGCACCTGAAGCAGTAGCGGCGTTCGCCTTCATCGCGCATTGCGTGACGTAGCTGTTGAGCTGGTACAGATTGTTGGGCAGATTTAAGGCTTGGTTTCAACACGCCCCAATGTGGATTGGAAGGAGTTTCATTCAAAAGTCCTGCTCATTTCGCGACTTGGCCTTTTGAAGTAAGCGATGGCAATTGGCACACATATACTTATGTATTCGGGATGAACAACAATTTTTCGTTCTCGAACATTCAAGTTTATGTTGACGGCATAAACATCATGGACATTGAATCCACTTTCACATTCTGTGGTCATAACTGGGGAGGCTGGACATACAACCCTATTGAAAACCCAATTCGAATTGGAAAAGGAGATCCCCTTGGAGGTTTTTTTTCAGGTTATTTGCGAAACCTTGGGATTTGGAATGCTGCCCTCGACTCTGCATACATTGCAGAATACAGCGGGCAACCCGACATTGCTGACAGCGCCCTGATTTCTTTTTGGAGACTCGATGAGATGGCAGGTGGGTACTTTGAAGATTTGAAAGGAGAAAATCACGGTTTACCTATGGGAGGCATACACGAACACGATGTCAATCCTGAAGGAGAGGTCTTGTGGTTCAATGGCTCAGGACTCCCCACGCAACAAATTTTCAGCAACGAGAGCGGCTACTACAATCTTGAATTGTACTTCCAGGACGGCTCGTCATGCTCAGACTCGATATGGGTCGAAATCGAACCAAGCCCCTATACCGATTTAAACAACAACGGCATTTGTGATCACCTCGACGGTTCTGGTTGCCTCGACCCAAATGCATGCAATTATGACCCGCTGCAAACGGATTCGATAGCTTGTATTTTTCCTGTCATTGGAGGTGATTGCGATTCGGGTGCATTCATTTGCACAAATGGAACCGCCTGGAATCCGTCGTGTCAATGTTGTGTGCCTGATTTGACCTCCACGCCAAACGCTGACGCATGCGGACCTGGCACCTATTGGGATGAGGGCAGTCAATCATGTCTTCCAGAAATCACTTGTGAGGATGACTTGGACGGCGACGGTATCATCGGCGTAAACGACCTGATGCAACTGCTTTCTAGCTTCGGCTCGGATTGCCCACCGTCAGGCGACACCGGCGGCGGCCCTGAAGCCGCCGAGTTCTCGTGCGGCGACCCCATCAACTACCACGGCTACGATTACGCCACGGTGCAAATCGGCGAGCAGTGCTGGTTCGCGGAGAATTTACGGACCTCCCAATACAGCAATGGCGACGACGTTCCCAATCACCCCGAAGGCGCAGATTGGCAAGCGGCCGCCAGCGCTGAGTCAGGAGCGTGGGTATACTTCTCGAACAATCCCGACTCCGGAGCGTCCCTTGGTAAGTTATACAACTGGTATGTGACCATCGATGAGCGCGGCATCTGCCCGACCGGATGGCACGTCCCGGTAAACACCGAATGGGGTGCACTCGTTGACCACTATGGTGGCGCTGAAACCGCGGCTGTAGAACTAAAGGGCAATTACTCCGATGAATGGTTTGGAAATGGATCTCCCAAGTTCAATGCGCTGCCCGGAGGATTCCGAGATTGGGGAAATTCGGTGTTCTTCTTCCAGGGGACCTCAGGAGACTGGTGGACTTCTTCCCACCAGGGATCTGGCTTTTGGCGGGGAATGGATGCCAATTCTGACAGCGTGCATAACGCTCTGTATGGACGAGCGATGGGCAACTCCATCCGCTGCCTCAAAGACTAATCGATTCACTTGGCGTTTGCTGCGGCCCGGAAACAAAAAAGTTATTTTTTTCACTAAATACACCAAAAACGAGCCAAAACAGACGAAAAACGCCCCGTTTTAAGCGTTTTTTCCATAAAGTAGCTCGGCAATTTTGCGAAGGTCCGTGTCAGCTTATGAATCATTTTTCATCCAATGAGCGTGAGGTTTCTCCCAAAACCACATTGCCTATGTAAAACGATGGGGTACTGAAATCACTGCTGCACTTGTTTACGGGATAATCCATGCCAAAATTGCAGGGCCGGGCGGTACGTCGTTTCTTGTTGCTATGATTACTCGCTGCGCCGCCGCTCTTTCTCTGTTTTTTGCCTTCATTGGATTATCCAACATCCAGGCACAGGTCCAACAAACCTTCGAATACGACGGCGTCGAGCGCACCTATTACCTCGACCTCCCCGCCGACTTAGGTGCAGGCGCACCGCTGGTTTTCGTTTTGCACGGCTACACGAGCAGCGCATGGGTCATCCGCAACTACTCCGACTGGTCCACCATTGCAGCCAACGAAGGCGTGGCGGTATGCTACCCACAAGGCACCTTGGACAATAACGGCATATCGCATTGGAACGCCAACCTCGGCAGCAGCGCGACGAATGACCACGGCTTCCTGGTAGCCCTCGCACAGCACCTTCAAGCCACCTACAGCCTCAGCCCGGACTGCACCTACTCATGTGGCATGTCCAACGGCGGGTACATGAGCTACTCGCTGGCGTGTCACCACCCCGATGTATTCCGAGCGGTGGGATCAGTGACAGGCGCCATGAGCGAATACGACTTCAACAATTGCAACCCGGACGAGGTAGTGCCGGTCATTCACCTGCACGGAACAGCAGACTTAATTGTCGGCTATACCAGCGGCGTTGACTTTGGACCCTGGGGCAACGAGGGGGTGCTCAACATCATCGACCTCTGGACGGGCATGATGGGCACCACCGAACAAGACGAGACCGACCTCCCCAACCTCGAACTCTTTGACCTCTCTTCGGTCGAGTTTTTTCGGTTTTACGGTGCACCAGGTGGACAGGAGTTTCACCATTACCGGGTAAGCGGCGGCGGACACGACTGGTTCGGCGCATGGGGCAACCAAGACATCGAGAGCACCGAATTGCTGTGGGACTTCTTTCAATCGCATTGTGCAGGCGAATTCACGGCAGTCGATGAGGCGCCAAAGCCTGAGGCCGAACTCGTGCAATGGACCGGCGACGGATTCCGCGTGCTCGACGGATGCCACGTTCGGGCGTTCGATCTGCAAGGCCGATTGGTATGGAATTGGCCCAGCGCGTCAGCCGGACTCGTGCTGCCCCGCGCTCAATTAATCGGCAGCCCCCTGATTCAAGCGATTGCCCCCGACTGCGCGGTGCAAGTCGTTCGCGTTCAGTAATTCCTCATTCCAGCCGCGGTGCAGTTCATGCACCTCAGAAAACCTTTGCCATCTGCCGGCGGTTAGTCAAGTATGACCAATTCGTTGCGAATCTTAATCCTTTTTGTAGTTGTGGCGGCTGGCACCGCACCTGCGTGGAGTCAGTCGAATCAGCCGGCTGTCCAGCAGTGGAACGAAATCCTGCTCGAGGCCATTCGCAACGACCTCGCTCGCCCCAACGTTCATGCTCGCAACTTGCACCACTTCAGCACCGGCCAATATGCCCTGCAACTGTTGACCGAAGGCTCGAATGGCACATCCGCGGACGAAGCCGTAGCTTGGCCCGAGCCACCCCCTGCCATCGGCACGTGGGCAGCGGGTACCGTGGAATACGACAACATGATGAGTGCATTTGCCTTCCGCTTCATTTCCCTGCGGTACGCCGACTCGCCCGGGTGGGGTGAAACCCTAAGTGTATTGATCAATGCTTTCATAAGCACCACGGGCACGATTCCCAACAACTTGATCAACAGCTCGGAAGCGGCGGCCTTCGGAAACGATGCCGCCGAAGCCATCAACGCTGCCTATGTTGCAGACGGCGCCAACCAAGCAGGCAACTACGCCAACACGTGTTACGAGACGGTCAACGACCCACTCGATGTCACCGAGGAAGGCCTTTGCAACTTCACACTAGATGAACCCAACCGCTGGCAGCCGTTGGCCTTTGGTGGCAGCTTCGTCGACCAAGCTGGCAATGAGACCTTCCAAGACGTGGTGCCGTTTAGCGGTGCCAACTGGGGCAACGTAACACCGTTCGCACTCCAACCCAGCGAGGCGAGTTACCTGGAGCGCGACGGCTGTACCTACCCTGTTTACTTCGATCCCGGCCCGCCTTCGTTGCTCGGAGAATCAGACGAAAGCCTCTACAATTGGCAAAACGGATTTGCACTCGTGGCCCGCTGGCAGACGCAACTGAACACCGAAGACGGCGTCACGATGGACATCAGCCCCCGCAGCATCGGCAACCTCAACGCCGACCCCACTTTTCCGGACTACCTCTACAACCAAGTTGAAGGCGGCGACATCGGCCCTGGCCACGCCTTCAATCCCGTGACGGGGACGCCGTACGAACCGGAGATGGTTCTGCGCGGCGACTTCACCCGGGTGCTCGCCGAGTTCTGGGCGGACGGTCCTGATTCAGAGACGCCTCCGGGCCACTGGTTTACCATTCTCAACGAAGCCTCAGAACACCCCGATTTCGATTGGCGGTGGAACGGACGCGGGGAACCACTCAGCCATGAATCGTGGCTCGCTCGGGCGTACCGCCTGCTCGGCGGGGCGATGCACGATGCCGCCATTGCCACATGGAGCGTGAAGGGCTATTACGATTTTGTCAGGCCGATCTCGGCCATTCGGTTTATGTTGACGAAGGGCCAATGCTCCAACCCATCCCTCGATAACTTCGATGCGCAAGGTGTTCCGCTCATCGAAAACGTATTCGAAATCATTGAGGCGGGCGACCCCATTCTGGCGAACCAACCCCAAGCCCTAGGCATGGTCAAGGTGCACCAGTGGGTACCCAACCTCGACACGGGTATCCCGGCCTTCGAATGGCGGGCAGGGTGTTCGTGGTGGCCTTATCAACGACCGACTTTTGTGACTCCGCCTTTTGCCGGTTATGTGAGCGGCCACTCTACCTACTCCAGAGCGGCGGCCGAAGTCCTGGCGCACGCTACAGGTTCTGCTTACTTCCCTGGAGGATTGGGTACGCACGCGGTCGAGGCCAACAATTTCTTGGCGTTTGATTCCGGTCCTTCCGAGTCGTTCACGCTGCAGTGGGCCACCTACCGCGACGCAGCCGACCAATGCGCCCTCAGCCGCATCTGGGGTGGTATACACCCGCCCATGGATGACATCCATGGCAGGGTCATTGGCTCCCAAGTAGCCGACCTCGCCATCGCCGAGTACGAGGAAGAGGCTGCCGCGCTGTTGACGCCCACAATGTGCCCAGAGGACATCGATGGCAACGGAAACGTCGGCACTGCCGATCTCCTCCTTTTGCTATCGAAGTATGGAGAAGATTGCGTGGAATAAGCCACATTCGGCTACGCAGTTAATACATCAAATGCTTCTTCTTTTGGCTGCGCCATTCCGCTTGGGAGGCGTACTCAACAAAGAAAATCTTGAGGTCCGCTTGCGAAGCGAAATCCACGAAGAAGACCTTTTTATCCGCCTGAGAGGCGTATTCCACCCAGATCCAACGGCCTTCGTTGCCTTTGGAACGGCTGGCATAATCCACTTTAAAGACGCACAAATCGGCTTGCGACGCGAAGTCGACCACGAATAGTTTTACGTCCGCCTGCGAAGCGTAATCCACCGTGAACACCTTTTGGGAAAAGGCGTTCAGGGCACAAGCCATCAACGGCAATAATAGAAACCAACGCATAGCATCCAAGCAGCCTATTCGCACGTGTCACCAAACACCGATAACAACGCGAGCAAGTCGTTCACGGTGATGACGCCATCACTGTCAGCATCGCCCGGACAACCAGTTGTAATTTCAATCTGGCAACTGCCATCGTCCATGGTAGCAAGCGAATTGTAGTTGACTGCCATATCGTAAGTGCATCCCAACACGTCGTTCTCATCGCAAATGCCATTGTTGTTGAAGTCGTTCACACACGGGTCATCGTCATCGCCGTCGCCGTCGTCACCGCCGTCGTCGTCACCGCCGCCAGAGCCTGGACAGGCGTCGCAGCTGTTGAAGCAAACAACGTCCACATCAGCATTGCCATCAGACGGTACGACCAAGTAGCGGTTGGTGAACTCTCCTGTTGTAAGCGTGCACGCACCGTCTGTCGCCGGATCAAAAGTCTCCGCGTGGTCCCAGTTGCCATTGACGAACTTGTATTCCATTGGACCAGCTGCCAAATCGAGCACCACCTCAAAGACGCCATCGCCTTCTGGATCGGACATGGCCGTGCACGTACCGCACCAGCCGTCGATGCTTCCACCGGTGACGTAAACGCCGCCCTGCAGCGTTTCTTGCGACATATCAACTTGAAGCCGCACGCCGTCCACGGTCGTGCCATCATCGCCACCGTCGTCATCACCACCGCTGTCCCCGCCGAGCGCCTCTTCAATGCCCGGCCGCGTGGCCAACCAGTATAAAGTGTTGGTTTCCGTGTTGCCATCGTCGTAGCCTGTCAAGGTTTGGCATTCATTCCAGCCCGCAGCCGGGTCAATGACCGCATGCGCCATGTAGACAAACCCTTTCCATCCTTCGCCGATTTCTGGATTGTCCAAGGCCGTTACAAGAACCGGGTATTCCTCCTCAACCCAAGCCGGTTCGAGCAATTCCTCCGTGATGGGCGTAAACGGCAGCATTTGAATGCAGTGAACGAATTCGGTGTTGGCACCAAAGAAGGTGCCGTAATCAACCTTGGTACTCCACAACACCCCAACCACCTTGTTCGATGCAAACGGCTCGTCGTAAATACCATCGTTTGAATCCACTTGCCAGTATTGCTGGGTAGATCGGATTTCGGTGGTCAGCATCAGGCGGCCCAAATCCCGCAGACGGTCGTTGCCAATGGCAAGTCCGTAGAGGTACACGCTGTACCAGGCGTTCACCGCCTCAGAGGTGCTTTCCTGGTTGCGTCCGTCACCAAATTCGAAAAGTCCCGACGCCCACGAATGGCCCACAAACCAATCCTTGTTGCGCATGAAGGTGTAGTGCGGATCGGAAGCAGCGGGATTGGCCAAGTTGCGCACCAGGTGCATAACCTCATCGCCCCACTCGTCTACCCACGCCGGGTTGTCCTTGGCCATGGCCGCTGCGGCATACAAGAAATAGCCGTAATGGAAATGGTGGTCGTTGTATACGCCCTGGTCAAAACTGCCACCAGATGTCGTGATGACCCCTCCCCATGTTTCATCATAACGAAGGGGGTCGCTGTTGGTGGCGTTGAGCCAGGGGTGCAAAGCATTACCGAGGTTGGTCCGGTAACCGGCGGCAAGCGCCGTTTCGTTGAGTTCGTCGGCAATGACGGCCATGCGGCCCACGGCAGCGAGCTGCTTCGCACCGAAGTACGTGTCGTTGGCATTGATGGGCCAATTGGCGTCTGCAGCTAAGGCGTCTCGAACATTTTGTTCCAAGGAAGGCGCAATGCCGCTAGGCGATTCGAAACCGATGGTGGTCAGCGCCTCGGTCATGTGCCAGGCTCCGCCAAGAACCAAGGGCAGGTTGCCCTTGATGGTCGGGTACGCCGTGCCAGCCTCGGGCGTTTCCTGCAGCACCGGCAGGTGATGCGGAAGGGCGCACTGCACAGCTTGCGCAGCTGAACCTCCGCTCATGCTCGCCAGTTCCCAATCGAAAACCAATTCCGCTTGATCGCCTGTTGCAGTTGCGCTTACCGCTCCTCCCGTGGGATAAACGTCGGCATGAGCATCGAGCAAAGCTGTCGATGTGGTCACGCCGTTGCCCGCAACCACGGCCATGCGCAAGACGCCATTCCACTGGTTCGGTCCAAGCAGCGTGTTGTTTCCTGCGTAGGTCAAGGCGATGGGTTCCGACGCATACAGCACCCACGTCTGGCCGTTGTTCAGCACCAATTCAAACCGGTCATCCGTGATGGTCGCGTTGGGACTTGCGCCATTGATGCTCAGAATGGCATGAATGGTGCTCACTTCTGGGGTCAATCCCGAGTAAACGGTGGTGAGGTAGGGCATGCCGCGAACCACAGGCGCTTGCAATGTTCCCGCACCGGCACTCCATTGCACGGTCACCGAAAGCGGATCATAGTCGACAACCTGGTGTGCCGCAAGGGATTCGCTGGCACCCAGTGTCCAATTCGATACAAACGTCGAAATCACAAACGTCTCGCTCGTCACTTTTCCGGGCATGCAACCGCTTAAACCTTCGGTCGAACACTTCACGATGTACGGCAACGAATTGGCCACGCCCGTGCCCTCGTTGAGCACGAAATTCTCCCACCATGCATTTGTCGGCAACGGCGCGTCGGTCGAAGCCCACCGCGCCGTGGGCGCCTGCACTGAAGTGATGGGGGCAAAAGGTGGCGCCTCCGCGCTGAGCGGTACATCATCCAATAAGGCAATCGGTGCTTGGGAAAACGCTGTTTGATAAGCGAGACAAAAAACCAATCCGACTAAGGAGAGGGAGACTTGGTAGTGCTTCATGGTGTAATATACTTCAATTCAAAATGCCCTGCTTAACTTCCACACATGACCCTGTTATTCCGCCCGTCGTCCCTGGCATTCGTGTTTTGCATGCTGAGCTTCGCTATCCACGCGCAGATGCATCACGCGTTTCCACCCCATTATACGCTGCACGCTTTGCATGCCGATATCCTGCCTTTATCGCCTTTGGAAAAGCAAGTCCTAACCGACGCCATCATCGAAGGAGAGGTCGTCGCTACCCAATCGTTTTGGAAAAACAACCGAATTGCCTCAACACTCACAATAGAATCCTACACCGAACCATCTATGTATGATGTGGAATTGATCGGCGGCGCATTTGAAGACATGGGTGCCTTTTGCACCGGGGAGATGTACCTGAACGTGGGCGCCAAAGGAACATTTTACCTCAGCGGAAGTCACTCTGAAGGCTGGAAGCCGGCGTGCGGCGTTCAATCGTATGAACCGCTGAAGCGGGACGCATTGACCATGGGATTCAACCGCAGCACCGTCGAATTAAGCACGGACTGGGCGGCCGGAAACGGCATGGAGATGCTCACCATCACCGGCACGGGGTTCGGAGCCACCCAAGGCAGCGGCTACGTGACTTTTGAGACCGGGAGCGGCTACTACAATGGGGACGCCGCAACCAACTTCAATTACACGGATTGGTCCAACACGTCCATCACCATCGAAGTGCCGCAAGCCCAATCCAACCGGGTCCGGGTCATAACCAACGATGGCACCACGCTCGAGTCGGCCGACTCCTTGCACATCCGGTACAACCTCGACTCAGAGCCTTTCAGCCCCTACGGCTACACCCACCTCTGCAACAACAACGGCGACGGCAGCTACCTCTTCCACGTCAACGAGGCCATCTTCAACCAACCCGAACGCCTTGAAGCTGTGGAGCGGACATTGGACGATTTTGTCTGCAAGACCGGGGTGAATTTTCAGCTCAACGAGACCCCTACATCTTTGGGCTGGGACCTCGGCGACGGGCAAAACACCATCTCCTTCGACACCCCAGACAATCCGCTTTCACCGGGAACGGTTGGTTACTGCAACACGCTGTGGTGGAGTTGCATTCTCGGCGATGTCACCTTCCACGTCGCCGGCGAGATCGACGTCGTACTCAACTCAAATTTTGACTACAACTACGGCACGGGTTACCCCACCATCGGCAACGCTAAATTTGCCTACGTGCTGATGCACGAACTCGGGCATGCCATGCGGCTCGGCCACGTCAACGAGTGGGGCGAGAGCATGTACCCCTCCGTCACGGATTGGCCTTCACAGAATTGGTTCGAACGCGACACGATTTCCACCAACGACCGCCTCGGCGTTTCGCAAGCCGTGGACATCGCTTCCACGTTCACGTTCAATGCATGTGGCATTTCTGTCATGGAGCCACTCGACATCGACTGCGAGCCGGTGGTGGAAGTGGCAGAGACCGAAACAGAGGAACCAGCGCCCTATCCCAATCCCTTTGAGGACTTCATCAACCTACCTGTTGCGGGAGCCCAATGGGCCTTGATGGACATCACGGGCAAGGTGGTTCAGCACGTGCCCGCCAACCGCACATTCCTCGCAACGGACGGATTACGAGCAGGCTGCTATTTGCTGCGCTTGGAGGGCATTACCGAGCCCCGGACGTACCGGCTGATTAAACAATAACCGGGGAATCACCAATGCATCGGCACCTCCATCAACAGGATGCGGGCGTCTTCCGAAGCGGTGATGTCGATGCTGGACGTGTTCCACGCGCCGAGGCCATCGCGTCGACCGAGCGTGCGGCCGTCAATGGTCACTGAGCCTTCGAGCACAAAGGCATAGACCCCCTGGTCGTCGCCGTGCAGCGCATACGACTGTGTGTGCCCGGCATCCCAAGAGCCGAGGTTGAACCACGCGTTTTGGTGGATCTCCACGCCTTCTGCGCCGTCGGGACTGACGACGGTGAGGAGGTTGTTGCGTTCGGCGCTCCGATCAAACGCCTGCTGATCGTAGCTAGGCTTTAAGTCCCGCGCATTTGGGAAGACCCAAATTTGCAAGAACCGCACGTGGTCGCCAGCGTTCTTGTTCTTCTCAGAATGCATGATGCCGGTGCCGGCGGACATGATCTGTACGTCGCCCTGGCGAATCACAGCAGTGTTGCCCATGCTGTCCTTGTGCTCAAGGTCGCCTTCAAGCGGAATGCTGATGATCTCCATGTTGTCGTGCGGGTGGGTCGGAAACCCGCCGCCCCCGGCCACGAAGTCGTCGTTCAGCACGCGCAAGGCGCCGAAGTGCATGCGCTCGGGGTTGTGCCAACTGGCAAAGCTGAACGAATGGTAGGTGTCCAACCAACCGTGGTCGGCATGGCCGCGGGTGTTGGCCGCGTGGTAGACGCACTGGGCTTGATTTTCCATGGTATTGGGGCGAAAGGCCATGGCTGCCATCCCCAAAAGGACGGCAGCACAGACCAATGTTATGTTCCGGGTCGACATGACCTCTAAATTACGCCTGCCGGTGCGAACCGTCGCAGTATGGCGGTGTTTTGGTCAGTTTGCAGGTGCACATGGCCGCTGTGCGCGACGACTCCGCTTTGACCACCACGGGCTCGAAGGACGAACCGCGGTGGGCGCCGTTGCACCACGGGTGATTCGTGGACTTTCCGCAGCTGCACCAGTAGTAACTTTTGCCCTCTTCCAGGGCTTCCATCTTCGGGGCATCCCCCGCACGCGTTGGCATATCCATGAGGCTTTGTCTTATTTCGTGACCAAGTGGACGCGCATGGTGAAGTTGTCCAAAATGACGTTATCACCGAGGTTGTCGAAGAATGAATCCGATCCGTAACGCACGTCAAACTTGGACCGGTCGAGGACGATTTCCGCGTCGAAGGCGTCGCCATTTTTGACGACATCAAACGAAATGCGCTCCGTGTGGCCCTTGATGGTGGCATTGGCTTGAACCGTTGCACGTCCGTCAACAAAGCGCGTTGAAGAGAGGATCTCCAGGGTGGCATCCGGGTAGGTCGCAACGGAGAAGAAATCGTCCGACTTGAGGTGGCCCATGAGTTTGTTCCCGTATTCGCCGCCCAGGTCGGTGTTGGTCATGCTGGTCATGTCGATGGTGAATTGACCGAGGGCAAATGCGTCATTCGCCAACTGGAGGTAACCGTCGGACAATTGGATCAATCCCGTGTGGGTGCTACCGGTAATCTTGCCGCCCTCCCATTCTAGGGTGGATGCAGCGGTGTTGATTTTGTAACTCTGGGCCTGACCGAGGTTAGCCGTGAAGGCGAGCGCGATGGCGCTCAAAATGGCAATGGTCTTGTTCATGCTGAAATAAATCTTGGTTCGATTGTTTTTGTTCGCACAAAATTCTCGCACACCTTCCCGCCGTGCATTCACCTAGATTAATTTCTCACCGGATCACTTGCCCACCCGCTCGGCACGCAACTTGCTCAACGCTTGGGGCGTGATGCCGAGGTAGGAAGCGATGAGTTTTTGCGATATGCGACCGCTCAGCTGCGGGTACGTCTCCAAGAAAAACTCATACCGTTCGAGCGCACTCGTGCTCATCATCATCAACACCCGCCGCTGCAAGGCACCCGCTCGCCGGTGCATCAGCTTGAATTGGCTTTGCACGTCTTGCGCTTGGAGCACCCGGTCGAGCATAGGCTGCAGTTCCACCTCCGAATCCTCCAAGGCTTCGATGGCCAGCCGCGTGGCATTGCCAAAACCGGATGCTTCAAGGTCTGCAATGATCCACCCTTCCGGAGCGAACATGAACGTGTGTTCCTTGCCTCTTTCATCCACAAAAAAAGACCGCAACAGCCCGGAGTGGACCACGTAGGCCACCTGTGGGCATTGCCCGACTTCTTGGAGCAGGGTTCCTTTTTTTATCTGTTTCGTGGAAGGCATGCGGCAAAATTACACCGCATCCATTTTGAAATACCAACGGAAAACCCAACCTTGCACCGCATTCAAAACCCATTCAATGAACCCTTACCTAACCCCATTGAAGGCCTCAGCCTTCGCTCTGTGTGTTGTGCTTTTTAGCTGCACCCCACCAACTGAATCTAGCTTGCGTACTTCCAGCGGTTTCTCGCCTGCAGGCGGTCCCGTGCATTTTGGAAGCGAGGCTTCTGTGCAACTCGTTAAAGACATCGACGCCGCGTGGGCATCGGAAGACATGGAGCAGCTGGCCTCGTTTTTTGCAGATACCTGTGTATTCGAATGGCACGATGGCAACCGCTACGAAGGACCAAAAGCGTTCATCGGTCGCATCATGGAAGACACCCTGGACAACGAGTGGGACTTCCAATGGGCTTATTCTGTTGACGACAATGTGGAGGAGCCCGGTGATTGGGTCCACGCCGGATTTGACGTGATCAGTTCGAAGGACAGCGTCGAGGTTGAGCACGCTTGGTACCAAGAATGGTACTACATCGAAGAAGGAAAAGTGCTCTACTGGTACAACATGAAGGGCACCCGGCCCAGCTAGAGGATCACGGCCAATACGGCCCATCCGATTAAGAAGCCGCCAGCTACGAGTCCGCCCAGTGCGTGGATGAGTAGGCTGGCGCGCTTTTTTTCCAGTTGCTTCATCTTGACGAGCTGCGCCTTGGCAAGGTTGCGAAAATTCGCTTGTTTGCGCACCGTTTCGGCATCGCGCGAGCGCCGCACAAAATCGTATACCAACGACTTGCACCGGTCGATGCTGTCTTGGAACGGGTCATACTCGGTGAAGAGCACCCATTGAATGGCGTAAACCATCAGTTTGATGCGTTGCGCTGCAGGCATGCCTGCTTCAACGCACAATCAGGCCGAAAGGTTACATCCGCGCGATGCGGCGCACCGCCACAAACCGGCCACGCTCCGTCGTCGCCACCACCTGCACGGCATACGACTGGGACCCGCTCGGTAGATTCGCACCGAGGTCCATGGTGTGCGCACCCGCCGGCAAATTGCCGAGGTCGCGCTCCCACACCTGCTTTCCGTTGAGGTCGAATACGGTCACGTATACGGCCGCCGGCTGCATCAATTCCAACGGCAACGTTGTAGCGGCTGAGAACGGGTTGGGAAAGTTGGCACCCAACGCCATCACCTCGGCCGTGCGCCGCTCCTCGTAACCTACGCCAACCGTGCCTTGGCCCTCCACCGTGGCTTCGTATTCAGAAACGTATTCATCATTCTCGGCGTCCCATTCGAGGGATGCCAATTGCAAGTCGTAGCCGTCGTTGAAGGCACCGTCTTGTTCCGGCGTTAACGGGTCGGGACCTTCCGGGTAGAGGTCGGCGTGATCGAGCACCGCCTGCACGACGCCGGCATGCGGCCACGTCCATTGGGACACCGCGCTGTACTGCGTGCTCACGTGCACCTGGAAGTGCATGTGGGTCACACGGCCAGGATACCAACCCGGTACGATGGTGATGAATTCGCATTCGCCGTTGTCATCGGTGATTTGGTAGCCGCGGCAGTACGTCAGCCCCACTTCGGTGTTGTACCCGGAATAGTTGCCGTCCCGGTCGCAATGCCACACGTTTACGCGCACCCCCGGCATGGGCTGGCAATTGCCCGCCCCAATGATGCGCACCTTTTGGCGGATGCGCACGCCCTCGCGGTCTTCACGGATGTCTTGCCGAAAGAAGAATTCATTGGCCGTCAAGTCCAACGGAAACGGACCGGCGGTCTCACTCGGCACCAAAACACAATTGCTCCCACCGGGAGGCGATTGGGCCTGCACCTTGGGCAAAAAAGGCATAAGGGAGAGGCCTCCCAAAGATTTGAGGAAATGTCCGCGTTTCATGCGGACAAGGTAGCCACTACTTGCGCTCTTTGGTGCGGAAGGGCAGCGACATTTGGTAGGCCAAATCATCCCCGCGGCTGTCGTCTGCCACATCCAAGCCGTACTTGATTTGAGCTACGTCGCCGTCCACCATCGTACCAAACAATCGATCCCAAATGCTGAGCATGTTGCCGTAGTTCCTGTCCGTCCAAGGCGCTTCAAAGTGGTGGTGAAATTTGTGCATACGCGGCGTGACAAACACCCACCCCAATACCCGCTCCAAGCCATCCGGCAAGTCGATATTGGCATGCGTCATGTACGTGAAGAACACCGTCAAAATCCGGTAGAAGACATAGAAGGCAATGGGCGCACCCGTCACAACAACGGCCACCACCGCGAACCCTTCGCGCACAATAAAGTCAACGGGATGGTGCCGCGTACCGGTCGTTACGTCCACGTGCGTATCGCTGTGGTGCACCATGTGCAAATTCCACAGCAGCGGCACATTGTGCAAGCACCAATGCACCCCAAACTGCGCGATGAAATCAAACACCACAACCGCGGCAAGCAACTCCACCCATGTCGGCGCCTCAAACCAATGCAGCAACCCCACCTGCGCCTCAGCGCCCCAAGCAAACACGCCCACCGTCAGCAAACCAAACACCACGTTGATGACCATCGTCGTCGACAGAAACACCAAATTTGTTCGGGTGTGTTTCCAGCTTCGGTATCCACCCGTGAACATCGGTCGTACGCCTTCGATGATGAAATTCAGCGACATGCACACCACAATCCAGCCCAACTTTTGCCAGGACGGCATGTCTTCAAAAAAGGTCAAAAATTGGTCCATAACGACACGCGATTTTCTACTCACAATAATAAGTCCCGCAGGAAGAGTTCCACGTTCGATTTGTGAGCGTGTGAATGAGGAAGTACCTTTTTTGCGTGAAGGAGTACATGACATCTGTTTGGTTCGTAGCATTTGTTGGATTGATGAGCACGGTCTCTGGTCAGAATTCGACCACACCGTGCGAGTGGTTTGACCACAACGGCGACGGCTTCCTGGGTGCCAACACTTGGTTGTATGTATTGAGCCAATACGGCACTTCCACGGGTGAAATGGACATCGACGATAATGGCATGGTCGATCTGCGTGACTTCCTGCAATTCCTGCCATACTTCGGGGGACAATGCCCGGTAGCGTGGGCTGACACCACCTCCGGCCACATCGTGGATGTACTGCTCGTCGAATATGCCGTCCATGATGCGGAGTTGGCAGGCCTTGTGGACAACTTGCCTGCGGAGTCAGTGACCTATTGGTTGTACGCACAACTTGCGGAGCCGACTGATGGCATTTTGTCCATGTACGGTGACAACGAAGCACCGCTGACGCTGGAAACCGATGGTAGTTTTTATGGATTTGGAACCGATCCAGGTGAAGCCATCACCCTCGATTCATACAATCCGCTGTTCAACCCATTTGCACCCGCCAACGAATTCATGACGTGGTTCACCCTCGATGAGGAACCGGGCGACAATTGGAACACCCCTTCGGCAGGATTCATCACCGGGACGGCGGACGCTACCAACGGAATGGCTGAAGCCGGCTTGATTCAGATCAACGACTCCGTTGGTGGTGGATCCTTCTTTCAGGGATACTGTTGCGATTCGGATGGCCTCGTGCTCCTTGGGCAGTTTACCGTTGTCGGCTCCACCGCTTTCAATGGCACCATCAACCTGCTTGCCGAAACTGCCGGCAGCACGGCAATTGAGTTTGCCGAAGGCATGACGTTTTCTTCCAGCAACCTAGCGGTTTTTGGCTGCATGGATCCTGAAGCGCTCAACTTCGATTCAGAAGCCACCCACGATCCCTTTGGCGACTGCGCGTATGCCGGCGATTTCAACGGCGACGGGGAATACACGGTCGAGGACTTGTTGGAATTGCTCGCAGATTTCGGTTGCACGACTTGTCCCCAGGGCGACCTCAACGGCGACGGCGTGGTCAGCGTGCAGGACATCTTGCTCTTCCTGACCTTCCTCTAATTCCTCAAAACTTCCACACCAACTGCACCCGCACGTTGCGGCCGGGCTCAGCGATGTTGAGCTCCCTCAACATGCTCATTGTAGGGATGAATTCTGCGTTGAGCAGGTTTTGAACCGACAAGTTCATGGCCAGCACATCACTCAACTCCCCGCCCGCAGCCAAATGAACCAAAGAGGCATCGCGGTTGTGGTTCCAGACGACGTTAGCGAACAAGCCATTGAGCTGGCCAGCGCTCCCGTTCGCCCATCCCACGGTACTGCGGAAGGTCGCTGGCGGAATCAACGGCAGCGCCTTCCCACTTCCGTCGCGTGCATCGACGAGGGAAAAGACCGCATTGGCGTGGAGGTGCTTCCATTCAGCAGGCCTCACTTGAACGGAGGCTTCGCCGCCATTGAATTGGGCATCGGTGGCCTCCCATGTGTAGACCTGCCAGCCCTCCATTTCCTGACCGGAGGGTCGGATGTAAACGTAATTCGCGATGGTGTTTTGGTACAGGGCCGCCTCAACCCGCCCCCACTCCGGCTTCCACTCCACACTCGATTCTACGTTGAAGCTCTGCTCCTTCTGCAAAGCACGGTTGCCCGATTCAAAGCGGTAGGCACAGTAGTGCACGCCTTGGCTGTACAGTTCAGCCAACCCGGGTGCGCGTTCGTTTCGCGCCACGCTCATGCGCAACGTGGTCGACTCACTGAGGTCCCAGTGGGCACCGACGGCGAGGCTATTCAACCAATCGGTGCGGGGCGCATCCTCGGTGGTGATGCGGTAATCGCTTCGTCCGGAGACTTGAACGCCGCCTTGTTTTAGCGGGCGGTCAAACACGGCGAAGGCACTGTTCTCGGTGGCGGATGAAGTGGGAATCAGGGGCGCGTAGAGCAATTCCACTGTACCGTCGTCATCGAACTGACTGTTGGCTTGAAAACCTTGAACCCCTAATGTGGTAATCCAACCGCTGGATTGCTCCCGGTGCAGGATGGTCTCCCAGCGCAGGGTCCGCAGGCTCATGTCCAACGCAAGCAATTCCAGTTCACCTTCGCCCGGTTGGTCTTCCTGGATGCGGTCAAATTCCTTGCGGTGGTTCAACTGGTACGAAATGCGCGGCGTGACCTGCCAGTCGCCCAAGCCGAATCGCGCGGATGCAGTAACGAGGTGATCGCCAGTCTGTTGGTACCCGTTGTACCCGATGAGGCCGGCCGTGTTGTAGGCGGACGAATACGCGCCTTCGATGACACCCCACGGGCGGATGTACCCAAAACTGCCTTGCCCGAAGAATTGCTGGTAGGCTGAATTCTCGACGTGGTCGCCATTGGGCACGCGGTAATCGCCTTGCTCCTTGAAGCCGCCGCGGAACGAGTGAAACGTCTTTTTGCTGCGTTTCTCCGTGGCAGCTGTCACTTGCCAGCCGTCCGTGGCGGAAAAGCCGCTAAGGCCGATTCGGTTTTCGCGTCCTTGTCCGGCTGCAGGGGCTTTCGGAATGAAATTGAGCACACCACCGTACGCGTCTGATCCGTATGCCAAGGTGGCCGGCCCACGAATCACCTCCACCGCTTGAACACCTTCTTCCGGGAGGTAAATGCCGTGGTACTCTCCCCAGGCTTGGCTTTCGATGCGGGCGCCGTTGAACAACGTCGCCACACGTAGCCCAGAAAGGCCACGGATGACCGGGCGCAATGTGCCGGCACCATTGGACACCATGTCGACTCCAGGCAGTGCGGTCAGGGCCTCGATGCGCGACGTCGCCGGAATTTGGTCCAAGGCGGTCGCCTGCAACACCTCGGACGGTTTCATTTTCGGCCGAGAAGGATTCAACGGAGAGGCCTGGACTTCGGCAACGCCCAGCGCATTGATTCGGGACTCGAGCGCCATCCACACCGAATCCTCAAACGCTTCCTCCACGTGCGCGTCCTGCCCCAGCACAGGGGATGCACACAAGCATGTGAGCATCAGAATCATCGGTGCTTTGCGGCGTTTCACGCCGTGAAATTACCCGCCTCTTAACCCAGTGCCCCCCCGGAAGTGTCAGGCTTTCGTCAGAAGGGTACGGGTGGACTTAGTTCGATTCCCAAAGGTCACTGACCAACGTGCCCTCGCCCATTGACTCGATGGATTCACAGGCGTCGACCATGACTTCACGGGCGTTGGCTGCTTGCACCGGTAACTGCGCATTCACCAGGGCTTCCTTGCTCGGCCAAAGCGCGTGCGCCCAGTACGTGGTGTCGGATGCGCGGTATAAGCGCGAGCCGCCGCTGCCATTGGCCGTGCGAATTTCATCCGTCACGGCTTCCCACGCTTCCTCAAAATCCGCTTGGCGATCGGGCTTGACTTGGAAGACGTACAACACGGCGTATTGAAATTCTTTCATGATGGTCGAAGTTTGTGGCACAAACATAGCACGCTCACCCATGGCCCTCACCCCCACGACCTCCATCCCCCTCGGTTTTGAAGCCCCATCGTTCACCCTTCCGGATGCCCGTACGGGTGACGTCATGAATAGCGGAGACCTCATGCAAGAGGGACCATCGGTTGTGGTGTTCATGTGCAACCACTGCCCGTTCGTGGTGCACCTGATCGACTCCTTGGTCGAGTTTGCGGCAACCTACCAGGTCAAGGGGCTCAACTTCATCGCCATCTCGAGTAACGACGTGGCGAATTACCCGCAAGATGGCTTTGAGCAGATGCGGGACCTGGCCGCAGAGAAGGGATTCACATTCCCCTACCTCTACGATGAATCGCAAGAAGTGGCACGCGCTTACGACGCCGCGTGTACGCCCGATTTTAGTGTCTTTGACTCCGATGGGAAATGCGTGTACCGTGGGCAATATGACGGGTCGCGGCCTGGCAATGATGTGCCGGTGACCGGTGAAGATTTGCGAAGGGTGTGCGATGCCACGCTCGCAGGCGATTCAGTGCCAGCGGACGGCCAAGTCCCGTCCATTGGATGCAACATCAAGTGGAAGGCTTGAGCGTTTAACGCGCGCGTTGTCAAATCGTTATTTCTCTGCCTACGGCATGGCGAGCCCCCCCCAGGCTAATGACTCATTATGAATGAGTTGAATGCTAAGCTGTTGAAAAACTAACGGAATTGTCGTGATAACCCTGTCCTTTGGACACGGTGTTTGCTTTGTTGACCCTTCTAATTTTGAGGCATTAAATCATCAGATTCACAATTTGAGCATGAAACATTTTATCCAACTCGCCTTCTTGGGCGTTTTCTGCGCAACGGCATCGATTTCGTTCGCACAGATCACAGGTAAAGTCACCGACGCCTCCACAGGTGGTGCACTTCCTGGAGCAACTGTAATGGTCGAAGGCAGCGGCAGCGGTGTCGCTACCGGACCCGACGGTATGTTTAGCCTGAACGGAGCAGCCGACGGCAACATCGTCGTGTCCTTCATTGGCTACGAAACCCGCACCCTCGCCGCGAAAGCGGACATGGGGAGCATCGGTCTCGAGCCCACAGCCCTCGGTCTGGGTGCAGCGTCCATTATCGCCAACGTCGTTGACATCGCCATTGCGCGGGAGACGCCGGTTGCGGTATCGACCATCTCACCTGCAGAAATCGCACAGAAGGTAGGCAACATGGAATTCCCCGAAATCATGAACCGCACGCCCGGTGTATACGCCACGAAGCAAGGCGGTGGTTACGGGGACTCACGCATCAGCCTCCGCGGCTTTGATCAGCGCAACACGTCGTTCCTCATCAACGGCCAGCCGGTCAACGACATGGAGAATGGATGGGTGTACTGGTCGAACTGGCAAGGATTGACAGACGTAGCTTCCGGCATCCAGATCCAGCGTGGCTTGGGTGCATCTCGATTGGCGGTTCCATCGGTTGGTGGTACCGTTTCTATTTTCACGAAAGCGGCTCAGATGGAGCAAGGCGGTTCGGTTTCGGAAACCATCGGTAACGACGGTTACGCCAAGACCTCTGTCAGCTACAGCACGGGCAAGAACGAAAACGGCTGGGCCTCGTCTTTCTTGTTGAGCAAGTGGGCAGGTGACGGCTATGTCAACAACACCCAAGGTGAAGGTTGGACCTACTTCGCGGCCATCGGCTACGAACCAGAAGGGTCTAAGCACGCCATGAACTTGAGCGTCTTGGGTGCCGGCCAATGGCACCACCAGCGTGACGTTGAGGTCAGCATCCGTGACTATGACTACTTCGGTGAAGGCGGGCAGGAACTCAACGACGGCAAGATTGATCGCCGCTGGAACAGCAACGGCGGTATGCTCGACGGGGAAGAGTTCAGCATGCGACGTAACTTCTACAACAAGCCGTTGGCAACGTTCAACTGGGATTGGAACATCACCGATGAACTGACGCTCAACACGTCATTGTACGGTTCGGCTGGCCGTGGTGGCGGAACAGGACCACGTGGTCGCAATTACGATGTTCTCCCGTATCGCCAAGATTTGTACTCATTTATGTATGAGGATAGTGTGACGCAGTTCCGCACGGAAGACGGCCAAGTCGATTACGATGCCGTCATCGCGGATAACCAAGCCGGTGCTACGCCACACGACGGAAGCGTCAATGGCAATTACGAAGGTGACCTCATCGGTTCCAACCAGTGGGGCATTGACGCCGACACCTCCGGCACCATTTACACGGGAGGTGGCATGATTCGCCGCGCGTCCATGAACTCGCACGATTGGATTGGAGCGATCTCCAACTTGGAGTACAACTCAGGCAACTTGCGCGCTTCTGTCGGCCTCGACTTGCGTCGTTACAAGGGCTACCACTACCGTGCCCTCAACAACTTGATGGGCTTTGATGCATACTACTCAGGTGGCAACCGCAACAACAACGGTCAAATCGTAGAGACCACGATTGAAGCAAGCCCATTCAACAACACCGGCCTCAACGGTCCAAAGATTGATTACTACAACGTCGGTAACGTGAACTGGACCGGTTTGAACGGCTTGGTGGAATACAAGGCCGACGATTTCACTGCGGTTGTACAAGCAGGTGTCTCTGCGCAGACCTACCAGCGTGAGGACTACTTCGACCAGCCCGGCAACGCCATCTCAGAAGTGGCCACGCGCAACGGAGGCTACATTAAAGGGGGTGCCAACTATAACATCGATGAATCTTCTAACGTATTCTTCAACGCCGGTTTGATTTCGCGTCAACCGAACTTTGACGGCATCTTCCCAGGCTACGCGAACAACATCAACGAGGATCTCGAAAACGAGCAAATCCAATCGTTGGAATTGGGCTATGGTTACGTGGGCGACAAGTTAACCTTGAACGCAAACGTTTACTCAACCAACTGGGGTAACCGCTTCATCTCACAGGGAGTTGGCATCGTTATCAACGATTCCATCACAGTTGACGGTTCAGCCCAGTTCAGCGGCATCAACGTTCAGCATAATGGATTTGAACTGGAAGCGAACTACTACCCCATGAACGGTTTGAAGATTATCGGTATGCTGTCTCTGGGTGACTGGAGATACACATCAAACTTCGAGGCGGCGGTATTCGACGACCAGAATAACGCAGTTGAAGGTCAAGCCTTCACGCTCTTCACCGAAGGCTCTAAGGTGGGCGACGCTGCGCAGACTGTAGCCAACCTCGGTTTGGATTACCAAGTCCACCCCATGATCTCTGTTGATTTGGGTGCACGCTACGTAGATAACCTCTACGCAGACTACAGCATCGCGAACTCAGCGTTCTTGAGCGAGGATAACCTCGGCGCAGTTAAACTGCCTTCTTACAGCTTGATTGACCTGGGTACTACTGCACGTTTTGACCTGTTGGGCACGGACGCTAGCTTCCGCATCAACGTCAACAACTTGCTCGACACCGAGTACATCGCGGAATCTAATTCGAACATTCACGCGGAGGACGGATCTGACACCTGGAACGGTGTGGACACCCGCAACTTCGTATGGTTTGGTTTCGGCCGCACTTGGAACGCTTCCTTGAAGCTGAACTTCTAAGAAAGCAAAACCTCATTTGGGAACGGGAGGCTTCGGTCTCCCGTTTTTTTGTGCCCTATTTTTAGGGCATGAAGCGCGTTTTGATTTTGATAATTTCGGTGGGCCTGTTCACCGCATGTGGTGAACCAGCGGTGGACCTCTCCAACAAGGACTTTTCAGACACCTTCAAAAAGGGCTTCAAAGAAAACTGCTTGAAGCAAGCCCGTGGCATGAGCACATCAGACGCCAAGGAATATTGCAATTGTTCCTTGCGCCAAATCATGATCAACTGGGACAGCGAAGACGAGGCCAGCATGGACCTCAACGGCATGCCCGGCTACGAGGTACACCGGCTGCTCGTGGCTCCGTGCATGAAGTAAATCCCTTCATTTAACGATTTTCTAACATTCCATGCGAACCTTTTGCAGGGTTTCCGTGTCATTTGGACGCAAACAAGTTGAAACCATGCACCATCTCACCTGGGCGAGGTACATCCTCGCGTTCCTCCTGATCTGCGCCGCCTGCACTTTTTCGTCAGCGCAATACGGAGATTTTGGTTTACCCGAACAACCTGCTGACACAGCCTCTGTGGACGACATCATCTTCTACGGTGATTACATGGACATGTCTGGCGGCTACAACGTAAACGACACCGTCTACAACTTCACCGTCTACGATTTCGATGGCAACCCGGTTGAGCTCTACGGCGAACTTGCCGGTCCCAAGCCGGTCGTTCTCGTCAGCGGCAGCGTCTCCTGCATCCGATTCCGCAACGTGTTCGACCCGTCCCTGCCGGGTCAAGAAGTCTGGTCAGCACGCAACTTCATCTACGACCACATCGAAGACTACAACTGGATTTTCATCTACGGCGTGGAGGCACACCCCACGGATGGCAATTGCCCAAGCAACTGCCCGCCTACGGTCAATACGGATACCGCCGTGGTTCAGCCTTCCATTTACGCGGAGCGCCGATGGGCCATGCACGATTGGCTCGAATCCCCCATCCACGACTTCCCGTTCACGATGTATGCGGACAACCCGGACAACGCCATCTACAACACATTCTTCCAGCGTCCTTTCGGCATGATCGGCCTCAACTGCGACGGCACTGTCGCGATCCGCTCAGATTGGGTCACCAATTTCTTCGCCGATTCCGACAACGTCGATGCCATGCTCGACTTCCGACTGAATTACAACATGTGCACCATCGATTGGCAGCCGGAGGAAGACAACGCTGAAGACGAGGACGAAACAGATGGTAACGGCACCGACGACGGCTCGAACGACGAAGGCGGCACCGGTGAAGATGACACAGACGATGATGAACCCATCGATTACGACGGTCCCGACTACGCCTTGGAAGGCCACACGAACAACGAAGTCGCTTCAGCTGTGTCAGAGGCGACGAAGGACGTTCTGCGCGTTTATCCCAACCCAGCCCGCACCACGCTCACCGTAGCTTCCTTCGCCCTTGAGGCCAACTGGCAACTCACGGACATGCGCGGACGAGCAGTGGCCAGTTGGACCCAAACCGAGCGATTGTCCAGCTTCGATGTTGCTGATTTGCCCCGTGGACAATACGTTTTAATTAGGAGACTAGAAGACGGCACGACGACCCACCAACGGGTCATCCTGCACTGAACCGGTCAGTCCACCAGACGTATGCGCATCGTGACGTCCTCCAAAGGGCGATCGCCCCGAGCCGTGCGCAATGCAGCGATGGAATCGATGATGTCGAGGCGGTCGATGACCTGACCGAAGACGGTGTATTCCATGTCCAAAAACGGCGTACCCCCATTTGTGGCGTACGCCGTTTTTTGTTCCTCGGTGTAGGCAAAACCGGGGTGATTCTTCTGCATGCGCGACTCAAAATTGGCCAACTGATTGGCGCTGTAAGTCTTGCCTTGAACGAGGTAAAACTGGCTTCCTGATGACCGCTTTTCGGGATTAACTTGGTCTCCTTGGCGAGCGGCACTGAGCGCCCCTTTGAGGTGCAAGTGCGTGGAGTCCATTTCCGCTTCAATGGTATAACCAGGGCCACCGGTTCCCAATCGCGCGCCGGGCGCCGCATCGCGGCTGTTGGGGTCGCCGCCTTGGACCATGAAGTCCTTGATGACCCGGTGGAACAATAGGTCGTTATAGAAACCTTCCTGTACGAGCTTGATAAAATTGTCCCGGTGCGCTGGGGTATCATCAAACAACTCGATAGTCATGGTGCCAAATTGAGTTTCCAATGCGACCTGCGTGGGCCCGTCATTGGATTTGGAGGAGGATTTGGTCACCGCACAGCCGGCGATGAACAGGGCAATTGCACTCACCCAAAGGGCTAATTTCAATTTTTGCATGGTCTGGTTCTTCCCGACCAATTTAGCACAATCCCCAACGCCTCAGCCCCACAGCTCGTGCGCGATGCGGAAGGTGTTGCAATGGGCCTCTACGATGTGCCAAATATCGGGGGAATACCCGCCGCCCATGCTGCACACCACTGGCACCTCATCCGTATAGCAACGCTCGAGAATGCGCCGGTCTCGCGCTGCACAGCCCGCAGACGAAACACCCAAACGGCCCAACTTGTCGGTCTCCAAAATGTCTACCCCACACTGGTAGAACACCACATCCGGCTCCACCTCATCGAGCAAGCGTGGCCAGTGTGCGTCGAGCAGCTGCAGGTAATGGCGGTCATCAATTCCGTCTGGCAGGCCCACATCAAGGTCGCTGGATTCCTTGTGCATCGGATAATTCCCCGCCCCGTGCATCGAGAACGTGAATACCCGGGGGTCGTTTTCAAAAATCTTCGCCGTGCCGTTGCCTTGGTGGACGTCCAGGTCCACGATCAATGCCCGCTCAATCCGACCCTCGTCGAGGAGAGCGGTGGCGGCGAGCGCAAAATCGTTCAGCAAGCAAAAGCCTTCACCGCGATCCCGGTAGGCGTGGTGGGTGCCACCGGCGATGTTGAGGGCCACGCCCGATTCAAAGGCCTGCCGCGCGCATTCCACTGTCCCCCCCATGATCATCACCTCGCGCTGAACCAGCGCCTCCGACCATGGAAAACCCGTGCGTCGTTCTTCCTGCCGGGACAGCTGCCCTGCTTTGAGCTTGGCCCAATAATCGGAGTCGTGCACCCGATGCACCCCCTCATCATCCAGCGGAGCCGGCGAAAAAAACTGGGATTCGGACAGCGTGCCTTCGTGCACCAATTGCTCGGGCACCAACTCGTATTTCTCCATGGGAAAGCGATGCCCCTCGGGCAACGCATGCGCGTAATCGGCGTTCCACGCCACTCGGATCATGTTGCTGTCTATTCGAGGATGAACAGTTGATGAACAGCAGGGAAACCGTTTTGTTGCACTTGAATCACATACATGCCACGGGCCAATCCTTCTACATCCATTTGCGCTTGGCTTGCTTGGATGACATGCTCCAAGACCGTTTGTCCGCCGAGTGCGACGACGCGCAATCGAACAGGGACGCCGGGGGTCCATCCGCTCACATTAAGGCGATCGGTCGCTGGATTGGGAGCCACAAACAGATCGAGGGTGACCCACTCGTCCATCCGATTCGTCTCACAAGGTCCGGGTGTCCACTGAGCGATGCCGCCGTAATACCACGCATTGCAAGGGTTGGAATAGGTGATGCTGTCGCAACCGCATACCGGATCTTCGTTTTCCGGGCACCCCATTTCAAGCTGCACCCGATCTTCATCGTAACAATCTCCCGGGCACGCACCGGGTTCAAACGCACTCACAAAATCCACGTACGTCGCCACGCACTCGTTGAAGTGGCTGACGCTGTCGCATCCGCAGACTGGCGTAGGTTCGAAGACATTGCAATCAATCAATGGGTCGGCAAGAGAAGGGTCGATGCATTCGGCGGTTTCGGGGCAACTGGCTTGGCATTCTTCCATGCTCTCGAATGAATACACGCTGTAATCGACTTCGTCAACAATCCAACCGCACCCAGACAGGTAGGTGCAGCTGCCGTTGTACATCACAACCCCCATGGCCATGTCGCAGAACCCAAAGTCCACGCCGCCCAGGTCCACGCAGTCCGTTGCCGTCCCCGTGCACTCGCCGTCCACCCACGACGTCACGCCTCCGTAGTACGTCGCCCAGCAGTCGTTGCTATAAGTCTCCCCATCGCAACCGCATACAGGCGCCCATAGCGCAGGGCACAGTACATCGGGGTCAATGAGCGTAGAATCCACACAGGTTTGGGCAGGAAGTTGGGCCGCCAACGCAGCGGTCAAAAGGATAAGGCATGCATGTTTCATGGGGAATCCGTTGGGGGGAGTTTGTTCTCGTTTTTCAAATCCATTGCCATGGATGCGATGGCCGATTGGGCTTTGTCAGTGATGGCATCGATGGTTGTTCCAGTCGGAAATAACAAGGGGTCACCCATCACAAGGGTACCACCAAACGGAACGATCATCGTCCGTCCTTTAGGCAAGTTGCGGTATAGGCCGTCGAGGTAGACAGGAATGACCGGAATGTCCGGATGGCGGGAAGCCAAGTGCCCTACACCACGCTTAAAATCAGCCATCACACCCGGCACGCCCCGGGTGCCTTCGGGGAACAGAATAAGGCTGTGGCCTTGCCGGAGCATGGCATCGAGCAATTCAATGGGGTCGACATCGCGTTCCTCCTTCGTGCGTGAGATGAGGACGGCGTTGACCAGGTTTTTCATCGACCAACTGCGAAAGCCCGAACGTCCAAAAAAGTCCTGTGCCGCCACCGAATGCGTCAAATGAATCCGGTGCGAGGGCACGATGGTCATCAGCGACATGGCGTCGAGGTGGCTGTTGTGGTTGGCGATGTAAATCACGGGGCCGTCGGGATGGGATGTTTTGGCCCACACGTACCGCAAGCCAATGACAACCCCAAAAACAGTGCGCCACAGCACCTTATACAGGAACCAAAGCAACCAGCGGCGTCCGTTGGGGACGCGCGCATTGAACAACTCGGCATCGATGCTTCCGGCGGGCATGCCAGCAAGTTAGCCCGCCGCCGTCACTCCAAAGAAGTAGATGAGGTGAAAAAATGGGGCCGCCGCTGCCGAAAACCCGTCCAACCGGTCCAAGTACCCCCCGTGCCCGGGGATGGCATTCCCGGAGTTTTTGATGCCCAAATCGCGCTTGATGCCCGAGGCAATCGCATCCCCCATGAAGCCCGCCACGGCTACGCAGAATCCCGTAATCGCCGCCTCCCACGCTTCGAGTGGCGTCAGGAACCGCAGCGCCACCGCGATCAGCGTCACGGACAATACTCCACCGATGAGTCCCTCCCATGTCTTGTTGGGGCTGACTTTCGGCAGCACGGCGCGCTGCCCTATCGTTTTGCCCCAACCAAACTGCAGGACATCGTTAATGCCCACAAGGAAAATCAAGTACAGCAAAAGGCCCTGAGGGCCGGCGGTGAAGCCCGGGATTTCTGGCAGGTGAAACAGCAGCGCAAGGTGGCTCATGCCATAGACCCAAGCCACCAAAGAATACGGCATAAGCCCGATCGACCGCACAATTCCTTGCGTCTCCCCCCGAATCACCAACAAGAAGGGAATCACCACGAACATGAACACCGGGATGAACGCCAGAAACAACGTCGTCATCCCCAGGTAAGCCAAGGTGTATTGAACGGGGATAACCGCATAGCAGAGCAACACCACGTTGCGCTCGCGTTGGTCCAACTTGAGCAGCGGGTACATCTCACGCAGCAAGGCAAAACTCAAAAAGGCGAGCCCGATGTGCGTCACTGCGGGATGCGCCAAGGTGGTCACGATGAAGCACGCGCACATGACCCACCACGAGCGGGTGCGGACCAGCAACTCTTTGACCAATTTGCCCGGCTTCAAAAAGTTCCAGGTGTTCCAGGCCACGGACGAAAACACCAGGATGCACAGGATGATCAAAATCACCCATTGCACTTCGGCATTCACGTCCCACACTTCAATCAGTTTGTTCATGGCATCAAGGTATTGCGGACGCGACGCGCGGTGCTCCACAGAAGTCCGACAAGCACGCCATACACACCGTACATCGCATACGGCTCAACAGCGATTCCGGCGCCCAACAGGAGGCAGAAGATGCCCCATACGAGCGTGCGATCGCTTTTGCCCATGGGACCTTCGTATCGGCGTTCCCCGGAGACGGATGCGCCGAGCACGCCCGTATATTCATTGACTGCAGCGAGCCACAACAACGCGGCCACCCACCCCACGTGTACCCCAGGCACCAACGCCAAGGGCCACATGACCAGGGCATCGCTCACCACGTCTCCCAGCTCATTCAATACCGCGCCCCCCTTGGAGGTCATACTGAAATTCCGGGCCATCATTCCGTCCAGTGCATTCAACGCCATTCGTACGAGCAAGCCACCGGCTACAGCAAAAAACCAGTATCGGTTTTCAAAGCCCTGCACGAAGGCATAGCCGAGCCCCCCTGACAACACGATGGCCATCCAAGTCAACGCATTCGGCGTCACGCCCACTTTACGCAACCGTGTCAGCAACGGCATCAGCAGCCGTTGAAACGCCGGCTTCAAATCGTATGTGGTCGGCACTTTCATTCGGGCAAGGGGTATCGGGCGTCAAATGGCCGGTTGTGGATGCGCTCACGGGGCAGGCCTTCAGGGAATTGGCCGTACTCGAAGAAATAACGGTAAGGCTCCCCAAGGACATCCCATCGGACGTACATCATGTCGTGGTCCAATGCCACGTGAAAAGCATCTTGCGCCGTGGGATCGATGGCACGCCAGTCGTACACGAGCGGCCCCATCGCTTCTGCTTCTGCCCGCAAAAACCGCATGAGCGGGGTCGCGCGGTTCTCGATGGCTAGGCCTTTTTGCACGGAGCCGTCAGCGGGAACAGGCGGCCACTCGGCCTCGCTGAGTTCGCGCAAAACACCGCCGAGCATCAAGGTGCTAAGCACGGGAATGCGAGCGATGGCCGCCGTAGGCGCGCGTTCTTGAGTAGGGCTTCGGTCGTAGATGATGGCCGTGAGGTTGGGCATGGGGGTTGCCTCGAGCTGGGTGTGCAAGAGGTAGGCACCGGCGATGTAGCAAATGGCTTTCACTTCGCCGTATTCAGCCAGGGACTGCTCTTCTACAAAAGCGGCCAGGGCCTCAGAGCTGGCCGCGAGGGACTCACGCAGCAATACGTCAGGGATATAAACGTCCATACCGGCGTCTTGCCAGAATGCCATTTGGGCCTTGCACCCGCTGCGCGACCCGCCAAACCCATTCATGATGAGCAGCGCCGTTTTTTCTGATTTTGGCGCATCCGAATCCACGTGGATCCAGTGCTTAGCACCTCCTTCCTGAGGGAAGGCAACGATGAATAAAAACAATAGGGTATACAACCTCGGCATGAGGCAAAGTACGACTTTTAGAAGGAGGCCTAATTCATGAGCGCCCTATCTTGCCCAAAGAATTGGAGCTCATGCGACGCATCTTTCAGCATTTTGTACTGGGATTTTGCTTCCTCATAGCCGCGTCTGGATATGCCCAGCTGGACACGGTACACTGGGTGCCGCCGCTTCATAGCCGGGACAATGGGCAAATCAACGACCACTACCTCTACCTGTCAACTCCTGAAACTTCACCTGTTACTGTCAATCTGTGCGATGGAAGCGGCGCCACTTTTGGGGACTCGCCGTACATCATACAAAACGGAAACCCGTTGTCCATTGAAATTGGGAATGGGCAGACGTCGGGAAGCAAGCTGATGATCAGCCAAGGTGAGTTGAACGAGACCCTCACCAACCGCGGCCTCAAAGTGGAGGCGAGCGCTCCCATTTTTTGCAACGCGCGCTACAGGAGCTCTTGGCAAGCCGAGGCCTTGACCTCCAAAGGCACCAAAGCGCAGGGCCAGACCTTCCGCTTAGGCGGAATGCCGATTACCTACCAAGGTGGAATCCGTTCCTACGTGTTTGGCATCATGGCAACCGAAGACAACGTGCAAGTCCAAATTTCTGGTTACAACAACCAAGTCGATTTTGCAGGAACGCCTACCGTAAGCGATGACTTCCTCGCCTTCACCCTCAACGAAGGCGAATGCCGCGTCTATTCGGCCTATGCCAATTCCGAAGCCAACCTCGCAGGCGTCCTCGGCGCTCTCGTCCAATCCAGTGGTAACATCGTCATCAATGTGGGCAACTGGTGCGGCTCCGTTGGGACCACCTCGTCCAATCAAGACATCGGCGCGGATCAAATTGTCCCCGTCCAATACCTCGGCACGGATCACATCCTCGTAGAAGGCGTTGGCGACCCGAGCCAAGAGCGCGGATTCGTGGTCGCCCACGAAGCAAACACCGCGGTGTACCTCAACGGATCCGCCACACCGGCAGCTACCTTGCAGCCCGGGGAGTGGTACATGTCACCCAATAGCGAATACACCGGAGCGCCGCACAGCAACTGCTTTATCCAAACTTCGAGACCTGCTTACGTCTACCAATTCCTCGGAGGGAGCCCCAGCCAGTCAACGGTCGGCATGAACTTCATCCCGCCTATTTCCTGTGGCATGCCGAATGAAGTCGATGAGATCCCGAGCATCCAAAATATCGGTAACACCTCCTACACGGGCGGTGTCTTCGCCATCACCGAGGCCGGTGCCAACCTCACCATCGACGGTACACCTCAAACCGGTGCCGTTCTGGTGGATGGCTTTCCCGGTTGGGAAACCTACCGGATTTTGAACCTCACCGGCGACATCACAGTTGAATCGACAGGTCCAGTCGCCGTGGGCTTATTTGGCACCAGTTCCGATGCCGGATGGTCAGGGTATTATTCGGGATTTTCGCTGAATACGAATGCGGCTTTCGATGCACCGTCCTCCGTCTGCTGGGGTGACGACGCTTTCATCCAATTCGCTGGTGACACCTTGGGAGGTGGCCTGTTGAACTGGGATTTTGGGGAATTGGAAACAACAGATCTGGGTGAGGACCTCTTTGAAATCACGACCGAAACCCCCGGTGATTACACCGTATACCTCGATGTTCAAGGCGACCTGTGCGCCGATACCACAGTCCATGTGGTCACGTTTTACCCCCCCTACTCCGGCAGCTCGTCAGCCAATGCCTGCGGCGAATACACGTGGAACGGGACGACCTTCGAGGCATCCGGCGTCTACAACGATGTGCTCATGAGCGCTACGGGATGTGACAGCCTGGTGGAATTGACGCTGGACATCATGCCGATACCCGATCCGATGATGGCGGACTACATGGACGACACGTTGGTGTATTGCCCAGCGCCAGGGTCATTGCTGTTTGGGGAGCAGGCCGATCCGCTGTACCAAATCCAGTGGACGTACTTCCCACCGGGGAATACGGATTCCCTCGCGCTTCCCGATCCGACGAATGCCGTACCCTACGCGGGACCGGGGGTGTACCAAATCGACTACTTCACCGGCCCACCGTGCAACTTCGGCGCCACGGGCCTCATTGAGGTGGAGATCGAGGATTGCTCCATTGTCATTCCCAATGTGTTCTCCCCCAACGGCGATGGCAAAAACGATCGGTTCCGCGTATCCGGCTTGCACAACATCGAGGGCGTGCGCATGCAAATTTTCAACCGCTGGGGCACCCTGCTCTTCTCTGACCTGGACTTCGGTGGCAGCGCCGGCTGGGACCCCCGAGAAGAAGCCTCGGAAGGCACCTATTACATCATTCTTGACATTCCGATTGCGACCGAAGAACTGACTGTGACCACGGTCGACGGGACCGAAATTCTCGAAGGCCCCACGACGGCCACCTACCACGGACACTTCACGTTGATCCGCTAATCCCTCGCTTCATGAAAACACGCCTTCTTTTTATTGCCTCCATTTTACTGAATAACTGTGCTGCGCAGACTTTTTCGGAAGCAATGGACGAAGCCATGGAAACGCACGGAGTGATGGGCATGTCGGCCCTTGTTATTTGCGAAGGGGAAATCGGGGAAGCCTATTACGGCGGACTGCGGAATTACGAGAACGACTGGCACGTTGATGAAACGACCCGCTATCGCATCGCTTCCATTTCCAAAAGCATTACCGCCATGGGGTGCATGAAACTCGTGGAATCGTCAGTACTCGACCTCGACCTTGACATCTCGGAATACCTGCCATTTGACGTCAACAACCCCAACCATCCGGATGCTACAATCACGCTTCGAATGCTGCTCAGCCACACCTCCAGCGTGCAGGACGGCGACGGCTACAGCCCGTTCCTAACCGCAACCTACCAAAGCACGAATAACCTACCCTCCATCGGCGAATTGCTGGACCCGACCGGAACCTGGTACACTTCGAACATGTACCGCACGGAGGCCCCCGGGACCCATTTTGCCTACAGTAACCTGAATTTTGGCTTGGTCGCGACGGTCATGGAAGCTGCTACGGGACTGCGGTTTGATGTGCTCATGGACGAGCTTATTTTCCAGCCCATGGGACTCGGTTGCTCTTACGATGTCGGCGCGCTAGAAGGGATTGAAAACCTGGCCGCGCTCTACCGCAACCAAGGCGGATGGGTG
>NZGF01000077.1 GCA_002690915.1 Crocinitomicaceae bacterium
AGCACATCGGCCGCCTGTCGGTTTCTTCTGTCAGGGGAGAAAATGACTGCGTCTGTCATTCCGTTTTTGACCAATTGAAGAGACAAAAGGCGGTTGTCTGCCGTCTCAAAATCTGGTCCATTCATTTCGATCATGTCAATTTCCACCTGGTCGCGTTCGAGGTTGTCGTATAGCGATTGCAAGAGTTCCTTAGGCTTCTTGTAGAAGAATACGCATCCATAGACGAGATTGACTCCGAGCATACCAACTGTTTGGTGCTGCAGTAGGGCATCGCTCTCGTGAAGTCGTGCATGGAGAATGACTTCGTTGGGCTCTTGGTCGGGAGCAGTCTGGAATTTTAGGCCGAACCAGCCGTGGCCTTGGTTGGTTTTGTGGTAATTGATGGTGGCGACTGTATTCGCGAAAGCGAAGAAATGCTTCGACGGATGTTCAGAACGGTCCAGACGGTCTACCATCAATTGGTATTCGTGGGAAAGCATTTTGTGCACGCGGCTTTCGCACACGTATCGTCCATTTTTTTCTTCTCCATAAATGGCATCCGAGAAGTCTTTATCGTAAGCAGACATTGCCTTGGCAATGGTGCCCGACGCACCACCTGCTCGAAAGAAATGACGAACGACCTCTTGACCGGCACCGATTTCAGCAAACGTGCCGTACAGATCCTGGTTCAGGTTGATGCGGAGTGCTTTCTGTTTTGCAGAGAGGATTACACGGTTGGAATCCATGGCAATTCTGATTTCAGTGTTCGACCTGTTTCAACAAATGTACGAGATGAACAGGGCGTACCTTTGGTTCATGCAGGTTGAATTCACATTTCTCGGCACAGGTACGTCGCAAGGCGTTCCTATCATCGGCTGTACGTGTGAAGTCTGTCAGAGTGAGAACGAATACGATCAGCGCTTGCGAAGCTCCCTATTGGTCAAAGCTGGAGGAGCGACGGTGGTTATTGATACTGGTCCTGATTTTCGCCAGCAGTGCTTACGGGCAGGGGTTCAAGACCTTGATGCCGTCGTGTTTACTCACGAACACAAAGACCACGTCGCTGGGCTTGATGACATTCGTCCGTTCAATTTTCGAAGTCGCAAGGATATGCCAATCTTTGCGACGTCGCGTGTACAGGATGCCTTGCACCGGGAATTCAAGTACATCTTCGAAGCGGATTACCCCGGTGTGCCACGCGTGCGACTCAACCAGATCAAGGAAGATGCATTTGCCATTGGTGATGCCAAGTGGTGGCCGCTTCCGGTCATGCACCATCGGCTACCTGTCATGGGTTTTCGCATTGGTGGATTGGCGTACATCACGGATGCGAATCAGCTCACGGAATTGGCATTGAAACGGCTGGAGGGGGTAGATGTGCTCGTCTTGAATGCTCTACGACGTGAGCCGCACTTGTCACATTTTACGTTGGAGGAGGCCTTGGAATGGGCTTCGAAAATTTGCGCGCGCCAGACGTATTTCACGCACATCAGCCACCAGCTGGGTTTGCACGAATCAGTCAATGCCGAATTGCCAAGCGGGGTGGCGTTGGCATACGATGGATTGGTTGAATCAACCCATGGTGAAGGGTTAGATTGACCCTATTTTCGCATCATCATGACGCTGCTCTTACTCCGCATTTTTTCACATTTTCCATTTGGTGTGCTGCATGCAATCAGTGGCTTTATGGCGCGTTTGGCTTCAGATGTGGTGGGCTACCGTCGTTCAGTAATCCGGGCCAACATCGAACGCAGTTTTCCTGAGCGTTCCACCATAGAGCGCCGTCAGATTGAGCGCTCTTACTACCGGCATTTTGCAGACATCACCTTGGAATCCGTCAAGAATTTCTCCATTGCAGATGGGGAAGCCCAATCGCGTATGGGCCATATGGGGGTAGAGATTTTTGAGCCATTTTTTAAAGCAGGTCGGAGCGTACTCATCGCCGGAGGGCATTTCAACAATTGGGAGCTCTATGCCATGACGGCCAATCAAAACCTGCCACACGACACGATGGCCGTTTATAAGCGCCTATCCAACCAAGCCATGGATGACGCCGTACGCAACTCACGCCAAAGATTCGGGTTGGAGATGGTCCGAACTGTAGACGCTCAAGCCTGGATGGATGCAAATGCGCAAGGCGAGCGTCCGAAGGCCGTAATCATGGGATTTGATCAAAGTCCTGCCGATCCTATCAAATCCTGGTGGAATTTGTTTCTGCACCAGGAGACAGCGTGGTATTTCGGACTGGAGAAATGGGCAAGGTTGTATGATTTGCCAGTGATCTATGGGCACATCAGAAAACTTGAGCGCGGGCGTTATGAAACGCATTATGAATTGGTTACCGATGAACCCAAACGCCAGCCAGAAGGGGCCATTTTACAACAGTGCATCGACCTTTTGGAGGCCGATATTCGCGAAACGCCGCACCAGTGGTTGTGGTCGCACAAGCGTTGGAAGCATGTGCGGCCGGAATCAATGGTGCTGAACCCGAGGCCCGAGGCCGAAAAGAAGTCCGCTTAACTATGCATGAGGTACCATTGGCAGAGCGCATGCGCCCGAGGACCTTGGAGGACTATTTGGGACAAGGCCATTTGGTCGGTGAAGACCAGGTATTGCGTCGATCGGTAGAAGGAGGGAATGTGCCGTCTATGATTTTGTGGGGACCTCCTGGGGTGGGTAAGACCACCTTGGCCAAGATCATAGCGTCTCAATCGAACCGACCATTTCATGAGCTGTCTGCCGTTCAAAGTGGCGTGAAAGAAGTACGGGAAGTGATCGCAAGTGTTAAGCGTGCGGGCATGTTCGCTGGCCGTGCCATCTTATTTATCGATGAGATTCACCGGTTTTCAAAATCGCAACAGGACAGTTTGCTCGGAGCGGTAGAGCAGGGCCTCGTGACCTTGATTGGTGCCACAACCGAGAACCCTTCTTTTGAGGTTATACCGGCATTAATAAGCAGGTGTCAAATCTATGTTTTACAGCCGTTTAACCATCATCAATTAAAGCAGATAGTTGGTCGTGCAATTGCGGAAGATGAGGTCCTGAGCATGCGCACCGTAGAGGTAAAGGAGTGGGACGCGTTGTTTCGGGCAAGCAGCGGTGATGCTCGCCGCCTGCTCAATGCTGTAGAGTTGTTGGTGAGTTTATCCATGGAAGGCTCAGTTGTTATAGACAACGAAACTGTCAAGGCTGCATTGCAGTCAACTGCGGTTCGGTTTGACAAGAAAGGGGATTCCCATTACGACATCGCTTCGGCCCTTATAAAGAGTATCCGGGGTAGCGATCCAAATGCAGCGATTTACTATTTGGCCCGCATGTTGGCCGGTGGGGAGGATCCCAAATTCATCGCGCGGCGCCTGGTCATTTCGGCGGCGGAAGACATCGGTCTGGCCAACCCGACTGCTTTGGTGATGGCCAATGAGACCTTCTCCGCCATTGAACGCATCGGTATGCCAGAAGGCCGCATCCCATTGAGCCAATGCGTAATTTATCTGGCCACGAGCCCTAAGAGTAATGCATCTTACGCCGCGGTCAACCAAGCCATGCATTTTGTCCAACAAACCGGGGATCTGCCGGTGCCGATTCATTTGCGCAATGCGCCCAATCAATTCATGAAGGACCAGGGATTCGGCAAGGGGTATCAATACGATCACGATGCGAGCCAAGGTGCCTCAGGTCAAGAATTTTTACCGGAGGGGATTGAGGGCACTTCCTTTTATACACCGGGCAACAATGCCAAAGAGGCTAATATCCGCAAGGCCATGCAGGCCATTTGGAAAGAGAAATACGGCTTCTAATCCGATCAGCGCATCAGAATCCAGGGCTTGCTGACGAGGACCGCATCGGTTCCGGTCAATTGAAAGATATACGTTGCGTTCGGCAATGTTGCATCTACTTGAATGTACCCTTGGAGGTGGCCCTCGGCCGTCGACCACGTTGTTACGCGGCCTTCTTCAAGCAAGTGTCCGTTTGCATCTAAAAACTGCCAAGTGCTTGGGATTTTGGTTCCTTGGTAGATCCACCGAAGGGTTCCGTCACTGCTAGGGTTGGGGAAAATCAAGGATTCGGACGAGGCCTGAGCATCCCACGAGGCCGCTCCGGTATCGTTGAGTAAATCAAAGGCCCTGCGGAAATCGGGAATGCCGTTGCCCATGCTGTCGTTGGGTTGCCCATGGAGGTGTGCGGACGCGGCAATGGCATGACGGATTTCTTGAGCGGTCGCCACAGGAAAGGCCTGCCATAAACATGCTGCTGCACCGCAAAGAATAGGTGAGGAGAAGCTCGTTCCATTGCCGCGGCGAATGGTAGAATCTGCAAACGGATAAGCGGCTTGTACGCCCAAGGCCATGACGTCAGGCTTTACCCTGCCGTCTGCAGTAGGGCCCCACCCACTGAACACTGCGTGTTGTCCATTCGCATTTACAGCTCCTACCGTTAAAATGCCATCGGCATCAGCCGGGGCTGTGATGTAGTGCCAGGCCGCTGCACCGCTGTTACCCGCGCTAGTGGTGCAGAGAATGCCTTTTTCAGCGGCCCATTCAGCGGCTTGACTTATACGGGCAGTCGTCCCATTGAGGTCGGCGTACACATGGTTCATGGTGCTGTCATCAAAAAGGCTGTACCCGAGTGATGTGTTGATCAGGTCTACGCCAACACTGTCCGCATGCTCTGCAGCTGCGACCCAATAATCTTCCTCAATCAGGTATTCGCTGTAGGCATCCTCGGTTCGGTATAAGACATAAGACGCATCCGGTGCGGTGCCAATCAAGGAGTCCTTCAAATGGCCCGCCATGGTGCCGAGCACAGCTGTGCCGTGCCGATGGTGTGCAAACAATCCGCCTTGAGAATACATGGCGTCTAGGCCTTCTTGGATGCGGCCTTCGTCCCACGCCCGTTGGAAAATGGGCAGGCTTTCCGTGTTTTCAAATCCGGCGTCCAATACGGCGATGGTCATGCCGTCCCCGCGAAAACCGAGCCCGTGGAGCCAATCCGCATTCAACTGCTCTAGCGCCGCCAGCCCGCCGCCGTAGGCGGTCGGTTCCACGGATTCCCGAGGTGGTTCCACCACAACGGGCTCTCTTATATCACCTTGTATGCACTGCACGCTTTTCACAGCGTTCACCATGGGCAGCGCAAGTAACGTGTAAGGGTCAAAGGCTGAGTCGACCACGGCGATGGTCACGGCGTTGAACCATTTGCTTTTTAAAATCACCCTGAATCCCTCCATCGTCTGAAGCGAGTCGATGTAGGAGGGAGGGATTGGGAGATCATGCGCTGTGACGTCAATGTTTTGCATTAAACGCCGGAAGATGGCCTTAGGGCTCAAGAAGGCTGAAGGGGTGTCCAAGGTGTAAGGCGTGGAATAGCCAGCGGGCAACTCATCCGTTAGCTTGCCTTCGAATTGAACCCAGTAGCGACTGGGAGCTGTTTGGCCATGACCTCGCGAATGGAAACTCAGAATCGATGAGAGTGCAAGCGTTGCAGAAAGCGCCCGGAACGCATTCATTGCTTTTCGCTGCTTTTCAGCCTCCCATCCTCGTAACGCTCAATCAGCAACAACCGCCCGCTTAGGTCGTAGTTGTAGACGTCACCGTCCAATTTTCCATTTATGTATTCTCCTTCCCTTCGAATGGCATCCCCCTTGAGGATGCGCTTCCGAATGGGGTCGCCTGTTTCGGGGTCTATGGATTCTTCAATGGTCCATTCGCCGGTATCGTGCCATTCGCGGAAGGGCCCGGTCTTCCGTTGGTCCACGACCTCGAATTCTTCGCGAGGTCGTCCGTCAGGAAATGTCAACAGGACAGGTCCATTTTCATGGATTTCTTTAATCAACTGGCCGTGATCAAACTGTCGAGTAGTTTGCACGGTTCCGTCTTCCAGGAAGGATTTCCAGTATCCGTTTTCCTTACCTGTGTCGAACATGCCCACTGTCTGGGGCCTACCGTTTGCGTAATTGATTTTGCACATGCCGTGAAACACGCCATCTCGGTAGCTCATTTCCGAGAGCACGTTTGTGAATTCATCCCACGTCTTCCACGTTCCATCGCGCTCGCCGTCTGCGTAGTCCCCCTCTTCGAGCCGCTTGCCATTTTTACTCAGGGTCACGGCCTTTCCATGGAGAACGTCCATATTGTAGTTTTCCTTCAGTCGTGCTTGACCATTGGCATCGTAATACACCCACTCGCCATGTTTAAGGCGCACGGGCTCTCCTTGTTCGTTCAGTTTTCTGCTGGACATGTACGTGCCTTCAGCTTGCAATGAACCTCCTCTTCTGTACAATTTGGTGAAGGCCATCCCCCCGTTATCAATATGCGTTACTTCGGACATGAGCTCTCCTGTTTCGAAGAAGAACTTGAATTGTCCGGAAGGAACGCCGTCTTTGAACTGCCCCACGTAATACAGATTGCCGTTTGGCCATACCCGGACCCAATTGCCTTCTTTGTTGTTCTTGGCATTGTTTACGTTGAAATCAGTACCTGCTTGTCCAGCAGGGTAATGACCTCCGGAGAGCGTTCCAGGTTGAGCCCACAAGGCTTGCCCAAGGCATAGGACAAGGGAAATGATAAGGGTGAGGGAAGTGACGTTGCGCATCATGTAAGCGAAAATAAACAATTGACAGGTGGTTCCATCGGTTAGAACGTCTGCGTTGGTTTGATTTGTACACGTTCCATGGACACAGGCCTTTCATTGTGTACTTTTGCACTCCCAAACATCATAATTGCAGAATCATGAAAGTAACCGTAGTCGGCGCAGGAAATGTCGGTGCCACGTGCGCCAATGTCCTTGCTACCCGTGAAGTAGCGAATGAAGTCGTTTTGTTGGATATCAAGGATGGATTTGCCGAAGGCAAGGCCTTGGACATCTGGGAAACCGCTCCCATCAACTTATATGATACCCGGACGGTTGGCGCCACCAACGACTATGTGAAAACAGCAGACTCTGATGTGGTGGTAATCACGAGCGGATTACCTCGCAAGCCCGGCATGAGCCGTGACGATTTAATTGCGACCAATTCTGGTATCGTCAAAAGCGTGACGAACAGCATCCTCGAGCACAGCCCGGATGCCATCATTATTGTCGTTTCGAATCCCCTAGACGTGATGACCTACTGCGCCTACCTCGCAGCGAACAAACCTTCGAGCAAGATTATGGGCATGGCGGGTATCCTCGATACCGCTCGCTACCGGGCGTTCTTGGCGGAGGCGTTGGATTGCTCTCCCAAGGACATACAAGCGGTATTGATGGGCGGCCACGGCGACACCATGGTGCCTCTCCCTCGATACACTACAGTTGGTGGTATTCCGGTGACTGAGCTGATCGATGCTGAGCAACTGAATGCGATTGTAGAACGTACGAAGAAGGGAGGAGGAGAGATTGTGAATTTGTTGGGTACATCAGCTTGGTATGCACCCGGGGCAGCAGCAGCGCAAATGGTGGAGGCTATCGTGCGCGATCAGAAGCGCATTTTCCCGGTGTGTGCATGGTTGACCGGTGAGTATGGTGTGAACGATCTATACTTGGGTGTTCCCGTGAAGCTGGGAAAGAACGGAATAGAGAAAATTATTGAGTTGGACCTCAATGAGGAAGAAAAAGCACTGCTCACCGAAAGCGAAAAGGCAGTACGAGGCGTGGCTGAGGTGCTCGACCGAATGAATTCAGACGCTTGAACTCGAGCGAAAGTCTGATCGCTTTACTGAACGACAACCTGCACGGTCCGGATGATTCCGCCCGCTGCGGGTTGTGTCGTTAAGAAATACAGGCCAGGCGTTGCAGGAGCAGGAAGGGAAGTTGCGCCAACCTGCTGCATACCCATAACTTGGACCAATCGGCCTTGTGCATCGAACCATTCAACGTGGCTAGGTTCAGTAAGCTGAAGGCCAATGAAGTCTCCGGCATTAACCGGGTTGGGCGCTATAACAGGATCATTAGATGGTTCCTGGTTTGTGATGTCCAGAGCTGTGCCATTGAACCAGCGTAACCCTCCGTTTTGGATGCCTACAATCAATTCGGGAATGCCGTCGGCGTTGACATCGCCGAGCGTTCCACTGGCGCGCAGTCCCCGCATGGCCTCGTTCCACGATGAGCCGATGGCATTCAGAGGCGCCAGAATATTCAAGGGATCGAGGATGCCGAAGTATTGGATTTCTCCCAATTCATTGCCGGCAGCGACGTGAATGTCACCGCCGCTCTCAAACAAACACGGTGTGGCGTATCCATTGATGCCGAGTGCATTGTTGACTTGGATACCACCCCAGTTGGACTCCAGTTCAGGGGTGCTTTGGAGGCACCAAGCTGGGACTGAGGACGAGCCACAATTCAGGTACAATGACAACGTTCCGTTTTTCTCTCCTATGACGAGATCGAGCAGACCATCCGCACTTACATCGATCAGCTGGGGTGTAGCGAATTGTCCAATGTCGATGGCATCGCCCAATGCGTCTTGAAGGGCCAGTTGGTCCAACGCCCATGATGGCCATGTACCGGGGCCAGCATTGTTGCTGTATATGTGAAGTAATCCGAGTTCGTCTCCAACGATAAGGTCGCTATCACCGTCACCGTCCAGGTCGCCAAAGGTCGGATGGCCGCTTTCGATGCCGTTAAACCAAAAATCTAAGACTGACCAAGTTCTCCATTCAAAGATTGGTTCATTCCCGGTTCCAGTGTTCTCGAACAGGGCGATGGCTGTCGGGGTATCGTTTACGCCTTCGTAGCGCTCTTTATTGCCAATGGCGAGGTCCAAATCTCCATCTCCGTCGAGATCGTGTAAGATGGGAATCGCCCCTCGACCGACGTCAATGGTTCCATCCTGTATCCAATGATCGGAGGCCAGTGCCCACACGGGGACCTCAACGGTTCCTTGGTTTTCCCACAATTGGACGCATTGATCGCCGTCGATTTCGAGTGCAATGTTGGGGGATACGACCAAGTCCCAGTCGCCGTCGGCATCTGGGTCGATGGGAAATGCAGCAGGAAACCGCTGGAGGACAATGCTATCGGCTTCACCGGTGTGCGGAACAAGTGCAGGAAATGCCATGTCCACCCATGCGGTACTGTCTTGTCCATCGCTGGCGTTTTCGAGCATGAGTCCGCTCATGGTGGGGTAGGTGACGTCGGAGATGAGCAGGTCGTGGAAGTTTTCCCCGTCGAATTGCAGTGCCGTGATGGCACCACCTGCATGAAGACCATCCCGTTCGGTAGATGCCGCGCCGATAGGTGCTGGTCGGCCTTCGGGTTCGACAACGTTGAAACTGCAGCTGTGATCTGCTCCTATGAACAATGAGTTGTCTTCCGAACCCTCTGATACCATGCCGTAGCAGCGGTTGGTGCAGACTAAGTCCAGCCCGCATTCGACTTCTCCTGAGAACCGGTACAATGAGGTACTCGTCTCGGTGAAGCAAATGAAGTCGAGGTCGCCGTCATTATCCACATCGAAAATAGCCGGTTTGTCGATGGTCAAACATACCAACGGAAGCTCTTGGGCACCGCTTCCGAAGTCCCAGCTAGCTGTAAGCGGCAACGCGTAGGGCTCAAACGTTGGAACACCACTCACCACAGTGGTATTGCGGTAGACGTGTATGCTGTTTTGGTAACCTGTGAACAGGTCTGGCAACCCATCGCAATCAAAATCTCGCAACAGCACCCAGTGCTTGAGAGCTGGCCAGCCTTGGCTCCAGTCCGGACGCTCCTTCCAGACGCCAGCATCGGTCTTTTCGAAAACCAAGATGCGACCACCGTCCCGATCGAAGGTAAATAAATCCATATCTCCGTCCCAGTCCATGTCAATCTCAGACCACTGGGGCGCACTCAGACCACCCGTGAAAGGGTGGGGCATGACATTCTCTTCTATGGTAACGACAGGCCCTTGTGTGAGGCTCCAGCCCCAAGGGGACTGACCTGTAGCTGTGACGCTGAGTAACCAAGTTGATAGAATTGGAATGTAAAGTGGTAGTGACTTCATGTGGGCAAGTTATCTGCTTTTGTTGATTATACCTCGTGCTGTGGCGAACGTGACACCGGGTTGCCGAAATAATTTTGACTATGCGATCATTTAACAGCGAACAATGCCTTTGGGTTGCTTGGGGTTTGCTGTGTGTGGGCGCTTCTGTATTGCTCGCTGCATATGGCCGTCACGGCATGGCCAGTCCAGAACTCCAAATGCGCTGGGGCATTGCAGTGGAATACTTCCGATTTATGGGATTGGGGCTCGTCCTCATGGTTGCCGTTCGCACCTTGAGCCGAGGCGTGGCCCAGCGCATGTGGCCCGAGCGCATTTTGGTGGTTGGCACCTTGCTTTTTTCCGGCACGGTTGCCGCCGAGAGCATTGCGCCGGGATCAGCATTCTTGAATAAGTTGGGGTGGGCTGCTCCACTTGGCGGAGTCCTTATGGCATTAAGTTGGTTCACGTTTGTTTTTGAATTTATTCGAAATCAACGGTCCTTATCCTCGTAATAATTAATCTACTTTTAACAATGAGAAATGCAATGATCAATTCTCTCATGAAACACGTTGGAAATACACCCTTTGACGCGTCTTTGAATGACGTCAAGCTGGAAGGTGTGGCACGCGTCCACTGGAACCTTCCCCCCGCAAAACTTATTTTACAAACCCTCCTACGGGGCGAAGGTGTCCTCACGGACGCTGGAGCGCTCGCGGTGTCAACCGGTATTTTCACTGGTCGCTCGCCCAAAGACCGCTTCCTCGTGAAGGATGATCTAACCGCCCATCGTGTGGATTGGGGAGACATTAACCAGCCCATGGATGCCTCTCATTTTGATCGGTTGCATGATGATATTGCTCGGCACTTGAAAGGCCGCAGTGTATTTGTACGCGATGCTGCTGTAGGGGCTGATCCCGCTTCTCGGATTAAGACACGTGTCATTTCAGAAAAAGCGTGGGCAAATCTTTTTGTTTCTAATATGTTCATCCGGTTGGATGAGGAGGATGTACTGGTTCCTTCTCCAGAATGGACGGTTATCTGCGTTCCCTCTTACCAGGCAGATCCAAATGTTCATGGGTGCCGACAAGGAAATGTGACTGCGGTGAATTTCTCGAAAAAATTAATCCTCATTGCGGGGTCTGCATACACGGGAGAGATCAAAAAAGGCATGTTCTCTGTCATGAACTTTGTTCTTCCCACCGTCCACAATGTCTTTCCCATGCACTGCTCATGTAACGTGAATGATGCGGGTGAAACGGCAGTTTTCTTTGGGTTATCTGGCACAGGTAAGACCACGCTTTCAAGCGATGTCGACCGCACGCTGATCGGTGATGATGAGCACGGATGGGGGGAACATGGTGTCTTTAATATGGAAGGCGGATGCTACGCCAAGACTATAGATTTGGATGTTGATCGTGAGCCTCAGATTTACAACGCCATCAAGTTCGGAGCGATGCTGGAAAACATCGGTTTTCAGCAAGACGGAGTTACACCGGATTATTCAGATGCCTCGGTAACGCAGAACACTCGGGTGTCATACCCCATTACGCATATTCCAGGTGCTTCCACAGATGGTACTGGAGCCCATCCTAAGGACATCTTTTTCCTAACCTGCGATGCATTTGGCGTTTTGCCACCCATCAGCCGATTGAGTGCAGGCCAGGCCATGTACCATTTCCTTTCGGGATACACAGCGAAAGTTGCAGGCACGGAGGTCGGAGTGACGGAACCTCAGGCTACATTTTCGGCCTGTTTTGGTGCGCCTTTCATGCCACTGGCTCCAACCGATTATGCGGAGATGCTCGCGGACAAGGTGGAACAACATGGTGTGCGTATTTGGCTCGTCAATACCGGTTGGACCGGCGGAGGATACGGCGTGGGAACGCGCATGAAGCTGAAATACACGCGTGCCATGATACGAGCTGCCATGAGCGGTGAGCTCGATGGTGAGGCGATGCACAAGGATCCAGTCTTTGGACTGCACTCGCCGGGTACATGCCCGGGAGTACCCCAGAACCTTCTCATCCCGGCGAAGGTGTGGGAGGATGCTGAGGCTTACCAAGCGGCGGTGTCAAAATTGGCCCAGCTTTTTACCTCCAATTTTGCGCAATTCGAGCATGCGGCCAATGCCGCTATACTGAAAGCAGCTCCTGTATCTGCGTAAGTTTCGTCAGCGACGAATACCTTTGGGCCATGCGATTCTTCTATGCGCCTAACGTTGACGCGGTTCATTTTTTGGATCCTTCTGAGTCCAAGCACGTGGTGCGCGTATTACGCGCTAAAATTGGTGACCGCATCGGTCTGCTGGATGGCAGGGGCAATCGGTATGCCGGTGTCTTGACACAGGCAGATAAGCACTGTTGCGTAGTGGAAACATCACTGGAGGAATCCCAACCGGCAACAGAATTTCCCCTCACCTTGGTCATTGCTCCGACCAAAAGCACCGATCGATTTGAGTGGCTTCTGGAAAAGGCCATGGAATACGGTGTTCGTAAAATTCAACCTGTATGGACGGAACGGAGCGAGCGGAAGACGGAAAAATCGGAACGCTGGGAGAAAATCTTAGTCAGTGCACTGAAGCAATCCAAGCAGCTTTGGCTTACGGAGTTGGCTCCAGCGGTTCCGTGGCTGGATTGGTTAAATTCAGAGGAGGCTAAAATCGGTGATGGTTTTGTCGCCCATTGCGAATCAACAGAGAAGACGCATTTATTTGATGCGGTATCGACAACCGCACCATGTTGGGTGGCCATTGGGCCGGAGGGCGATTTTACAGTGGCGGAGATTGATGCGGCTCTCGCAAAAGGTGCGCTTGCCGTAACCCTGGGAGAGCAACGACTGCGTACCGAAACAGCGGGATTAGCAGCCATTCAAGTGCACGCTCTTTCGCACCGCTAGTCTTTCGCTATTCCTGGTCCCGTCGGAATGGGCATCCAGTGGGTGACGTCGCTGAAAAAGTGATTGCTGTTGCCCTCACCTGCCCAAAAGTGACGTCCGTGTTTTTCGCGTTTTTCGGCTTGATCTGAGAAGTAATCCTGGCAGAAACGAAGCACAATGACTTCGCGAGTTTCAAACGCCAAATCCTTCCCTGGAAGGAATACACGGTTTCCAGGTATAAACGCCAGCACACGCTGGTCGTCCTCAGGCAATCCGTCAGTTACAGCAATCCACTCAACGGTCATGATCCTTTGAATTGAGGAGCACGTTTCTCGAGAAATGCCGCTACGCCTTCCGCATAGTCTGCGGTTTTAGACGCTTCCATTTGAAGGTCGCGTTCGGTGGTGAGGTGGTCCGACAATTCGGAATCCCAGCTGGAGTTGAACGCGCGTTTGGTCAAGCCTAAACCCCTCGTCGGCATTTGAGCGAGCCGGGTTGCCAATTTGCCAATTTCTGAGTCAAAGTCGACATCGGCCACGGATTTGTGGATGAGCCCAATGGCCTCTGCCTCCGCGGCATTGAGCTTGTCTCCCAAAAAGGCCAAAGCGGCGGCCCGTTGCATACCAACGAGGCGGGGTAAGAACCAGGTTCCACCGCTATCAGGGATGAGTCCGATTTTCGAAAATGCCTGTATAAATAGGGCGGAACTCTTCGCAACGGTCAAATCACAGGCCAATGCGATGTTGGCTCCGGCTCCCGCAGCGACACCATTGATGGCGCCAACAACGGGCTTTTCCATGGAACGGATTCGGCGGATGCTCTCGTTGTAGGTTTGTTCTACAATTTCGGTGAAATCCGGCGCATCCGGAGCGGTGACTTCTTTGAGGTCTTGACCGGCACAGAAAGCTTTTCCGTTGCCCGTGATGACCACGCACCTTACCGAGTGATCCGCTGCGGCCGCGTCAAGGGCCTGTTGAAAAGCGCGGCCCATGTCTTGGTTGAAGCTGTTGAATACCGCTGGGCGATTCAGCGTGATGGTGCAAATCCCGTTTTGTGACGTTGCCAGAATCGAAGGTTCCATGGTCATGTAGGTAAGTTAATGACGGATTAGTATGTGTGCGCAGTGCGAACCCACGCGGAGAAGGTAAGCCCCTGCCGGCACGAAGCCTATGGCCATATTCACGGTGGATTCATTCGTGTTGAGTTTTTGGCTCGCGACGAGTTGCCCGGTCAGGGAATGCAACGAGGCAGTCTCCCCGGGTTGAAAGCCGGAAATGTATAAAGCTTCACGAGCCGGGTTTGGCCATGCCCGTAGCGTTTGGTCTCGTTCGGTGGTGGAGGTTGTCATCCAATTGAAGGGAATCGAGATTTCACACCCTGACTCATCCACGATGAGCACCTCGATTTCCATTCCGTCTACTAAGGCCTGAACGGCCTTTGTGCAGGGGCCTTCAAGGCTCAATTCTTCACCGGTGCACACTTCGATTCCGTCGAGTAGCCATGTGATTGTAGTCGTTCCATTGGCCCCCATCGCATTCACTGAAGCATACCCAGGTTCAAGGTTTAGGGTGGCCGTAAGGTTACAAGGTTGGCACACCAGCAGCGGAGTAGGGTCCAGTTCCCATGCTCCCATGGGGGTGAGATCGACTGAATTGAATGCCGGGAATTGGGCCGGATACCGCGTGGCCCGGAAAAGCAAGTTGTCGTTCATCCCAAGCTCCGTTCCTTGCGCAATGGTCGCTCCACTTTGAAGAGGCACGCGGTAATACCAAGCGGTTTCTCCGGTTGCGGTAAACTCATAAATTTCTCCGGTGCGCCCGCTAAGGATGAGGTTGTTCCCATTGTTCAGACGTTCAAAGTTTGATAGGCCACTGCTGAAGAAATCGGTCGGCACCGGTGCGGTCCATGTCCAATCGAAACCGACCGGGGCATAGGTTGTGGTGTCATTGACCGTGTACTGCATGTAGGCGGTGGTTGCCTCGTTCTCGATGAGTTCCGGTCTGATCAAATGAGCGCTGGAGTAGGGGCCTGTACTACCCGGATTGCGGTTATTAAAGACGGCAATTTTGCCAAAATCTGGAGTGCTAGCATGGTAAGGAGCGTCCAACCAACGGGCGGCATGTTGGTAGTGCAATTGCTGGTTAACACTCGTTCCCCGGCCGAAGGCCTCTGGATTGCCCCAACGCCATATCAACCCTTCATCCGGTGCTCCTTTATCGATAATCCACAATTCGTCGAAGGTTGGAACACTGAGCAAGATGTGATTAAGCTCGGGGTTGTAGTCGATGCTGTTGATGTGCAGCCAATCTGCGGCCGCTGAACTTGGGGTGCCGAAGTTGAGATCGACTCGGCTCGGCGAGAGATGGGGGTCGCCGTAATTCGCCTTGGTGGAGTCGAAGTTTTGTATCAGGTGGTCCCATACACGCCATTCCCAGATGACATCGGCCCCGCCTGATTCATTGGGCATCAACTCAATAATCCGCTCACTCCAGAGCTCACCTTCTTCAAGAAGTTCAGGGTTTCGACCGGCCTCAATCGCTGCGGTTGAATCCATACGTTCCCATGCTATGGCTAGAACAGTTCCAGCACTGGTGAAGGCAAAATCATGGTGCAAGCGCCCAGTTGAATCATTGAGGCTATAATTCCACAGAATGGCATTGTCCCATGAGCGTCCTTCAATCACAGCGCCGCCGCCGCCAGCCCAAATCGGATCATTCTGAACACTTGCCGGGCGATGCGCCCACACGAGGTTCCCCGTCGGGGTTATGTAGGCACTATTGCCTGGTCGGCGAAGCGAATCGTTGGTCCACATGTGAACCACTTCTCCACAGGCGTCTATTAGGCGGGCATGGGGTTGATTGTGCGCATAGATTAAGGTGTAACCGTCCGCATACAAATCGGGGTTATAGGAAATTGTTCCTACTGTGTTGGATTGACCGTAAGCCAGGGTCAAATAGAATACGCTAAGCAGGAGGGCGATGCAGGGAGTGATTTTCATTGCACCAAGAATTTGAGGGTTATTGAGGTTGCAGGATGCGTATCAGATTTCAATCGTTGTAAAATAGCGACATACATCCCTGGCGGCCAAAAGCGAATATCCACGGTGGCTTTATGCGTTACGGTGCCCGTCCAATGCACTTGTCCGGTAGCATCGCAAATCTTGATATTTGTAGGAACAGCCGGGCGGAGGTTGCCAATGGTGAGTGAGTAGCTGGCGGGATTGGGCCACAATAACACAGCCTCAGACAACTCAGCGTCCTCCAGATCAACGGAGCAATCCAGAGGTAAGGGATTCAACTCAAGCGGAGTGTCAGGTTCAAGGTCGCGCCCCGCTAAGCCCGGGTGCGATGTGGGAATTGAGGTGACTCGGAACACCGCATTCTGGACCGGATTGCTGCCTTGGGCCAAGGGACCCGTGCTGGTGATGGGGTTGAAGTATTCCCACACGAGATTGCCCGCTTCGTCCAGTTCGAAAAACCGGCCTTTGGCACCTTGACAGATGAGGTGGTGGCCATCGGACAGTTGGGTGTAGCCGGAGATGTTGGGAGAGTAGAAGGTGAAATCGGGGATCGTGGGATAGGTCCATGTTGCCGCTTCAGGCCCGAAGGTCCCATTGATGGGGTAAGCGAATCCACTCTCCTCGTCTAATGGGACTTGGATTTGCTGAACCGTGCTGTAATTGCCATCGGGACGTCCCACACCGTTGTTGTACGCGCTGATACGAAGCCCCTCCGGATTGGATATGAATTGGGCGTCGTGTTGGCCGAAAAACGTCTGATCGCCTTCATCACCTTGGCCGTAAGCCGCTGGATTGCCCCAGCGCCAGAGCAGGTCACCGCCTTTGCCGTGCTGGCCTCCGCTGCTTCCGGCTGCCTCTTCGGTGGTGGTGCTGTGGTCGATGATCCACACTTCGCTCCAATGTCGACTGCTTAGGACGATTTCATCGCGTTCTGGATGGTACTGAATGCTGTTGACGTGCATCCAATCGTATGCCGCCTCTTGACCAAATCCTGGTCCCCCCGCTTCTGCAACGGCTTCGAAGTTGATGTCGAATCGCTCAGGGTGATCCGACGGTTCGCCGTAATTGGGAAGGGCAGGGTCCGTGTTCTGGATGAGGTGTTCCCATGGGCTCCAGGACCAGACGACTTCACTACCTGTGCTTGGTTGCGGAGCCAATTCGACCACCCGCGTCACCCATACCTCCTCAGATGCGAGCTCCGGCAGCTGACCGCGTTCAATGGCATCTTCAGCGGACCATTTTTCCCAAAGAATGGCCAATATATTTCCGTTGGGCATAATGGCAATGTCATGGTGTTGGTGCTGAGAAAACGTCGCAAGGGTATCGGTCCACAGTAAATCGCCCTCCCAATTGAACCGCTCAAGGATTCCGCCGATTCCACCGCCGAGAAATTGACCCGTTTGGTGGCGTCGCGTGCGGACCAAATCACCGTTTTCCATGAAGTAAGCCATTAGGCCGGGGCGCCCTTCCGTTTCCCAATTGTGGATGTGCCGTCCGCATTTGTCAATCAAGTAGGTTGTCTCTGAGCCGCTGGGACTGAAGAGCACATAATCTTGATTCGCACCAGGCTCCATGATCAGTGTGCCAATGGTGGGTTGTCCGAACGCCTGTTGGACGGCGGCCACGGCACACATCGCCAATATCAATTTGCGTAGTCGGAGCATGTTCATGGAGCCGGCCACACGGCATCTTTTTTGGCTGCGGGGATGAAGCTGTGTGCGTACGCCCACTTTACGCACTGCTGAAGTTGTTCGTGGGTAAACCCTTGGTGCACGTGAACGCGCTGAAATTCCAGATTGAGGTCGGTAATCATGATACCCGGGTCGTCGGTGTTGATAGTGGTGTGTACGCCAGCTTCGAACAGTGCTGTTATGGGATGGGCATGCAGCCCATCGCACGCGCCGGTCAACCAGTTGCTTGTTGGACAGAGTTCTAGTGGGGTATCTGTGCGAACCAGCAAGTCTATCACCTTTGGGTCTTCAATGGCTTGCAAACCATGGCCGATTCGATCAGCACCCATTGATTCAATTGCTGTGGTGATGTTCTTGGAAATTCCCGCTACGCGCGGCTCCCCTGCATGAACGGTAATGCCCAACCCACCTGCTTTCGCCCGTCGGAACAGGGGAATGAAGGGTTCGGGATCGAAGTCTACCTCGTTGTCAGCCAAGTCGAGGGCTAGAAAATCGTTTTTATGGTTTAAAGCAAAATCCACCCAATACGCATTGTCCTCGACTGATTTTGTGCGCTGCAAGATGCAAATCAATCCCACAGCGATGGGGTACATCGCCTCGGCTCGATTCACACCGCGTTGAACAGCCTCCTGCAGGGCATCCGCAGAAATGTGGGTATGCTTATCCAGCAGAAAGCTTGGGGCATAGCGCAATTCCAGGATGCGCACGTTGGATTGAAGGTACATGTCCTCGCACACTTCAAACGTGACTTGTTCGATGCAATCGGCCGAATCGAGAACGTCCCGTGTGTTCAGGAATTTATGTAAGACAGAGGGCAATTCACCCATTGGCGATTGAATGAGAAATGCCTCTGCAAATTTTTCGTCGTCTGCAACGGCGTATCCGCGCTCCAATGCGAACCTTTTCAAGGTGGTTTGCCGAATGGCCAGTTCCAAGTGGCAGTGGAGTTCCACTTTAGGCATGGCTCGGATGGCCGAATCGATGGTTTGCGCTTCCATGACCCAAAGGTAGGACGGTGGTAGCCTCGTTGCTTTACTTTTGTCCTATGGCGGTTGAGATAAAAAACAAAAAGGCGTCCTATGCCTATTTCTTGACGGACGAATTCACCGCTGGAATTCAATTGGTCGGTTCGGAAATCAAGTCCATTCGGGCGGGCAAGGCCAGCATTGGTGAAGCCTACTGCCGCTTCCACAGCGGGGAGTTTTTCGTTTACAACATGTACATCGCCGAATACCCCAATGCAGGGTACACTCCCCACGAAGTTCGGCGTCCGCGAAAGCTACTATTGCAGAAGACGGAACTCAAGAAATTGGTAAAGCGCTTGAAGGATGTTGGTGTGACAGTCGTACCCGTTCGGATGTTCATCGCTCAGAGCGGATACGCCAAGGTGAATATTGCTGTTGCGAAGGGGAAGAAGTTGCACGACAAGCGCGCTTCACTCAAGGAAAAAGACCAGGCACGAGACCTGGACCGTTTGTCATAAGCGGACTTTGCTTGCGGAGACCCTGTAGTTCTCTGTGAATGCATCCCAATCCCAAAGGAAGTGCGCCATAAGGCCTTTCAGCTCTCGCTGGATATTGGGCTCAGGAGCATTCATGTCACGGAAGTACGGCTCTTGGAATTTATTCAGATGGTACTTGTAGAAGATGGCGCGGGTCATCGCCGTTACCAGGTTCTTGGAAGGGCGATTAATTTGCTTCATAAATGACCGGTAATTCTTCACTTTTGATGTGAAAACGTCCGGTTTCAGTCCGAAAGCCACCGCAAACTTCGAGCAGATGTGTTGGATAATCTGCCGGTCAACACCACTGTCAAAATGCTTGGGAATGAGCTGGAGGTTTGCCGAAACGATAATCATCAAGAACCGACCGTAATCCTCTTTGTCCAGATTGGGCCGTTCGGTGAAGACAGGCGATTCATTGAGAAAAGCCGCGATTTCGGGCCAACCTTGCTCCACAGTTTCAAAAGTGGTTTTAACGAAAAGGGCCGCCACCTGTTCTTCGGTGAGTTTCCGCCTCTTCATCCAACTAAAAAGCCCAAGGTTGTTCATCGTTGGGAATCAAATCTATTTGATGAGTGCATGCTAACGGTGGGTGGACGCGCATGCGCTATCCACAGTTTTTTCAACAGTCAACCCGATGAATCGCATTATTTTCGCTCCATGTACAAGACGCTGAAACCGCTGATTTTTAGACTGCAGCCCGAAAAGGCCCACGAGTGGACAATGACCTTGTTGACGTTTGCCTGTGCGATTCCCGGGGTAGGAGCTCTCTTGCGTGCTTTTTACGCTGTGCAATCCGATGCATTGGAAGTGGAGGTGGCCGGACTGAAATTTCCGAATCCTGTGGGCTTGGCAGCGGGATTTGACAAGGATGCGCGATGGCTGAAACAAATGCGCGTTCTGGGGTTTGGATTTGTAGAAATTGGCACCGTGACGCCTTTGCCGCAGGACGGCAATCCCAAGCCGCGGTTGTTTCGCTTGCCGGATGACAAAGGCATTATCAATCGGATGGGCTTTAATAATTCCGGAATGGCGGCGGCAGCGGCACGTTTGCGTCGTAGACCACCGGGCTTAATCGTCGGCGGTAACATTGGAAAAAATAAAATCACGCCCAACGAACGAGCGGAGTCGGACTACGTTCAATGCTTCAATGCGCTTTATGATGACGTTGATTATTTTGTTGTCAATGTAAGTTCACCCAATACCCCGGGCCTGCGCGAATTGCAGGAGAAAGAACCACTTCAGAAATTGCTTGAAACCTTGATGCGCGAACGGTCCAAGCGTTCCATTGAGCGTCCAATTTTCTTAAAAATTGCTCCGGACCTGACGAATAACCAATTGGACGACATTGTCGAATTGGTTCAAGCGGCAGGCATTGCGGGAGTTATTGCGACAAATACCACCATTTCAAGGAAAGGGTTGAAGACTCCGGCTGAGAAAGTGGAACATATGGGGGGCGGTGGATTGAGTGGTGCTCCTTTGGGCTCCCGTTCAACTGAGGTGATTAGGTACTTGCACGAGCAATCAAAGGGCGCGTTCCCTATCATTGGCGTTGGAGGCATCTGTGGCCCGGAAGATGCGCAAGAGAAGCTCGACGCCGGTGCGAGCTTGGTGCAGGTGTATTCCGGCCTGATTCACGAGGGGCCCGCGCTGGTCAAACGCATCAACCAAGGCTTGATCGCAGGCTGAGCTGATTCAGCCCCACGATTCTTCAAAACTGGGCGCCAGATCTGTAGCCCTGATTCCCTTTTCTGTCGATTCCAATCGGCAGCAGGCATTCGAGGCATCGTGCTCGAAAAATAGAATCCAATCTTCGCTGTGGGCCTGCTCCAAAAGCAAAGCTTTTTCTTCCATGGTCAATAAAGGGCGAGTGTCATATCCAATGACCCAGGCCATGGGCAGGTGTGCAGCGGCCGGCGTCAAATCCGCCATGTACGCCACCCGTGTTCCTCGGTAGGAAACAACCGGGAGCATTTGGCTTTCGGTATGGCCATCTGCAAAAAAGATGTCCAATCCCGGAAATCGCTCACCAAACGGTTCATGACTCCACCGGCCATTGCGGTCGATGAATCGGAGCTGACCGCTTTCCTCCAGGGGGAATAGGTTTTCGCTCAGGAAACTAGCTTTTTCGCGCGGATTGGGATTCATGGCCCAATCCCAGTGCCGCTCACAAGTCCAAAATTGGGCATTAGGGAAGGCTGGTTTGAGCAGGCCGTTCGCATTGCGTTCGACGGCTCCGCCGACGTGGTCAAAGTGCAGGTGCGTCAGCAAAACGTCGGTTATGTCGTCGCGAGAGAAACCGCGTTTAGTGAGCGACCGATCCAATGAATTCTCCCCGTGCAGACGGTAATGGCTGAAGAATTTTTCAGACTGTTTCAGTCCTATACCCGTATCCACCAGGAGGAGGTTGTCACCGTTTTCAATCAACAAACACCGCATGGCCCAAGAGCACATGTTGTTCGCGTCTGCCATGATGTGCCTGCTCCATAAGGACTTGGGCACGACACCGAACATGGCGCCGCCGTCGAGCATGAAGTTACCTGTGTGAATCGTATGAAGTTGCATGGTAAAAAAAAATTAGGGAAGCAGGAATGCCGCTGCCATTACCACCATTAGCAAGTCCTCGACGATGGTGACTGTGCTCATCGGCAGATTGAACACCGTGCCAAGGCAAGCGCATTGTATGTGTTTTTTGCGGGTTACTGCCGCGATTACTCCAACTGCACTGAACCCCATCAATAGAACAGTAATCAGGGCAACGGGAAAGATGCCTCCTTCGAATGCCCACGCCATGCCGAGCAACAATTCCAGGAAAGGATAGATGAACGCATACGCGGGTACGGCCTTGGCCAACAAATCATACGATTGATAGCTCTCAGCAAAGCCCCTTATATCGAGGAATTTAAAGAATGAAAACACCAAAAAAAATGCGCCCATGAAGCACTCCATAAATGTGCTCATAGCTCCGTCGGTCTTCCATGCAATGCCCGCTGAAACGGCCGTAATGAAAAGGCCTATTAAGATGAGCGGCCAATAGGTCCGCCATTGGGAGGGCCTTGGCGTCCCTGCCGCATCGGTATTTGCAGCGAATGCGCGTGCAGTATACTTGGGATAGTCAGCGAGGGCGGATGCAACTTCCGCAGTGTCAATGTTACGATCGGCTTCGATGGTTGCCTGCATGGCATCGAGGTCAACCCTTACCGCAGATACGAAATCTATTTGTTGCAACGTAAAGGTCACTTTTGCAGCGCAACCGCTGCAAGTCATCCCGTCGATTGTGAACGTCGATTTCATAGGGCTAAGTTCGAAGAATTAGGGTGAAACACGTTGAAATCAGCCGTATTTTTGTCGCTCACAAACGTCCGCTCTTATGCAGTTGAACGAACTCACAGCCCTTTCTCCAATCGACGGCCGTTATCGGAATAAAACAGCAGCACTGGCACCTTATTTGTCAGAATGGGGACTCATGAAGTACCGGGTCGAAATCGAAGTGGAATATTTTATCGCATTGATGGGTGAGTCGGCATTGCGTGTGCCTCAATTGGAACAGCAAACGCTGAGTGATCTGCGTTCCATTTATACTCAGTTCTCGGAAGCTGATGCTGATAGGATTAAAGCGTTTGAACACGTTACCAACCACGATGTGAAGGCCGTAGAGTACTTCATCAAGGAGCGCATGACGGAATTGGGGTGTGGAGCTATTCAGGAATTTGTGCACTTCGGATTGACCTCCCAAGACGTTAATAACACTGCCATTCCACTATCGCTGAAGCGCGCCACCGAGGAAGTTTTCATTCCTTACCTCGATGAGATTCGCGCCACGCTTATTTCCCAAGCGCGAGAATGGCGGGATATCCCCATGTTGGCGCGCACCCACGGCCAGCCGGCATCGCCGGTGACGCTTGGCAAAGAATGGGCCGTGTTCGTAGACCGTTTAGATGCGCAGCTCAAGAAATTGAAAGCCTTGAATTACCCGGCCAAATTCGGCGGGGCAACGGGCCAGTTCAACGCCCACCTCGTGGCGTATCCGAACACCGATTGGGTGGATTTTGCAAACCGATTTGTCGGCCAGGGGCTCGGCCTGACACGCAGTCAGATCACGACCCAAATCGAACATTACGACGGATTGGCGGAGTGGTGCGACACGGTGCGTCGGATTCAAGTCATTTTGATGGACTTGTGCAAGGACAGTTGGACCTACATCAGCCACGAGTATTTCAAGCAAAAAATCAAAGCCGGTGAGGTTGGTAGCAGCGCGATGCCGCACAAAGTAAATCCCATCGATTTTGAGAATGCAGAAGGCAACTGGGGAGTCTCCAATGCTGTCCTTCAGCATTTTGCCGAAAAGCTACCCATCAGCCGATTGCAGCGGGATCTCACCGATTCAACGGTTTTGCGAAACTTGAGTGTACCTCTCGGTCACAGTTTGGTGGCGTTGCAATCGTTGCAAAAAGGACTGGGCAAGTTGCTGTTGAATCCAGGAGCCATCCAGGCGGACCTCAATGCCAATTGGGCCGTTGTTGCTGAAGGCATCCAAACCATTCTGCGGCGGGAAGGATACCCCAAACCGTATGAGGCGCTCAAGGCATTGACCCGCCAAAACACGGCGATTACGCAAGAGAGCATTCAGGCTTTCATCCAAACGCTGGATGTGTCGAATGAAATAAAGCAAGAACTGTATCGTTTAACCCCAAGTAATTACATTGGGCTGTCTGCCCAGTTGGTGGACGGATTGAAGGACCATTGATTTGAAGCGATTGCGGGAGTTGATTGGATATGTGTTGCCGTACAAGGCCAACTTGTTGGTGAACATTGTTTGCAACATCTTGAATGCCGTTTTGTCGCTCTTCACTTTTCTTAGTGTCGTTCCATTTTTGCGGATACTATTCGGCGGGGCAGGTGCTGATTCGTCTGTGGAGGTGCCGGCAGATGCATCTGGAATCGAGCGCTTAAGTGGCCAATTCGACGCCTTCGTACATTCAGCCGGGCCGGAGGTTGCGCTCCTTTATATCTGCTTTGGAATTGTAGGGATTACCATGCTGAAGAATACCGTGGGCTATGCGGCATTGTTCTCATTGGCGACAATTAGAACAGGCGTCAGCCGGGATTTGCGCAATTCGATGTACGTCAAAGTGCTAAAATTGCCCATGGCGTGGTACTCTGATGCGCGCAAAGGGGATGCCATCAGCCGCATGACCAATGACCTGATGGAGGTGGAATTCAGCATCATCGGTACGGTTGAAATCCTATTTAAGGCGCCCATTGCCATTATGGTCTCCCTTGGGACGCTGTTCTACTTGAGTTGGGAGCTGACCCTCTTTTCCATTTTGTTCTTGCCGTTGAGCGGATACATTATTAGTCGTATCGCGAAGAGTTTGAAATACGCAGCCCGAAAGGGGAAAGAGGAATTGGGTGGACTGGTGTCCATCCTTGAGGAAACGTTGGCTGGCATGGCCGTGGTCAAGGCTTTTCATGCGGAGGACCGTTTTCACCGCCGATTCGATGCATCGAACCAGCGCTTTTTCATGTTGATGCGCCGGCTGTACAAGCGCGAATACCTGTCGTCACCGGTCTCAGAAACCGTTTCGCTCACGGTCATGGCGGTGTTGCTCTGGTTTGGGGGTAAGCTTGTTCTGAGTGGCGAAGGAGGACTGACCGGGGATTGGTTCATCGGATACTTGGTGGTGTTTTCGCAAATCATTCCACCGGCCCGTTCCATCAGCGACGGTTGGTTCCGCATTCAAAAAGGGACAGCATCGTTGGATCGATTGGATGAAATCTTGGACGCCGAAGAAGAAGTCAATGCGGGAAAAGCTGAGACAATGCCGCTGGCGTCAGAGATTCGATTTGAAAATATTTCATTCGCCTACGGCTCCGAATCGGTATTGAGGAATGTGTCATTCAATGTTAAGAATGGCGAAACGGTCGCCTTGGTGGGCCCAAGCGGCTCCGGTAAGACGACATTAATGCACCTGCTGGCTCGATTCTATGAGATTCAGGACGGTCGCATCGCTTGGGACGGCGTCGATATCAGTACGTTTGAAGTCTCCAGTTTTAGAGCGCAGCTGGGATTAGTCACCCAAGAATCGCGCATTTTTAATGCTTCTGTGTCACAAAACATAGATCTGGACTCATTGGCCGGTGGAGAGCGTGATCCGAAGCGAATGGAAGCGGCTGCTGAAGCTGCCAACGCGCGGGAATTCATAGAAGCCATGGAGGGGCAATGGGACGCGAACGTCGGGGATGGCGGCGGCAAGCTGAGCGGTGGTCAGCGCCAGCGGCTGAGTATTGCGCGTGCGCTTTACAAAGACCCGCCTGTATTGTTGCTGGATGAAGCCACATCTGCCCTGGACGCGGCCTCAGAGCAAAAAGTTCAGGAGGCCATTGGCCGGTTGATGCAAGGCCGCACGAGTTTGGTCGTGGCCCATCGCTTGAGTACGGTGCGACATGCTGATAGAATCATCGTGCTGGACCAGGGCCGCATATGCGAAACCGGCACTCACGAAGAATTGATGGCACAGAACGGGCTCTACCATCGCCTCGCAACCATGCAAGACTTCAACCAATAAGCACACCAGAATGCCTCAAAAGAAAACACGTTTGGGGGCATTGCTCAGCAACCGTTGTCCGAAATGTTATCAGGGCAAACTCTTTCGTTCGCGTGCTTACGATCTTAAGCATGTTAGTGATATGTCCTCGGCTTGCGCGGTCTGCGGCGAGGACTTTGCGCGCGAGCCTGGATTTTATTTTGGTGCCGCCTACGTGTCTTACGCGCTGACGGTGGCGTTATGGATCGCTTTATTGGTGGCGATGACTTGTTTTGACTGGTGGGGCTGGATGGAATTTTCCTTCTTCGAGGATGTGCCGCTTTTCTTGACCACGGGTATTATCCTGCTGGTGTTGTTGATGCCCGTGTTGATGCGATTGAGCCGGTCGATTTGGCTGCATATGTTCACCCGACACACGTGAAAGGGATTGGGCTTAAAAAATCAAAGGGGCCCCTCCGTTGAGGGACCCCTTCTCACCAAATCGCCTGATTCATTTACGCTCATCGAGCGTGGCAAAACCAAAACCTAACTGCTATTACGGGGGCAGCTATTTTTTGGTTTCACTTTTCTTTAAAAATAAATGAATACTTGACATAAAGCACTGGTTTTCAGTTACTTATTGTCTGGTTTTTTTTGAGACATCTCGTCATTTTGCACGCGGATGCTCTCTTTGTGAACCTGTTCGAGGTAGGTTTCGATGAATTCGGGACCCAGACCTGCCGCCTCTGCCCAAGCGCCACGCGTCTTGAACACCTCCTTCCATCGTCGCATCTGAAGGATTGTCATACCGTGGTTCTTTTTGTACTTGCCGATTTCGCGTGCCAGGTTCATGCGGGCTTGGAGCAGCTCGATGACTTGTTCGTCGATAGAGTCCATTTGCAAGCGAAGAGCGCCGAGGTTGGCCGGATCTGCAGGGACAATGTGAGCGTTGCGAATGGTCAATCCTTGGATCAATGCTTCAAATTGGGCTGGAGTGACTTGCTGTTCGGCGTCACTCATGGCCGCTTCTGGCTGGCAATGGCTTTCCATCATGAGACCGTGCATTCCCAAGTCCATGGCCTTTTGGGCGACCTGCTCTAGTAGTTCTCGCTTTCCTGCAATGTGGCTTGGATCGCAAATAATGCGCAAATCCGGCATCGCCGTTTGCAAGGCGATGGCCATTTCCCACATGGGCGCGTTCCTGTATTCCTTCTGGCCGTAACGGCTAAACCCCCGGTGAATAGCCCAGACAGGAGCACCCGTGGCTTTTTGCACCCGTTCGATGGCCCCCATCCAAAGAGGCAGATCGGCATGCATGGGATTTTTGACGAGAACGGGCACGTTCGTTCCTTCAAGCGCAGTCGCAATTTCTTGGACCGCGAATGGGCTTACGGTGGTTCGAGCACCGATCCAGAGGACATCAATGCCAGCATGTAAACAGGCTTCGACGTGCTGGGTATTGGCCACTTCCGTGGATACGGGGATTCCGGTTTCTCGCCGCGCAGTCATTAACCAGTCCAAGGCGGGTTCCCCTCTTCCTTCAAATGTATTGGGTCGTGTCCGCGGCTTCCAAACACCTGCGCGGAACAGGTGAATGCCGGAATTTTGCAATGCACACGCTGTTTCCACTACCTGTTGCTCGGATTCAGCACTGCAGGGACCGCTGATCAAGAACGGCCGCTGCACTCCAGTGATGAAGGTATCAAGCGGTGCGCCTAGGGGGTTGTTAGTAACCACAGTTCAAAGATAAGCGCCCAACGAAGTGAAATGGACGGTTTGCTCATCGGAATCCGTACGTGTAGTCCGCGCTAGCCTGAACGGCGAAAAAAAAGCCTTGGCTGTGCCAAAGCTTTTTCGAGTACCCGGAACTGGACTCGAACCAGCACGCCCGAAGGCACAGCCGCCTGAAGACTGCGCGTCTACCAATTTCGCCACCCGGGTAGGAGTGAAGTGCCCAGGGCGGGACTCGAACCCGCACGCCCTAAAGGACACATGGCCCTCAACCATGCCTGTCTACCAATTTCAGCACCTGGGCGGTGCAAA